>JAENZA010000046.1 GCA_016841485.1 Methanobacteriota archaeon
GCTCGGCATGAAAAAGGAGATCACCATCGAAGGAAAGACCGTTGCGTTTACGGTCCCGTCCCGCATCGACGGCCATGTGACCCTCCGGCTCAAAGGGCTCGGTGCCACAGAGGGAGGGGAGACGGGCAACCTCCTGATCCAGATCAATCTCATCGATGAGGGGAGGGGAGAGCCGGAACCAGAGAGGAGTCGATGGCAGGGAGACGTCTTCGGCCGGAGCAGCCCGTCGCCCGGGGAGTATCCTCCCGGCGGACAGGGATTCGGCGGTCCCACCTTCAAATACCGGGTCTTCCGGAGTGGCGGACGGGGCGGCATGTACGGCGATGTCCCCCCTACGCCCGAACCGCCCATCGAGGATCCGAACCGCTACCGACGTGGCGGCCTGATGATCGCCGTCGGTGGCCTTCTCATCTCTGCAGCCTCCTATGCGGACCTCTTTCCCATCGCGCCTTACTGGGGAGCTTTTGTTGCTATTGCGGGCCTGATCATTACCCTCTATAAAAAATGACGGATGTGGAAATATCAGATAAAAGCGCCAAAAATCGCATTTTTATCCCTTAAAATTGGTGAAATAGTTCCTGATGTACTCCTTCTGCTCCACCTTCTTCTTCTGATCCTGATCGCGGATCAGGTGGACCCCCTCGGACTGGAGCGCCGGGCAGAAGGGGCAGATGGAGAAGGGCACGTCGTCGGCATGTTCCCTGACCGGGCAGTAGGTGGTCCACCCGTCCTGCGAGACCTGAAGCCCCCCGGGGAATGGTGTCCCCACCGGATGGCCGGGCCCGTCCTCGACATACATCGAAAAACCGGCAAGGAGGTAGGTGAGGGAGAGGAGCGTAGGGTCTTTGTGGGCCGCCTGTGCCCGGCAGGCGGCCAGCGCCATGGTACAGTAGACAGAAAACCCCTCCCGCACCTGGGGGACACGCCAGAGGGCGGGTGGCTCGCGGGCCATCGTCATCAGGCGGTGGTGGGTATCGAATACCTCGCGGTGAACAGCAACAAGAAGGCGGTCGCGGTACCTCTTCTGCATGTCCGCCGTCTTTCTCTCGAAGTTTGCCATCATCAGGGTGAGTGATTCGTGTGGATAAGCAGAGACGGCCTCTGAAAACGCCAGCAGAAGGGTCTCTTTCTTTGCATGGCGGGAGAGGTCCGTCCAGAGACGGAGACATTCATCCAGGGATGCCGCGTAGTGGGGATCCGGTGGTGCCGACGCCCGCTCACGGGCGGCAGGGGGGAGGGAGGCAGTGTCCATCAGGATATCGATGCAGCGCCCCTGCTCGCTCGTATCTGTCGCTGTATCACCGCCGATCAGGAGGTTTCTGATTTTTGCCAAGAGGTCCATGGTCGACTCACGCGTACCTGTTGCAGAGATCATCTCCCGGAAAAGGGAAAAAAAGTATGGAACCCGCCCTGCAGAGGGGGGAGAAGGTCGCCCCCTCTCTCCAGGCGCCTTCGTACCGGGACCTCATCGCCCGTCACGACGACGGGGTATGGCGCTGCACCGACCCGCTCTTTGCGGGATGGCTGTCATGCCGGCAGAGGCAGGGGAGAGCGGGACGGTCCCCTGAAAGACCATTCAGGCATCTATATTGGGGGACTCTACCAATTCTTCCTGAATGAAACGCAGTTCATACGCCATGATTTCCGTGGCGCTCCTGCTCATCACCGTACTGCTCCTGTCGCCGGCGGCGGCCATCACGGAGCTCGAGGAGAACCGGAGCGTCGCAATTGAAGGATCGGTTGCCATAAGCGCCCTCCTCGTACAGGAGGACGGGGGGCTCATCGCCGCCGGAGCGTCCGAAGCGGGCCCCGCCCTCTGGTTCATCGGACCCGACGGGGCAATCACCGGGAACGTGCCGGTTGACGCCGGCAATGCCACGACTCTTCGCTACATCGACCGTGCACCGGACGGAACCCTTCTCCTCTTCACCGATGCCTTTGAGCTGGTGAAGGTCGACGAGGCCGGCACGGTTCTCTGGTCGTGGCATGTCCCGTATGGTGAGGTATCCGGACTCGACACGGCAGACGGCAGCGCCTATATCGCATCGAACTATCTCCACCCCATGATATACCGGGCCGGGTCCGACGGGACGGAGGAGTGGAACCGGACCTATGCCGATGCCTCGGGAGTGGGGTATGCACGCCTGACGACGGTCAGAACGCTCCCCGGCGGCGGATTTGCGGTGGCAGGCTACGTTCAGCCCCTTGCGGAGGGCATGGATCCCACCGGGCTTCTCCTGTTTGGCAATGAGGACGGCTCCACGACCGGTGAGGTCCGCTATGGGCACGAGAATATCGGGTATCTCACCTCCCTGCGTCTTCACCCGGACGGCGGGTTTCTGGCAACTGCCCTCGGGACGGACGGGATGACCCCTTCGCTGCTTCGTCTCTCCCCCGACGGGGAGGTTCAGGAGATCACCGAATTTGGCAAACGCCTTGAGATCGCCTACTGGGCATCGGCTGCACCCGGCGGCGGGGCCTATGTGCTCGGGTATGATGCCGAGGTGGTTACCGGGGAACCCCAGTACCTGCTTCTTGGTCTCGATGAAGAGGGGAACCAGGCATGGATGCAGTGGTTCGGCGATACACGGGTGACGGCAGTTACGGATTATGGTGATGGCGGTGTTGCCATTGCAACCGATAAGGGCGATGTCGCTGTCTACCTTCCCAAAGCATCAGAGGGAAGTCATGAGGTCACTGACTTGTGGCTGATTGTGTTCGGGATATTGGCAGGCATTATTGCATTCATACTGATAAAACGCCAGATGTAGCTTTAATCCATTTAATAACCAAATTTAATCCTTTTTTTCTCGTCAGGTATTAATCAAAAATTATTAATCAGATCAGCAGAGAATTTAATTATTATATAAGGATTTCCCGCATGTTTCGTGTGCAGCGGGAATGGCCCGTATGTTGGTGTGTACAAAATGTCAGTAAAACGCATAGAAGATGCCCTTCGCCGTGCCCTCGACGGTGACTACTCCGTATCAGTCAAACCCGAAGAGGTGGACCCCGAATACCGAGAAATGGCAACCATCGCACAGAGAACCATCCAGCGCCTGAAGGCATCCAACCAGTATGAACAGATGCTCGATGGTGTCGATGCCTTTATCGAAAACTTCCCACGGCCCATTGCCGTGCAGTCTCCTGATAGGACCTGCCTGATGCTCAATGAGAAGTACTGCGAGCTCCTGAGGGGAACTAAGGAAGAGCTCCGGCACAAACGTCTTAGTGATTTCAATATCAGCGTCCTTTCCGGCGATTCGATTTATGCCTCCTTCGATACGAAGGCAAACTCCCAGACGGACCTGCTCTTCACCTGGGAGGACGGGGAGAAGAACTACGTCAAACTCAACCAGATTCCTGTGCTGGATAAAAATGGCGAGATCAATGCGGTCTACTATGTATACCTGGACGAGACCGAAATCTTCGAGGAACGCGAAGAGGTCAGCAGGCTCCAGAGGCGTGCGGATGCCTTCCTCCAGGAGAACCCGCAGGGTATCACCGTCCTTGCCGGCGACAAACACCGGCTCGACCTGAACAAGGAATACCAGCGCATCTGGCGCGGCGGCTATGACGAGCTGATGGCAAAGAAGCTCTATGACTTCGACATCAAGGTCGTCGGCGGCGATGACTTCTACGCCTCCTACGAGACGAAGAAGAAGGCAATCACCGACATGGAGATCTCGTGGGGCGGCGATGAGAAGAGCTACCTGCGCCTCTTCCAGACGCCCATTCTCGACGAGAACGGTGAGATTGATGTCAACTACTACATCTACCAGGACCTCACCCCCGAGCGGGCCCTCTCGCAGTTCCTTGACCGCGAGATCACCCGTCAGGCGGCAAACCTGGACAACCTTGCCCATGGAGACACCCGTTCGTTCGACCTGACCGTCGGGGAGACCGACGAGTACACCGCCGAGGCGGGCGCCCTCTTCGAGGAGATGAATGCAAATCTCGCCGCATCACAGCAGGCAATTGCGGCCATGGTCGAGGATTTCATCGGGACCATGAAGGCACAGAAGGCCGGCAATTCGAAGGCACGCGCCAGCCCCGAACAGTTTGAGGGGGTCTATGCGGTGCTTATCAGGGGCCTGAATGATATCCTGGATACTATCTACAACCCGGTCAATGAGTCCTACCGTGTCCTGAAGCTGTATGCGGAAAAAGACTTCTCCGTCCGGTTCAACGACGCCATCCATGTCGAGGGCGACCATGACAAGCTCAGGCAGGCAATCAACCGTGTCGGGGTCAATATCGGTGAAGCCATCAAGGAGGTCAAACTTGCCGCAGAGGGCGTTGACCTGAACATCACGGATGCATCCCGTGGCATCGAGGAGATCACCAAGGCGATGGAAGATGTCGCCGTCTCGAGTCAGCAGTCCTCAGAGGCCTCCCACCGCCAGCTCGAGGCGGTCGAGGCAGTCGCACGGGAGATCTCTGATCTCTCCGCTTCCATCGAGGAGATCGCCTCCACCACACAGGAAGTGCGCAGCCTCTCGGAAAACGTCTCGTCCATGGGCAATGAGGCGTCCAAACTCGGCCAGCAGGCCAACGAAAAGATGGGTGCGGTCGAGAAGATCGCCGAGGAGAGCGTCATCAAGATCGATGAGCTCAACAAGAAGATGGTGGAGATCTCCAAGATCGTCAAACTCATTACCGACATCTCGAACCAGACAAACCTTCTCGCCCTCAACGCCGCCATCGAGGCGGCCCGTGCGGGTGAACATGGTCGCGGCTTTGCGGTAGTGGCAGGCGAGGTCAGAAACCTTGCCGCCGAGTCCAAGAGCGCGACCAACTCCATCGAAGAGCTGATCGAGGGGATCCAGAAGGACTCTGCCGATACGGCAAACTCCATGAAATCGGCCTATGGGGAGATCCGGGCTGGTCTTTCCAGTGTGGACCTTGCGATCCAGTCCCTGCAGGAGATTGTGACGGGGGCAAAGGAAGCCGCCCAAGGCGTCAGTGAGATCGCCGCTGCAACTGACGACCAGGCAAATGCGACCAACCGCGTCATGGAGAAGATGGAGGAGACGACCGAACTGACCAAGGAGAACCTGAGACGGGTGGACGACGTCGCCGCCGTCACCGAAGAGGTCGCCGCCTCCGCCGAAGAGGTCGGCAGCGGTGCCCAGGAGGTCAGCCAGATGTCCGAGCGGCTCCGTGATCTCGTCAATGTCTTCAGGGTGGAGTAACGGGGATTGCCATGGCTACTGATGTAGTGGAATTCCAGATCGGCGGCGGGTATTATGCCATCGATGTGAGGATTGCCCGCGAGATCGTGGAGATGATGAAGATCACCCCGATTCCCCGGGCCCCCTCGTATATCTCCGGGGTGATCAACCTCCGCGGCGAGGTCACGAATATCATAAATATCCGGGAATTCATCGGCATTCCCGAGGCTGAAGGAGAGAACGGCCGGAAGATCATCGTCCTGATGCCGGAGGCGACCGGCGGGTCGAGTGTTGGCATCATCGTCGATGATGTAAGAAGCGTGATGGAGATCTCCGCCGACTGTGTCGAGGAACTGGGCGAAGGCCTCTCCTCCGATATCACATGTTATGTCAAGGGGATCATCAAGATCCCCGAGGGGGATGACGAGGAATCAACCCGCCTTATCATCTGGATTGACATGGAAAAGGTCATCGCAGATATCCTGAACTGAACTCCTCTTTTTTTCCGCCCGTCCGTCCGGTGAGCAGAGCCTCGTGCCCCTCTTTTTCTAGGGACGGATGAGAGGAGCGCCGGAGGGAAGTGTGCAATGAACAGAAAGGACGGAACGGTAATCGTATCTGCCCATGAACAAATCTGTATCTATGCAGACGCCGGATGATTCAGACGGATATGAGGTCGCATCCTTTTCGGGTGGCCCCTTCTGGGACCTCGAGGCGGCATTTCGCCGGGTGGAGGGCGTCGTATCCACCGCGACGGGATACTCTGGCGGAACGACGCAGGAGCCATGCTATTCGGATGTGTCAACGGGAAAGAGCGGCCATGCGGAGACGGTCATTGTTGGATTTGACCCCGCGATCGTTACCTACCGCGACCTCCTTGAGGTTTTTATTGCCGCCCATGACCCGACGGGACGGGAGTACGAGGAGGCGGGACCCGGCGGACCGTACCGGTCGGTGATCTGGTCGCATACATCCTCCCAGGAATCGGAGGCGAAGGCCGTTTGTGCAGAGCTCCGTGCCTCCGGCCGATATGACAGCCCGGTGATGACCACCGTCGAACCGGCGGGGAGATTCTGGCCGGCGGAGGAGCACCACCAGCAGTACTACGAGAAGCTCGCCCGCTACTTTGCGGCCCGTCCGCAGTAGGGAGATCCTCCATGCGAGCCGGGCCGAAAACCCCCTGTGCCCGGCTGTGGAGCGGAAGAATACTGGAATCCCTCTCTTTTTTCAAAAGCTCCTCTCATCAAATGAGGTGTGCCGATCCCCTCCTTTTTGTATCAGGACCAGTCCCGCCGGGACGAGGAGGATACCTGCCGCGGCATACCACGGGGAAGGGATGGAGAGGAATATCAGGACGAGGACGAAGGGGGCAATTGCTGCAAGATACAGGAGGAAGGTCCGTGCATCATAGAGCATCACATTGGGCGTCAGACCGCAGAGATACACGGTGACGCCGACGGCATAGAGGGACAGGCCTGCAAAGGCCGCAAGGGCAGGGATGAGGAGAAGGGCATCACCGAAGAAGGGTATGGCAACGAGAAGGAAGAGAACCGGGATCAGATTGAGGATGAGATAACTTTCGATCTTGGCCCGGATGACCTGAGCGACCGTCACCGGGAGAAAGGCGTAGGAGGTGAAGAGGTCGTATTCGGTCAGCCAGTTGTAGAAGGTCGAGGTGAAGATGCCGAGGAGGATGGCAAAGATGATGCCGGGGGGAAGGCCGGGAATGAAATACTGCAGTATGGTAAGAAGCAGCCATATGATACCCACGGGAAAGAGGAACGAAAAGACGATCTTTCCCATCCCGCCGTCGCTTCTCCTGAGATCGATGAAGTCCTTTGCCACAAAGTAGGGGGCGGAGGTCATCGCAAATGTGCGGGCAAGGGCGGGAAGGTGGGCGGCATAGCGCCGGGACGACTCCGGGAAATCGATGTTGACAAAGACGATGGAGAACCCCGCAAGGAGGAAGATGAGGAGCAGGCTCAGGACCGCCGGCAGGAGGGCCGGGGCAGCGTAGAAGGCCAGGGGTAAAAAGGCCCCTGTGAGAGGGATGTCGCTGACGGCGAACAAGGCGCCTGCGATCACGAGAAATCCGAGGATTGCCGCAAGCGCCCGCGGGGACCAGGCATACACCGTCGAGAGGAAGAAGGCGCCGGCAATGCCCAGAAAGAACGAAAGGCCCAGGCTGACCAGAAGGATGGGGGCGGCGCTGAAAGGGATCTCCGCCACAAAGAGCGATCCTATCACGACACCCACGACGGCGGGAACAACCCAGAAGACAAAGTAGTAGAGGCAGTCCTTGAGGATGAATACACCGATGATGGTGCGTTCGGAGATGGGAAGGCTTCGTGATGAGTAGGCGAGCAGGCTTGCCTGGCCGAACCGCCGGTTCATTACCTCGCGTCCCAAAAGCCCGAATGACCCGACGGAGACCCCCGCTATCAGGTAGAAGATGTGGGCGGCGGCGCTGACACTCCCCGGCGGCATCACGGCAAGAAAGACCGGCACCGCAAGGGATGCGAGGGCGGCAAAGACCGTCAGGACGACGGGAAAGAGGAAGAATCCGCGGTCCCCGAACATCGTAGAGTGCATCCGCCATTCCTCTTTGAGCATGGCGGTGAAGAGTGCCCCAAATGCCATTGTGTCTTCACTCTCCGTGGCCACCTATGAGGTTCAGGAAGAACCCCTCCAGGTCTTCGTGGCGTTCCCTGAGTTCGGCGGGGCTGCCGGTGAAGAGCAGTTCCCCTCTGTTCAGGATGGCAATGCCGGTGCAGATCTCCTCTGCGATGGCGAGGATATGGGTGGAGAGGAAGATGGTGTTTCCCGCAGTGACATAGTCCATCAGAAAGTCCTTGACCTTTCTCTGCATCACCGGGTCGAGGTTGATCAGGGGCTCGTCGATGAGCGCGAGCGGCGGGCGGTGGAGAAATGCCTGGGCAAACATCAGCTTCTGCCGGGTCCCCCGGGAGAGGTCCTTGCAGAGCCGCGTGCGTGCATCGTCGAAATCCAGGTACGAGAACCACCAGTCGCACTGTGCCTCGATATCCTCCACATGACGGATATCGCCGACGAACCTGAGGTATTCCTCGCCCGTCAGAAACGACGGGGGCGTCTCCTGTTCGGGTATGATGCCGATCCCTGTTCTGGCCTCCACAGGATCTGCCGCTGCATCGATGCCCATCACCCGCACGGACCCTGCGGTCGGCTGCACCTGGCCGGTCAGGAGCCGGATGATGGTCGTCTTTCCCGAGCCGTTCGGCCCGAGAAGGCCGTAGAGTTCACCCTTTCTTATCGTAAAGTCGATGCCCGCCACCGCAATGACCTCACCGTATTCTTTTCTCAGGTTCCGGGCTTCTATGACATATTCGGAGATATTCGCATCCATTTCCTAAACTCCCGCCAATTCCGGCTCTGCCTGGAAGAAACGTATTAATCTTATGATATAAATACCTGTGAAATGAGACGTTAACCAATATATGCGGCGGATTTTACTGTCTGCGGCATTTCTGTGGAGGAAGATCGATGATTCCTGTTCTGTTTGTTGTGCGTGACATGAAGATGTGCGAGAGGGCGCACCATTTTCTCTCGAAATCCGGCGAATTTCAGGTGGATTTTGCCTTTTCTGCGGACGACGCGTTTGCCATGCTCGAAGAGACCGCCTATGGGGTGGTGGTCGCCGATTACCTGGTGCCCGGAAGCAATGGCGATGGATTTCTCGAGACCCTCAGGGGACGGGGGTATGCGATGCCGATCATCATCGTGGGGCAGGATGCCGAGGGAATCGTGGTGGATGCCATCAACAAGGGAGCGGATTATTTCCTCCACACCTCGGATGATTCATTCCAGTTCTACGCCGAACTGAACCACGTCCTCAAAAAGGCCCTGAGCCAGCAGTCGACCGAGGAGTCGCTGAGAAAGACGCAGGAGCAGATGCGGACGATCGAACAGCAGGCCGAGGGGCTGGAGTCTTCACTGCAGGAGAAGGACATCCTGATAAAGGAGGTGCATCACCGCGTCAAAAACAACCTCCAGCTCATCTCGTCCATCCTGAAGATGCATTACTACCGGACGGATGACGAGGAGACCAAAGAGATCCTGGAGAACTGCCGCAACCGCATCTTCTCTATGGCGATGATTCACGAGCACCTCTACCGTTCGGACAACCTTGCGGAGGTGAGGATGGCAGACTATATTCCGCGGCTGACGGCGAACCTCTCCTCTCAGCGCCCGGACGAGCTGCAGGGAGTGGAGATTCTTACCCGCTGTGATCCGGAGATCACGCTCGATATCGACACCTGCATCCCCTGCGGGATCATCATCAATGAACTGATCACGAACGCCCTCAAATACGCCTATGCGCCGGGGAAACGCGGGGAGGTGGAGGTCGGCCTCCACCGTGTCGCCAACCGGTCCGGCCAGCTCCGTCTCGAGGTCACAAACGACGGTGAGATGCCGGAGGAGGCCCTGAACCTGGAGACCAGCTCCACGCTTGGGATGCAGCTGGTCTCCAGCCTTACGATGCAGATCGACGGGGACGTCGAGGTCAGCCAGAACGGAAACCTTCGCATCGCTATCACCTTCCCCCAGCCCGAGCCCGGGACAAGTTCGAAGGGATTTTAAGGGGTTTTCCCCCCTCTGCTGCTATTTTTTCCGGTGATGACCGCTTCAAGTACAAAGGGCTGTTTTTCTGCGTGAAAATGCTCTTTAGAGTTTTTCCCGGGAGTATACCGAGCATTTATTATGGGATTTTTCCACGACCGCATCATCGCACGCCTGCCGCCACGGTACGCCGAACGCCTCTTCTTCCTCGGCCCCGGTCTCATCCTTGCCATTCTCCCCGGGATCTTCATTTAGACATTCTACAACTGGCTGACCGAATACGACCCCTTACCTCCTACGCCTTTCTCCCGGTGACGGTGGGGGAGGTGATACGGGCGAAGATCGACAGCTACCTTATCCTCAACCTCATCCCGCTCCTCTCCCCGCCGACCCCTGCGGCGATGGCGGAGGCCGTCTGGGCGATGTGCCTCCCCATGGCATTTGCCGATGCCTTCGGGCTGATCCTCTTCCGCCACATCCTCAGGGGACGGGGCCGCTTCCTGATGGAGCACGAGAGTATCTCCGGCTCAGAAAGGAGAGAGACGAGCAGAAAGAGAAGGGAGAAGGATGAGGACATGGAGAAGGCGCAGATGGTGGCCGCCAATGGCCGGGGATGGACACCACGCCGGCGGCCCGGAGAAACCCCTGTGCATCCCCGTTTCTTCCCGTTTTATTCCCGGCAAAAGACGGCGTCGATGACTTCCCTGTGGTAGTCGCGGCCCCGGATGCGCATCGTCCACCGCCGTGGGGTGTGGGAGAGGATGCGGGCCGGATAAAAGAGTGCTTTGAGTTCGTCCGCGGTGAAGTAGTGAGTGCTGATGCCGGTTCCCCGCCGGAAGGTCATTGGCTCTGTTGGGGTCCCCTTGCCGCACCGGAAGTCCCCCGTGGCAAACTCGCGGATGCAGAGGATGCCGCCGGGGGCAAGGACGCGGAGCGCCTCACCGGCGAGGGCGGCTCTCCCGTCTGCGGGGAGATGGCCG
>JAENZA010000250.1 GCA_016841485.1 Methanobacteriota archaeon
TCACGTTGACCGTCGGAGTCGGGGTGACGTTCACGGTCGGTGTGGGCGTCACGTTGACTGTCGGAGTCGGGGTGACGTTCACGGTCGGTGTGGGCGTCACGTTGACCGTCGGAGTCGGGGTGACGTTCACGGTCGGTGTGGGCGTCACGTTCACTGGTACCCCGACCACGCTCACGTTCACCGTCAGCGTATACGAGGCATTCTCTATCGTGTGCGACGGGGGCCCGTAGGAATAGGTCAGATTATCTCCGTCGGTCACGTTCGTCACCGCGGGCCCGGTCGTACCCTGCTCGCCATTCACCCAGTACGTCCAGTTGTTCGGGGTCCCGTTCACTATCTCGTTCTCAATGTCCGTAATCGATAGAATGCTCAAGTTCCCCTCTTCCGGAGGCAGGTCTTCAGCAACCTGGTACTCGAATACTCCGAGGATCGAGGCGGCGTCAAGTGCTCCAAGCACGGTCGCCTGCGGTACCTCATACGTTTCAGTGCTGTTTACAGGTGTAATGTTCACAAACTCATCAGGGTTCAGTTTGACAGGGCCTCCTCCAAGCGAGACTGCCGTGCTTGCGGCAGAGATCGACAGGAGGAGAACGATGCATAAACTGAACAGTACAGGTCGTCTCACACATATCCCCCCTTGCGGGCAAGGGAATAATCGAGGTAATATAAAAATATTGTGATATTAATGCTTGAACGCATACTGGGACAAATCCGGGCCCTGGATCAGGCCTTTTCCCCCATCTCCTTCACCATGAGCGTACATTCTCTTATCGCAGAAAGCAGAACGGAATGATCTTCAGGAGATGCCCGATTCGTGTTCCGTACCCTCCAGCGGCCCGGCCGGTCCTATTCCCGGCAGGAGGTTCCGGACGACCGGGTGGAATGGCCAGGCAATGTCTGCAGAATGCTCAATGTTCCCGGAAAAATGAAGTGAGATTACAGTCCGAAACAGCATTCGATAGCCTTCCAGACGTCGGGGGCCGGCAGCGGTTCTTGCCGACCTCCGTCCCGGTTGCTTTACGCCATTGTTGCGTTTTCCATCGTCCCGGTCTGGTTCCCGGTCATCGTCAGGTTCAGGCTTGGAGGCACCAGCACCTTGTCGATGATGTGGATCACACCGTTGGTCGTACTGATGTCCGCCACGGTAACGGTGGCATTATCGACCATGATCTTGCCATGGCTGACGGTGACGTTCAGGTCCTCACCGGCAAGCGTCTGCAGCGTCGTCATGTTCCCGGTCGCATTCCCGGTC
>JAENZA010000047.1 GCA_016841485.1 Methanobacteriota archaeon
TGATGAGAGTTACCCCCACTGATCCGGTGATGAAGCAGGGGGCTGATGCCGCTGTCCCACGGGGAAGGCACCCATGCTCCAGGCACCGTTTTGCGTCCCTTTGCCCCGAATCTGGCTGTCTTCTTCTTCGGGTAACCATAACCGTCGTTTTCATGAAGACGCCACGCCGGTACGGTCGCCATCGATAGTGAACGGGTCGTTGCGGTCGCAACCTGCCGGCAGAGCATCCGGATCACTGTGATGCCGGTGCGGCTTTGCGCAGGTTTTGGGTAACCTCTGGACCTTTGTATGCCCGGCTTTCTGTAACAGCGCCGTGGGAACGATAAAGCATGATGCTACGCCCATGGTGGCCCCAATGCATATACCCATGCCCTGCGGGGCGAAAGGTGACCGATTCCTCCCACGACCCCGTTCGCGGGGCTCCCCGGCCGCAACGGTCTTGAAGAGGGAAGATCCTGGCGCTGCCTTTGTAGCGTGAGGTGGTGATGGATGCTCACATTGGCCCGGTCGGATCCCTTTGGTCCGGTATATCGGTTCCTGTCGTAAGGATATAATGAATTCTCATACTGGGTGAGCGACCGGTATCGTCCAGGGCCACTCGGTCCAGGCTAACCTCACACTTGAGCCCCTCCGCGATCATGCACGCGATCAGGCTGCAGATCGAGCAGGGGCAGAGGGCGCAGAACTCCGGGGACGCCTCCCGGAGAGAAATACAGCCGGAGAGTAGCAGATAGTTGTGCAGGTCAAAGGTCACCGTGTCGCCCTCCCTCCTAACGTCCACCCGGTCGGCGACCGAAAGGAGATCCTCACACACCTCCCGGATTGCCCCCATCAGCAGGCTGTAATCTTGGGGAAGGATGAGGTCATTGTCACGCTTCAGATCATCGAGGAGGGGGCCTGCCAGAGGAGGGCTCAGAGTTCCTGTGTTCCCGTCGTGATACGCGAATCCTCCTCCGTCTCCCAGGAAGGGTCTGCAGTTGGGCCGGGTTGGAACGAACTGCATGATTCTCCCGCCTTCGCTCTCCGGCGGAAGAAAGACCGCGGCTCCGTAGCCGCCCAGGTCATGGATGATGTGGCCCAGGGTGGGGATGCCCTGCATGGAGAGCCGGCCGGCAAGCCATGCATCTACGGATTCATCTACGTTGAGAGCGAAGAGGAAGACTCCCCCGATGAAGCTGGTCGCGCTCAGCATGAGGAAGGGGCTTTGCAGGTACCCTTGCGGATCCGTGAGCAAGGCTGCAAGGATGAGCAGAGGTGCAAAGCCGATGAGGAAGTATGAGCCGATTCTGTAGTGGTTAGACCCGTTTATTTTCATGCCTGTCATCCAAGTGGAATCTGTCGGATAGGGAGTGGAACATCCCTTGCTCGCTGGTCAACTCAAGTATTTGTTCAGCTCCAGTATTCTCAGGAAAATGATCAGACTAAAGAGCGCCGCGCAAACTATTCTCATACGATAGATGTTGCGGATGTACCTCGGTTTTGAGAACACCGGGTGAATAATGTAGACGATGATGAAGAACCCTACAAGCGTGACCGCTATAAAATACTTTATGTCTGAACCGTAGAGTATGGCCATAAGGTTGCTCACGGCGAGCATCCAGACCATGAGCGTGACTGATGCAACCTCCTTTTTACGCATCGCTGTAACCTACCTGATCTTGTATCTCCTTATAGTTTCTTCGGTGACCCGAGCAGATCCCGGGGAAACCTGCGGGTAGAGGAGAATGGTGCCACTATGCGTATCGTCTCTTCTTATCCCTGTTGCAACGATCTCTTAACTTTCCGGGGGTTTTTCCCAAGATGTCATAGCCGGTCGGGATACCGGGAAGCGGGACAGTGTTCACCCTGTATCTCAGTGGGTGGGAATGTGTACCGCGAATGTGCGAGTCTGGGAGGGATGATAACTCCTTTCCGATGAAACTTCCGGGCGCCCTGGGGACCCGGCAGAGGGTGGCTGTCGGCACTCGTCGGCTTGTTTTAGCCGTGTGCAATTACCTGCTGCCTGATCGTGATGAACTGGCAGCGTACAACGTGTTGATCCGTGGATGATCGAGCAAAACATATATCATCGATCACTGTCTTCGGTCGTAGGATCCCGGATGGTTCTATGGCGAGTTTTTTCAGCAATGTCTTCAAACTGACAACGGGCACCATGATCGCCCAGATGACTGGCGTTCTTCTTATTCCGGTACTTACACGAATTTATTCGCCGGAGTTCTTCGGAGTTGCCCAACTTTTCCTCTCCATTGCTGCAGTGCTCGTGGTCGTCTCCTCTCTCTCCTACAATTACGCCATCATGCTGCCTGAAAAGGATGAAGACTCTATGAACGTCTTCGTACTCTGTATTGTCTGTATTTTGGGTGTTTCAACTATAACCGGCGCCGTTATCATTACATTTGCAGACTGGTTCGGGGCGATCTTCGAAACGCCGATGATTGCTGATTATCTCGTATGGCTCCCGGTCTTCGTCGTCTTCAACGGTCTCTTCGTGATCCTGAATGGATGGCTCTCCCGGAAGGTAAGGTACGGTGTCCTCTCCAGGGGTATTGTCATGAATTCGGTTTCAACGCGGATGTTTCAGATTGGAGGCGGGACATCCATGGCTTCCCCACTGGGACTCATTCTCGGCTCGACGATGGGGCTGGTCCTTGCCAACGTTTTCATGTTCCGGGGATTAAAAGAGGATTTTGGACTCTTAAAGACCGTCACGATGGAGCGAATGAAAGAACTTGCTGTCCGATACAAAGAGTTTCTGATCTATGGGAATCCCGGAGCCCTTGCAAACAGTATGTCCTGGGAACTGCCTGCCTTCATGCTCGCCTACTTCTTCAATTCCACCGTTCTCGGCTACTACGCCCTTGCCATGATGGCGGTAAAACTGCCGATGGCGATGGTGGGGACGGCTATCTCGCAGGTTTTTTACCAGAAAGCGAGCGAAGAGATGAACCAAACCGGTGGTGTGAAGACCATCGTCCGGGAGATTCATACGCGGCTCATCGCCGTCGGTATCTTCCCTTTTGTCATCTTTATCATCCTTGCCGAGGATCTCTTCACCTTTGTCTTCGGGGCAGACTGGCTTACCGCCGGCACCTATGCACAGATCCTCGCCCCCTGGCTCTTTGCCGTCTTCATCTTCTCACCAATTTCAACCTTGTTTAGTGTTCTTGAGAAACAGAGGATTCTTTCCTATTTCGAGTTTATGACACTGTGCACATGGATACTTGTCTTCTACGTCGGTGGCACCTCCGGCAACCCCCTCTTAACCCTCGCTCTCTTCTCCATCGGCGGCATGCTCATGTGGGGGTCGAAGAGCGTCTACCTCATACGGGAGTCCGGGGCTGGATACCGGGGTAGCATGCTCAGTCTGACCCGGCACCTGTTGCTGAGCATCGTCGTCTCCCTCCCCCTTGTGCTCGGGGTATACATAGGGCTCCCGCTCTTACTCCTGCTCGTGATCGCAGGGATAACCGCAGTTGCTTACTACCTCCTGATCTTCGTTACAGACACCGTGCTTCGTAGCGAACTCATGGGGATGATCCAGGGTTCGATTCCCCCAAAGCACATCGATTGGATGCAGCGGTTGGGCCTCTTTCGATAACTGGATTGGTGGAAGTCATTCGAGGATCAGTCAGAGGACCGGCCGGGATCATCGGCTGAAAGGCGCCCGTGGGTGTTAAGGCCAGGCGCCTCATGGAGTCAAGGGGGCCGCATTCCGCTCTTCTGCCACCACGTCTCAAGCTCTTTGCAGTTTGTCATCCAGGCACCCTTCTCACGACCATACTCCAGGATCTTCCGGTAGAATTGGAGCGACGTACCGGTCATGAACGTATTATGCCAGAGGATGGTGAGCACGCCGTTGTGTCGTTCGACAGTATCGAGAAGATGCACGGTATGAGTCCAGGCCTGCTCCATGTTTAACCGCATGTAGGAGAGCAGTGTCCGGTCCATTATCGTAAGCGGGATCTCCACGATAGTCATTTCCCTGTTGGTATTTATGTTGAACGGCCGGAACGGGTGGCACATTCCGTTCCGAAATCCGACGCAGTCCGGGTATCCGAGGGTAGTATCGTATCGGAACCCTGCTTGTTCCAGCAGTTCCCAGGTGTCTGGCACCAGGAACTTGAGGAAATGGTTTCGATATCCATTTACAGTCTGATTCAGAACCTTTTCTAGGTGCCGCTTCTCTCTCTGCAGTTGCTCGAGGTCACGGTAGGCCTCGCATCCTCCATGCAGGCCGATCTCCCACCCCCCATCCCGGAGTGTGCACATTTCCTGCTCCAGATCCTCGATCGCGTATGCGTAGTCCCTGTCCCCCTCTTCAAGAGCCAGGAAATAGAAACTGGAGCATGCCCCGTAGGATTCTTCGAGATCGGCGATCTCGTTGAAGTTCCATTCCGGACACTTCTTCGAGCGCAGTTGTGGAACGATCTGGCTGGCACGGGCGAAATCCCTGTTCTTCAGTGCATTCAGGATTTCAAGACTCTTGGAGTGTATGGGCCTGTATACCGTGTCAATATCGTGTGTCAGGCAGATTGCAAAGGGCTGTGCTTCCGGATATTCACAATAATATCCATTCTCTATCAGCATCTGTGATGCCCGGGGCACGGATATGTCCCGGTGGCGGCTTCTGTAGTACGGGAACCGGTCGTACCGGTCACGACTGCAGCCGTCGTACTCTTCCTTCCGGGTAAACAACTCCCAGATCTCACTGTCCTGCTTGAGCAGATCCATTCTCTGCAGTCGACCTCTTCCGCATACTCGAAACGGGAGTTATTATGCTTTTCCCATCTGCTCTGGAACGGCAAATCGATGTAAACTAATTTTTACATTATGTCCCGGATCCGGTTCTCGAACATCTCCCTATCGATGAGCACAGCCCGGAACGGTCGCGAAGCCCCTGTGGGTTACGGGCTTATTCGATAAAAATCAATCTTCGGTTTTATCTCCATTTCAAATCGGTTTCCCGGTAACGTATCGGGGATCCACCGGAGTGCCTGATGGTGACGTGCGGCTTGTGCCCTGCTATTCTCACGTGCGAGGTTGGGAGGCCGGCCCCTTACCGGCAAGAGGGTTTTCGAATGACTTTGGTCTTTGGGTCAACAGTTGCCTGTCCGGAGAACCGTGCTCTGGACGGAACTGGAGACCGGTGTCCCCAAATGTTTTGGACACCGCTTTTGCGTATCGCCGTTTCTTATCCGGACATTCAGGAGCCTCTGGTTGTGGAGGAGTTCCGTTCATGCCGGGCATCCAGGGTGTATTTTTTGACCCGGTAGAGTAACGAAGCTGTTTTCGAGAGCAGAACAATCCTTGAATGAATCGGTACGTATTCCGCGCCAAAATCTGTCTTTATTCGAAACCGGGCATTGTTTGGATCCATCTTTTGCCGGCCAAAGGAGATTTTTTCATATCCATTGTTCCACGCCCAATTAAGCTCCTCCCAGAAGAGGAAATAGGTGGGGTGGTATGTGTTGGGAAGGTTTCTATTCAGGGAGAGATACTGGAAATATGCTGTTTTGCCGGCTGGATGCATGAAGGTGAGCAAGCCTCCAGCGTAAATATCTCCTTTCGACAATAGTGTTACACGCATCTCATCCTGTGAGAATGTTTCCAGAAGCTTCTGGAAAAAAGTGAGTGGCAGAATGTCTGCGTTTATGCGTCGAAGGTTTTCGGCGTAGTACTGATGAAATGTTTTCATGTCCTCTTGTCGGCGAATTTCATGGATTTTAAATCCCTTCTCATCGAACCTGCGAATAAATTTCCTCTGTCCTTTTTTGGCGGGGAAATTTTCCCAGATACTGTCCGGCGGTTTCTGTTGTAAGTTCAATATCATATTCCCCGTGTTATCGGAGGGGTAATGGTTGTATCCTATATGGTCTAACAGTGTCTGTTTATTCAGATTAAGGGAAATAAACGAGTACTTTGATGCGAACAGGGCGAGTATCTCATTCAGACCCTGAAGATTGAAATCGTCATCCAGCAGGATGCTGTTGAATTCTGAATGGGGGATTGCATCCAGGCCCTTTAAAAGAACTTTTGAGCGACTTTTTAATGGAAAGATGCCGACTACTTTCTGTCCGCTCAGGACCATCCAATACTTCAAGTCGATGTTGAGTGCGTTCTCCAGTAATTTCTTCCACTTTATATTATGGAAAAATGTTCCTTCGGGGCATCGTTTGTTAAACTCGTCCCAGGCCCCTGCGTTTTCCTCCGACAGTTCTTGTATGGAATAGCCCATGGAGGCTCCTTGCTTTTCCACGTATAAAAAAAGACTCTCTATTCAGCGCATCGTGGGTAGTAACCAATAGTGATGAATTTAACACCCCTCGTTGGGTGGTATCCGGATCTTCTTCAGTGTATGTCATAATCGGGCCAGGATAATCTTTGCTGGTTCTCCTGCGCCGGGCATCGCCTCCGTACTGCTCTGCAACTCGTGAATGATGCTTTCTTGAGTTGCTGATACTATATTTCACTGAACCCCTTTTCGGATGGCTGCCGTTTTCATTCGGCTGAAATTGGACTGTGCAGATTCTTTCAACAACGTATTCAGGCGAATCTCTGCCCTAATTCCAGCTGATTTAGTATTTCAGTTCAGATATCCTGCCTGTCCGTGTGTACTCTCTATCGGACGAGACCTCGCCTATCCCCGGGAAGTCCCGGAGCGTTGGTCGGGTGCTCCTGGAAAAGTGCACCGTTCATCTGCACCCGACTTCAGTGCAAGACCAGTAAGCCGTGCATCTGCTGGAGATCGTCTCCCTATGGTTACTTTAACTTGCAGTTTTGCACCTGACGCTATAGACAAGCTCCCGGGATCTATGCTGGTCTCCCTGTATGGGAATCCATGCCCCCGGCAAAATGTTTATATGATATAATGTCGTGACACTTGGCACATCGGGAGTCTGTGCCTGTCATACGATCGAGAGGGGGGCGATGAGTGTATGGTTGAATCTTGCAGCGCTCTAAGGTATCATCTAATGCGTAATGACAGAATCCCTGATGACTGCAATAGATATACTCGGATGGGTAACTGCCGGTCAAGAGGTATCTGAAAGTTGGTCTGTCGGTAAAAAGTAAGGGGGAATTATGGACAACCATGCAACACCCTGTACCTTCATGGCTCAGGAGGTATACGGATTTACACGGCCATCGTACGGGTTTCTAACGCAGAAGTTATGGAATGAGTCGATCAAGGCTCCTTTGGTGCCTGTTGTTAAGCAGGTTCCGTATGTCGTTCCATTGTGGCGGCAGGTTCGGCCGGTGATTTCACCTGCGGGTAACGTTGCAGGTAACGCTGGTTGCAACAGAGATCGACCAACCATTGTCCAAAAAGGAGTTATGCCTGTGAATGAGGTACTTGATCTGCAACCTGGTGAGTATGTCCAGGTCCGGTCTTTAGATGAGATCCGCGCCACGCTTGATGAAAACGGTAAGTATAAAGGCCTGCTTTTCATGCCTGAGATGGAAGACTTTTGCGGAAAGAAATGTCGGGTGTTTAAAAAGGTCCATTCGATCACCCTTGAATCTAACGGTGAGGCCAGGATATTAAAAAGTCCGACTGTCTTTCTCGAAGGGGTATACTGTGATGGGAAGAGGCACCATGAGTGTGACAGGTCCTGCTTGCTTTTCTGGAGGGAAGCCTGGCTGAAACGGACTGATCCCTGACTTCTTCCACTGCACTTCAGATTTGTGACTTTCTCCGCCCATGGTGGATGGGTGCGGCAAGGCCACCCTCTTTTGCCGAACACGGCAGGAAACATCCCTCGACGAGCGAAAAAGGATGTACACCATACACCGGGCTCATCCTAAAACGACTGTGAAACCGGGTTGAGGGTTCGACCCCAAATTCCCCGTCTCACCGAAGCCCAAACGGGTGCATGGTTGCGACGATCTCGAGTATCACGGCAACGATTGTCTCTTCGAGTTCACTCGGTCAGACACTCCGAAGGGGGTTACATACAATTGTGATGTTCTCATTTAGACAAATCTATCGGGTCAATCTCGTTTTCAGCTCTTTTAGAAGTTTATACTTGTTGTTATGAAGTTCGACACCATAGTAGGGAACAAGGTCGGGATTGAAACTTGTTATGAAAGCACTCAGATGCGCGATGTTTCCTGCCATCAAGTTGATCGACGTACAATTGCGCTCCTTTACATCATTGAAAATTTCACTGAGTAAAAGTGAAATAGCCCCCGAATACATATGCTCTTCCGAAGAGGCAGCAGACCAACGATGAACATTCTTCGAATCCCTAAGGATGACTTCCGCCGCAGCAATCTCTCCTGAAGAAGTCCTGGCGACCCACATCTCACCCACGCCCTTATCCTTGATCATGTTCAACATGCTCACAAGATGCTCTTTAGAGAAGGGAGGCTGGGAGTTATGTTTATTGAAGGTATTAATGGTGAGATCCCAGTACATCTCAGTGTCGAAATGCTGCGTTGCATACATCCCGAGCTTTTGGGCTTTACGAACACTCCTTCGTGCATTTTTTGAGATCCAGTCAAATATATCCCCGCCGATTGGGAGTATATAGGTATAGTACACCTTTGAATCCCATCCATTCTGGGTGAACGCCCGAATATCTTGCAATCCTGGGGAGTTTACCAGGTTCACATAGTCAAATCTCTGCTGAACAATACATTCACGAATGGCTGCAATGACTTTATTGTTATGTAATTCTCTTTCTCTTCGTTTTGTACTTTCTATGTTGGCTATCACCATCCCCCCGTAGGGGGTTAACTCTACTGTAGAAGAAGCTATTTTAAGCAAATTATATTGGTTTGACAGGAGAAGGGGGCAGCCCCCGATCAATCCCTCGTCTTCGTAGCACCCAAGTATGAACAGTGTCAGATTCTGGGATGAAGCAGTCTTGAGTAACCAGTCACTCGTATGGAAAATTGTTCCCTGAACCGAGCTGGCGACTAACTCATCCCACGCAGTTAATTCATTATTTTCCAGCCCCCTCACTTCTATTTTTGCCATTCAGGACACCCCGCTTGTTGAAGGATCATGATGGTGGCACCTTACTGGATACCGGTATAATACTTACTATCGAGGTCGTCCCAATATCCTCTGACGGGAGGGGGTTTCCCCTCCCCCACCCTCCGCCTCGCGGCGATAGCCGGAGAGAAGCCATGTTCGCGTTCTGACCCCGATTTACTGCCCGGATGGCAGAAACATCACGCGTTGGCAATGAGTTTTGGGATTTCCTCCTCCTGAAGCATGAGTTTAAGAGATACTACTGTGAAGTGCCCTGTCTTCTTTAGATGGATTTCATTGAGATTTCCGGTGATCTGTTTCCGTTCCTGCCATCGTGTGCTCCTCCCGAAATAAGGAAAATATGGAAGGTTCAGGAGATAGACTTTCATCGCGTAACTGTCCCCGAGATGGTTTCGAGTGTGCCTTTCCAGAACCCGAATGCGTAGGACACATGCCCGAGAATAAATACTATGGGTATCGAGATGAGATACTCGGGTTTTCGTGCCCTGGTGAGGAGGAGCATGGTGTACCCGCCGATAAGCCCCCCATAGATAAGGAGCAGGGCGAAGAACGCCTGCGGCGCAATGAGTGCTGTCAGGAAAACGCCGATGGCTGCAACAGGGGGGACCACCTGCAGATCCCATAACCGGTTGGCACCCCGGCCGTAGCCGAAGAAATGCATCCTCCTCGCGAACTCCCCAAGCGCCCTCTCCTGATGGTGGTGGACAATGGCATCCGGCGTGTATACGAGCGTGCCGAGCTGCTGGAGCCGCCTGTTTAGCTCAGTGTCCTCGTTGACGGAGAGACGGACGTCAAACCCCCCGATCGTCACGAGATCCTTCTTCCGGTAGATGCTGTTGCAACCACTGATGCTCTTGACGAACTTCTTCTCCTTGAGCACCCGATCCTGAACCGAGTTGGCACTTCCGAGGAAGGTATCAAGGGCGAGCGCAATGGACTCCTCCCAGAGCCCTTTGCCGATGTTCCTGATACCTCCTCCCACGCCCACGATGCCTTCATCAAACTCGCGGACCAGGTTTTCGAGCCAGTCTTCCCGGGGGATGCAGTCTGCATCGGTGAAGGCAACGTAGTCTCCCTGGGCATGCTCAACACCGATCTGGCGTGCACCGCCGACGGTCCTGTAGTCCTCGTACGTCACGGCGACCGGGAACCTTCCGGCGACCTCCACGGTGGAATCGGTGGAGTGTCCATCTACAACGATGACCTCGCAGGGCTGCAGGGTCTGATCGAGGAGAGCCTGAAGACACCGCGCGATCTTTGGCGCCCCGTTGCGAACCGGGACAACCACAGACACGTTAGGGGTCGATCGTCTGGTCGCGGTCATCGTCCTCCTACGCAGAATTGAGAACTCCTGGCGATCTCCGGCCGGGTGCCGAGGCTGGCTGCAGTCATCCCTGGACCCTCTCCTGGGGGGAGGATGTCCCCTCTTCGGCCGGACCGGAACTCTCCCGGGACGAGCGGGCGGCTGCCGGTCCGGTCGCGGGGCGGGGGTCGGAGGCCTGCTGCCCCCTGCCACCCTGCCCCTGCATAATGACCTGCATGAGTGAGTAGAGGATCGTCCCCACTGCGGCGAGCAGGAGCCCGAGGGTGATCGTAGAGAATCCCCCGGTGAAGACGACGTAGTG
>JAENZA010000251.1 GCA_016841485.1 Methanobacteriota archaeon
CGATGAGCCGGTGAGCGAGGTCGATCTGCTCGGGGGACGGGTAGTAGGCCATCTCCGTCCCCCAATGCAGCGAGACGGCGACATGGTCGCACTGGCCCTTAAGGGAAGCGATATCCTTGAAGATATCCTCCTCAACCAGCCGGTTGACCGAGACCTCGCGTGATATGGCGAGTTTGCCGATCGTATAGCCCGCAAACCCAATCGAGATGCCGTTCTTCTCGAGGATAACCGGCTCCTGCCGGTCCTCTGTTGCCGATCCACCGATGGCGAGGATGCCCCGGCTCTCGAGCGCATTCAGAGTGTTTTTGAAACCCTCGACACCGAGGTCGCCGGAGTGGTTGTTTGCAACGCTCATTACGTCGAACCCGGCCTCCACCAGATGCCGGGCCGCATCCGGGCATGTGAAGATCACATGGTGCTTCTCTGCCGGATCTCCCGTATCCGAGAGGGTGGTCTCCAGGTTCCCGAAGAGGACGTCCTTATCCCGGATGAGATGCTTGACCTCCTCGAACGGGTACCGGTTGTTCGCTGTCCGAGCCCATATATCTCCTACTGCCATAAGTCTGAGTTTTTGCATGTTTCTCACACCGAAATGCCCAACTGGCCCAGCGGCAGGTCCTGTATCAGGAACTGATACTTGCCGCGCCGGGTGCGGGGGATCGTCTCGACGAAGCGGATGGTCACATCCACGTCGCCTTCAAATTTTCTGTTGAGTTCCCGGAGAATGCGTTCCGTATCCCGGTCGGTATACCCCGGTTTCTTCACGATTCGCATCAGAACCTCTCCTTCCCTCCTCTGGTAAAACTGGAACTGTGCAACGTTGTCAAAGACGCTGGAGTGCATATTCACTGCTGTCATCGATATGAACCGGCGATCCTTCGTCACGATGAACTCCTGGAGTCTCCCCTCCACCCTCTCGAGCAGGGGATACTGCCTCCCGCAGGAGCATGGGCCCTTCCCGAGAACCGCAACGTCCATGGTCCGGTAGCGGATGAGGGGGCAGACGAAGTTGGTGAGGTTTGTCGCGACCACCTCCCCCATCGCGCCCGGCCCCTCCACGGGCCGGCCGTCTCTCCCGATCAGTTCGACGATCCCGTATTCGGGGAAGATATGGTAACGGGTGCTCTCCTCGCACTCTCCGGCGAGCACCGTCTGCTCGGAGTTCCCGTACCAGGAGAAGACCCGGCACCCAAAGGCTTCGGTGAGCAGGCTCCGCTGCCAGGGGTAGAGGTTCTCGGACCCGCAGA
>JAENZA010000252.1 GCA_016841485.1 Methanobacteriota archaeon
GACGCCGCAGGGCGGATGTGGATCGCCTCCGAGTATGACGGGGTCGCCGTGCTGTTCCCGGACGGCACATGGCAGTACCTGGACCGGGATATCGGCCTTGCGGGAGACGAGGTGAAGGCCGTCGCCGAGGATGCCGACGGACGGCTCTGGATCGGCACGGACCAGGGGCTGACCGTTGCGGAGGGGTTCGCACGGTTCCCTCTTCGTACGACACTCTCATAAGGAAAAAAAATATTTTTTCTGCTGCAATCGCCGGCAGAGATGCCGGGATGAGGGCGGGTCTTATGCCCGACCCTCTTTGACAACTGCTTTTTTTCAGGCGTTCGCCTACATCTGATGGTCCAGCTCGTAGCCTTTTATCTCACCGGTCAGTTCCGCCGCAATCGCCCCGCCGATGACGGAGGGGATCAGGTAGAAGAGGAAGATCTCGCCGATGACGACGACGGGGCTTGCTCCCTCCATATAATGGACGTCCTGCAGGGAGAAGAGCCCGAGGGCGATCACCGTGGAGAGGAGCGCCACGACGCATCCCATGATAATTCCCAGCTTGCCGAACCGGCGAAACCGGCCCCAGGAGATCACCCGGTGGTAGTAGTTGGTCATCTCAGAACTGCCGATGAGGACTCCCAGAAAGGCGGTTGCCAGGGGATAGAGGTACCCGAATACCCCCGGCTCCTGTATGCCGTAGAGGAGAAGCCCGAGGTTGAGCGTGCAGGTCAGGATGATACCGAAGAGGATTCGTACAGCCATGCGTTGTTCTTAGGAAGAGATGGGGGGTCCGCAAATTTAATTATTCCTCTATTTATGGCGGCAATGGGGTGAAGCCGTCCCGTGCGCCCGTCGCGGGGCATCCGGTGCCCGGCGGCCGGGGAAGAATACGGGAAGCTATTTAGATATACTGCAAGAATACCATGGGAGCTGGTTGTATGTTGTGCCCGAATTGCAAAACGGAGGTGCCGGACGGCTCGTTTTTCTGTGCCGAGTGCGGGGGGGATATCATCCATGACGGCGACGGGGAGGCGGTACGGGATGCCTGCCGGACCGTCCTTAACGAGGACCCGCCTCTCGCCACCGGCGGGGCGGGGGACGATGACGATGGTAATGGCAGGCCCTGGGAAACGGCCCCGGTGACGGCAGAGGCCGGTCTGTGGGAAGACGGTGACGCCTCCGCCACCCCGTCCGCAGAGGATAGGGTGCCGGTCTCCGTAAAGAGCGAAGAGCGGAAGACCTTCCCCTGGGCCGGA
>JAENZA010000048.1 GCA_016841485.1 Methanobacteriota archaeon
GGATGAGGTGGAATCACTCCTCGCGACCTGGCTCGCTGATGCAGGCAGGACGCTCCAGCCCAACCAACGAGACGACATCCTGACGAAGTTCGCCCGAAACGGCTTACCCCTGTACCTCAAACTCGCCTTCGAGGAGGCGAAGCGCTGGCGGTCGTATGACGGCCTTCCCACCGGTGCCGACGATGTTCCAGGACTCCCGGACGACATTCCGGGAATTATCAATGACCTCTTCGCCCGGCTGGAGCATCCGGCCAATCATGGGCCGATACTTGTTGGGAAGGTGTTGGGATATCTTCTGGCCGCTAAACACGGGCTGACAGAGGATGAAATATTTGGACTTCTTGCAAGCGATGACGAGTATTTTGACTACTTCAACCGTCATACATTCCATGCATTACCAAAACAAAATCGGCCTGGTCAGGATGGAGGGGGACAAAATGACCGACAGTTGCCAGTAACTCCCTGGTTGAGGTTCTATTTTGATCTCGAGCCGTATCTGGCTGAACAACATGCCAATCACACCACGCTCTTTCACTTCTACCACAGGCAGTTACAGGAGGTGGGGATGGAGCGCTACTGCACCGGGAAGGTAAAAATTTTCGCTCACCAACAACTCACGGACTATTTTAGTGCAAGTGAAACCTGGCATAAAACGATCCCTCTCAGCTGCGTCGATGATTTTGGGGATCGGATACCGAACTATCGCAAGGTTGCCGAACTTCCATTTCAGCAGGTACACGGCGGGTTGGATGAAAAATACTACCTGACACTCACCGATTTTGATTTCCTTGACGCGAAGAATGCAGCGTATGGGCCATATGCCTTAATTGAGGAGTATTCTCTTGTATCTGACCTTCCTCTTTTTTTATTGCAGCTGGGGGAATCCAAATGTCAGGCACTTGATGCTATTCGATCTGCGCTGCAACTCTCTGTTCATGCGCTCACTAAGTCGCAGGATCTGCTACCTGGCCAGTTGTACGGGCGACTGATGAAGGATGAGAGTCGGGAGCTGCAATCATTCCTCAAATATATCGGGGAAGTCGGTGATAGGCCCTGGATACGGCCGATTAACGACGCGCTCTCAAAAGCAGGGGGACAAGTTGTCCAAATTCTCGAGGGGCACACGGATGCGGTTGGCGCCGTTGCTATAACGCCTGATGGTAGGCGTGTTGTCTCCGCGGCATGGGATAATACCCTTAGGGTCTGGGATATATCGGATGGCAGGTGGGTTGCAACACTGAAAGGCCACACGAGCTGGCTCAGTGCTGTAGCTATTACGCCTGACGGCACACGTGCCGTTTCGGGGGCTGGTGATAACACCCTTCGCGTGTGGGACCTGACATCGGGGAGGGAACAAAAAATACTTGAAGGTCATACGGAATGGGTCCGGGCCTTGGCGGTTACTCCTGACGGTACGCGGGCAGTATCCGGTTCAAATGATAATTCGCTTCGTGTGTGGGACCTTTCGACCGGTGAGGAGCTCAAAAAGCTTGAGGGCCATACGGATACGGTCATGGCTGTTGCCATCACGCCTGATAGCAAACATGCGGTATCTGGTTCATATGATACGACCCTTCGCGTCTGGGATCTGTCATCCGGTGAGGAGCTCGATAAGCTTGAGGGCCATATGGATACAGTCGTTTCCGTGGCTATTACGCCTGATGGTACGCGAGTGGTCTCCGGTTCTGATGATAACACCATTCGGGTCTGGAATCTATCGTCTGGCAAGGAGATTGGAATACTTGAGGGCCATACGGATTGGGTCAGTTCTGTTACGGTCACACCGGACTGCACGCGTGTCGTCTCTGCGTCTGGTGATAAAACACTTCGCGTGTGGGACCTTTCGTCCTGCAGGGAGCTTGCAAGGCTTGAGGGACACACAGATTGGGTCCGGGCCTTGGCAGTTAATCATGACAGCACACGAGCGGTCTCCGGGTCTGGTGACCGGACGGTTCGCGTGTGGGATCTATCGTCTGTAGGGGAGCCTGTGAAATTGGAGGGTAATATGTATTCGGTCAGGGCTCTGGCCGTCACTCCTGATGGTAAGCAAGCGGTCTCCGGTTCAGATGACACGACACTTCGTGTCTTGGATCTTTCGTCCGGCGAGGAGCTTGACAGGTTTGAGGGGCATACCAATTGGGTTAGTGCTGTTGCGGTGACAGCCGATGGCACTCGGGTTGTCTCCGGGTCCGGAGATACCACGCTTCGGGTGTGGAATTTTTCGACCGGGGAGGAGCTTGCAAAGCTTAGTGGCCACACAAACTGGGTGATGGCTGTGACCACTACTCCTGACTGTACACGTGTTGTCTCCGGATCAAGTGATAACACGCTTCGTGTGTGGGACCTTTTTTCGGGCAGGGAGCTTGCATGTCTTGAGGGCCATACGGATTCGGTCCGGGCCGTGAGCGTAACTCCC
Source organism: Methanobacteriota archaeon (assembly GCA_016841485.1). Taxonomy (GTDB): domain Archaea; phylum Halobacteriota; class Methanomicrobia; order Methanomicrobiales; family Methanomicrobiaceae; genus Methanovulcanius. Next base: position 2,417 of record JAENZA010000048.1, read on the forward strand.
GATGGAAAACGTGCTATCTCAGGTTCGGATGACAACACGCTTCGTGTGTGGGACCTATCGTCCGGCAAGGAGATTGGAATACTTGAGGGACATATGGATTCGGTCATGGCTGTAGCAGTTACACCTGACGGGAAGCGTGCGGTCTCCGCTTCAAATGATAAGACCCTTCGGGTGTGGGACCTTTCGTCGAATGGGGAGCTTGCAAGGCTTGAGGGTCATACGAATTGGGTCAGCGACATGGCTGTTACCCCTGACGGCATGTACGCCATCTCCGGTTCGGATGATAAGACCCTTCGGGTGTGGGACCTTGTTTCCGGGAGAATGATTGCTACATTTTCAGTAGAAGAGGAAATTCTTGCATGTGCATTATCCCATCATTTCAGCAATATTGTTGCAGGAGGATATGGAGGACGAATGTTGATGTTCCACATGGAAAATGTAAATCTGGGTTCTCCCATCCTTACTGCCCGACACAATATTGCAGAAAATTCCTACACCTTCGACTGCATGTATTGCCGGGAGCGATCCCCAATTTTGCCCGCGGACCTCGGGACCAAAATCACCTGTCCGCACTGTGGGGAAAAGGTAAAACTCAATCCATTTGCGTTTGATGATCCGCCCGGATATTAATTCCGGGTGTCAAGTAAATCGCGGCCAATTTTGATTTCCTCTCCTCCAGAAGAAAGGATTGTGAAAAGAGCGAATTCAGAATCCCTATATATGACCTCTTCAACCTTTCCGCATGGGATTGTTCGATAGGTTCAGGGGAAAAAATAAAGAACAGACGTCGACCACAGAGCCTGATCCGGAACCTTCGACAACCAGAACACCACCCGTTTCCCATCAGCAAACGGATGAACCGCGGGCAATCAGGGTATTCGTCTCGTCCACGTTCCGGGATATGCACGAGGAACGGGAGCAGCTGGTCAAATTCTGTTTTCCCAAGCTTCGCAAGGTATGCGAAGAGCGGGGCATTGGCTGGAGCGAAGTGGACCTCCGGTGGGGGATTACTGACGAGCAGGCGGCGGAAGGCCAGGTACTTCCCATCTGCCTTGCCGAGATCGAGCGGTGCCGGCCGTATTTCATCGGCATCCTCGGAGAGCGCTATGGCTGGGTGCCGGAGGACATTCCTGAACAGTTGATTGTAGAACATCCATGGCTGAAAGAGCACCAGGAGCAATCGGTCACCGCCCTGGAAATTCTCCATGGTGTCCTTAATGACCCTGAAATGGCAGAGCATGCGTTCTTCTATTACCGCGATCCCGCCTACATCGGTTCCCTCACTCCCGAAGAGCAGGGTGACTACCGGGAACAGCCGACACCCGAAGAGATTGAAACGTTTGGGCCCGAAGAGGCAGAACGTCGTGCAGAAGAGCGGCGGGATCGGCTGACTGCACTGAAAGCCGAAATACAAGAGAAAGGCTTCCCGGTACAGGAGAACTATAAAAGTCCGGAAGAACTGGGCGATCTCGTCTGCCGTGATCTGCGAGCGGTCATCGATTCGCTGTATCCCGAAGCGCAGCGCCCCGATCCGCTCGACCGGGAGAGTGCCGAGCACGACTATTTCGCCCGGAGCAGGTTTGATATCTACATCCGGCGTCAGGAGTATTTCGACAGGCTCAATGATCACGTGACAGGAGATGGGCAGCCCCTCGTGGTCGTGGGAGAATCGGGGTCCGGCAAATCCGCCCTGTTGGCGAACTGGGCACGAGACTACCGGATGTCGCACCCGGATGAATTCGTTCTCCTGCATTTTGTCGGTGCCACGAGCGAGAGCACCGACTGGGTGGCGATGCTCCGCCGTATCATGGGGGAGTTGAAACGCCGGTTTGACATCGACCAGGAGATCCCCCTGGACAAAGACGAGCTGCGGCTTGCGTTTGCCAACTGGCTCTCCATGGCAGCGGCGCGTGGCAGGACGGTGCTCGTCATCGATGCCCTCAACCAGCTGGAAGACCGTGAAGGCGCACCGGATCTCGTCTGGCTGCCGCCGGTGATCCCATCCAACGTCCGGCTCGTGCTCTCCACGCTGCCGGGGCGATCCCTCGATGAACTCACGGCCCGCGAGTGGCCGTTCCTGAAGGTCGAGCTGTTCACCACCGCCGAACGAAAGAAGCTGATCCATGATTTCTTCAGCCTCTCCGGGAAAACCCCTCCCCCATGGATGGCAGAGCCGGTGGTCGCGGCCGAACAGACCAAAAACCCGCTCTTCCTCCGGGCACTGCTGGAGGAGCTTCGCATCTATGGCGACCATTTCACGCTGGAGAAGCGCCTGCATCACTATCTCGAGGCAACAACCATTGACGATCTGTTTGAAAAGATCCTCCAACGGTGGGAGGAAGACTACGATCGCGACCGTCCCGGTCTCGTGCAAGAGGCGATGACCCTCATCTGGGCAGCCAGAAAGGGCTTGAGCGAACCGGAACTCCTCGATCTTCTCGGAACTGATGACGAACCGCTCCCGGCCGCGTACTGGTCGCCGCTTTCGCTTGCCGCAGAGCACACGCTTGTTTTACGGTCGGGACTGCTCACGTTTTTCCATGATTACATGAGAGCGGCGGTGGAGGACCGATATCTTGCATCCGAATCTGAACAGAAGATTGCCCATGTTAAAATCGCGGACTATTTCACAGATCGCAGACTCGAACCCCGTGGTATCGAGGAGCTTCCGTGGCAACTTGATAGAGCACAGGAATGGGAGCGGCTCAACGACCTTCTTGGCGATCTTGAATTTTTTGCAGCGGCATGGGATGCGGATCAATTTGACGTGAAGATGTACTGGGCTGACCTTGAAGCAGGTTCCAAATTTAATAAGGCAGATGGCTACTCTTCGGTACTTGCAGATCCAGCCGGGTATCGTGATAATATCTGGAATCTTGCTATCCTTTTCAATGATTCCGGGTACCTGAAGGAAGCATTTACCCTGTTTCAATTCATCACCGCTGAGGCGCAGGATCTGGGTGATAAACCTGGACTGCAGGCTTCACTTTGTGGTCAGGCAAATATCCACTATGCGTGGGGAGAGCTGAAGGAGGCAATGGAACTATATAAAGAGGATGAGCGGATCTGCCGCGAGCTCGGTACTAAAGGCAGTTTGCAGACCTCCCTCGGCAATCAGGCGCTGATCCTCCAGGCTTGGGGGGAGATGAAGGATGCGATGGAACTCCACAAGGAAAAGGAGCGGATCTGCCGTGAACTGGGTTATAAGTCTGGGCTGCAGGAATCCCTCGGCAACCAAGGTGTGATTCTCAAGGCTTGGGGCGAATTGAATGAGGCGATGGAACTCTTCAAAGAGCAGGAGCAGATCTGCCGTGAACTCGGTAATAAAGTCGGGGTGCAGCGATCGATCGGCAACCAGGGTGTGATTCTCCAAATATGGGGCGAGTTGAATGAAGCGATGGAACTCCATAAAGAGGAGGAGCGGATCTGGCGGGAACTCGGTGATAAAATCGGGCTTCAGGCCTCCCTCGGCAATCAGGCAATGATTCTCTCGGCTTGGGGGGAGTCGAATGAGGCGATGGAACTCCTCAAAGAGCAGGAGCGGATCTGCAACGAACTCGGTAACAAAGCGGGGCTTGTTACATCCCTCGTAAATCAGGCGAATATCCACTCTGGCTGGGGCGAGCTGGATGAGGCGATGGTACTCCTCAAAGAGCAGGAGCGGATCTGTCGCGAAGTCGGTGATAAAGCTGGGCTTGCGACATCCTTGGGCAACCAGGCTCTGATTCTCCATGCTTGGGGAGAGTTGAATGAGACTATGAAACTCATCAATGAGCAGGAGCGGATCTGCCGCGAACTGGGACTACAAGACTCTCTTGCGAATTCTCTTAGAAATCAGGCTCTGATTTTCGCAAAGCAGAATAGGATTGCCGAAGCAGTCGCACATGCAGAAGAGGCGTATGCGATTGCTGAAAAATATGGATATGCTGTACTTGCTGAACAGATTCGACCTATAGTGGAGGGACTACAGGACATAAATTCAAATAACGAAGAACTTCAAGAACCCGCCGCCGAACAGTCCTCAACCCCTCCCGCCGACTGTGTCTTCTCCTACGAAGGAGCATGGAACGTCTCGTGGTCGGGCCCTCGCTTCGTCCTGTGGAATATCGATGATGACCTGACCGTCCCGCCCATTTCGGGCCACGCCGGACCGATTCAATTCTGCCGCTTCTCGCCCGACGGCAAGCGGATGCTCTCCGCCTCCGCAGATGGCACGCTCAAGCTCTGGGAGGCCACGACGGGAGAACTGGTGTCAGAATTTGCCGGTCATGAGGGCCCGGTGAACTGCTGCGGATTTTTCCCGGATGGTTCGAGGATTGTCTCCGGGTCGGCGGATGGAACCCTTCGGGTGTGGGATATTGAGTCGGGTAGGGAACTTCTCAGCCTTGACCATCCAGGACCGGTGGTGGTTTGTGTGGTTTGCCCTGATGGTTCAAGTATTGTATCTGCCTCGGGTCATCTGCTCTATGTGTGGGACGTGGCCAACGGAAGGCTGTTCGATACGGCAAGCGGGCCTGAAGACAATATCCTCTGCTGTCAATATTCCTTTGATAGATACAAAATTGTGGCTGGATCGCGGGATGGTATGGTACACATATGGTACCTGGTAGGAAATAGAATACAATCTTTTAAAGGACAGGATTCCCCGGTTACGGCGTGTGCATTCTCCTTCGACGGCGAGCGTATCGCGACCGGTCTGGAAGACGGGAGAGTAATAATCAGGGAGGTTTCGAGTGGAACGGAGATCCAAACCTTGGAGGCACATTGGGGGGCCATCACCATGTGCGAGTTCTATCCCCACGGCAGGTCCGTCTGTTCTGCAGGGCGGGACAACCGGGTCATTATCTGGGATGTTGAGTCAGGGATTATCAATCGTATCCTTCTCGGGGAGGATCTCTGACGAAGGCAATCCCCCTGTTCACCATCAGGTAGAGCGGGTGTTCGCTCCTCACCAATCCCCCTTCATCTGAACGGATCAATTGGAAATTCGAGGAATTGGTCAAATTAGTATTCATCCTCCTCTTCGATTTCCATATTCTTTTCATCCTCCTGATCGGCATGATACACCCTCCACGGGTCCCTCCCGTCCGCCGGCTCTCTCAGCCCGGTCACCAACCCGATTATCCAGGTGCGGCCATTCCATCCCCCCTCGCGCCACTCGCAGAGGATCTCCGCATCGTCGTCGAGGTCGAGGGCCCTGCGGATGGCGATGGCGTCTGCGTCCGTGATGGTAATGGGCTGTTCGCTGAAGAGGAGAATATAGGCGCCTTTCCCACCGGAGATGGCGAATTTCCGGGAGGAGAATCTCTCGCAGTTCTTCAGGAGGGTGGGAATAGCATCGGTGTCCGGGCCTTCTACGCGCATCATGACGGCAGCGCCCTTCTGTGAAAAGATACGCCGAAAGCGGTCCTGATTTTCCCGGTCTGTCGATGGGTCCTGGAGGGTCTGGATGATCGCCTCCTCCATGATCTGATTGCGGTCAAAGTGCCAGGGGTCGTAGGGAAACACCACATGGTACGGCCTCAATGGCAGGTAGTGCGAATCGTAATCGAAGAGAAGAACCGAATCAGCGATTTCAAGAACCTCATCGAGTGCGTCCCTTGTTGCGATTCTGTAATTGACTAATATCAACGAGGGGATGAAGAGAATCCCGATAACAAGCGCCCCCGTCTTCCGGGCAATATCCGCCACGACCGGGCCGGCCCCCGACCCGGTGCCCCGTCCCAGCCCTGCGCAGAGGAGGATCACATCGGCACCGGCACATTGTTCTTCGATCGTCGTTCTGCTCCTCTGTGCGGCCGTCCTGCCGCAGTCAACATCACCCTTGCACCCTTCCCCGCTACAGAGCCGCGATCCGATCAGGACACGGGTATTGGCACAATGGCGTTCCAGTGCAGACCGGTCGGTATCGATGGCGAGGGTCCGTAGTCCCTGCATCTTTTTCCGATAAAGGAAATCCACGTCCCGTAGTCCCACGCCGCCGACGCCGATGACAAGAATGCGGGGAGATGGGGGGTCCGTGTCAATGAGCTCCATAATGTCGTATTTTTTCGAAAAGGTAATCTCTTTGAGTGCTTATTCACGATCCCGGTTAGGTATCGAACGGATCAATTGCCGGTTCGATGCAGTAGATATATTTTCCTTCGTCTTCCTCCTCCCAAATCTCATCAATTCGCCTCATATCCACTTCCTCTACCAGCACCCTTTCTGCCACCGTCCACGGGTCCTTCCCGTCCGCATGTTTGTGCAGCCCGGTCACCAGGCACATGACCCGGATTTTGTCTCCCACCCGTTCCTGTCTGCGCCATTCGCATATGACCTCCGCATTGTCCGCGAGGTCGAACGCCCTGCGGATGTCGGCATCGTCGTCTGCGGTGATAGGGATAGGCTCCTCGCCGAAGAGGAGGACGATGGCGCCATTCCCGCCGGTGATGGCGTAGTCGCGGCAGGAAAAGTTGGTGCAGTTCTTCAGAAGAGTGTACATGTCATCACCGGAAGCCCTGTCCCCATGCATCACGACGGCGGCCCCTCCTCCTGAAACGATGCGTCGAATGCGGGGCTGGTCTGTTGAATGATTCAGGAATATCCGGGTGATCACGTCCTTGATCACCATCACGCGGATATCATGCCATGGTTGATACCGAAGGAGTTGAAATGAGTTGGGCTTTGATTGAGTCAGGCACTGATTGTTATCGAAGACAACCAGCGCGTCCGCGATCCCCAACAGCTCACCAAGCGCCTGTTGTGCCGTGATGTTCTCCTTAATGCCGCTTATCACAAAGGGCATGGCGACGATGCCCACCACAAGCGCCCCTGTCTGCCGCGCAATCTCCGCCACGACCGGGCTCGCCCCGGACCCGGTCACCCTGCCCAGTCCGGCACAAAGGAGGATCACATCCGCACCGGCGCACTGCTCCTCGATCCGCGTTCTCCCCTTCTCTGCGGCCTTCCTGCCGCAATCGACGGTTCTCTTCCAGCCCACTTCATCGCAGAGCGATGATTTGATCAGGATGCGTGCATCGGCATGGCAGCGCTTCAGCTCGGACACGTCGGTGTCGATGCCGAGGGTACGTATCTTCCGGACTTTTTCGTGATGAAGGTCATTGAGCGTCCTGCATCCCATCCGGCCGACGCCGATCACGAGAATGCGAGGTATTGGTGGTGCTGTCTCACTGCTATTCATACAATACATCTCCCAGCATCATACCCGTCTCACTCGATGAAATCGATGCGTTCGGACGGCGAGGAAGTCATTCTCCGGGGAGGTCTCCACTCCGCCGTCTCCGCATCGGGGCGCCTGCTATCCGGAATCCCGGTGATAAGGCACATCACCCGCACCCGCTTCCCCATCCCTGCGGTCTCATGCCAGCCATAGAGGACGATGGCACGGGGATCCAGTTTGTAGGTGAGAGATGTGGCTATATCACTGAGGTCCTTGACAGTGGGTGACCGGTCGCTATAGAGGCGCACGATAGAACCCATTGCTCCCTTCGGATCGACGAAGGCGGAAGGATAGTTCATCCACCCACGGACGAGCGTCTCGACGAATTCTTCCCTCTCCGTCTCGGTGCACATCAGGATGCCCGTCCCCTTCTGTCCCAGTATTTGGTGAAACCCGTCCCATTCCCATGGTTCTCTCTCAATGCCGTTGACAATCATGTCCTTGATCATCGTTCCGCGGAGGAGCTCCCAGCGGGCGAGGTTCCCCTCCATCTCTCCCTCCCCTCTCAGACACTCCCCCATATCGAAGACGATGACCGAGTCGGCACACTGCTTCAGTTCTCTGAGCGCATGCTCTGCCCGCTCTACCTGTCCGCAATTTCCCCCCACTCGCATAGGCGTCATCACGACCGCGACCACCAGCGCCCCCGCCTCCTTTGCATACCTCGCGACGACCGGCGCCGCACCGCTCCCGGTCCCCCACCCGAGCCCCGCACAGGGCACAACGAGGCCGGCATC
>JAENZA010000253.1 GCA_016841485.1 Methanobacteriota archaeon
GGAGGATGCACTGGTAGGCCCTGTCCTGCAGAAGTACGTGGAGGAGATGTTCGGTTTAGGCGCGTCCTACGTGACGCAGGAAGCAGGAAAGGCGGCTGCCGAGACCCTCTTTGTGAAGGTGAAGGTAGGGGTCCCCGATTCGGACAGGGAGATCGACTGGTATGTCGTCGTGGACCCGATCAAAGCGGCCGACAAGATCCTCGAGTACATCTTCACGTCGCTCTACGAGAAGTTCCCGTTCCCGACCGCGCAGGCGGGATCCGCCTGCGACCCGCGGGACCCCATCTACATGAACCCGGACCTCAACCAGAGGATCGGATAACCCTCTTTTTTGCGGCTGTTCGCCCGGGGTTTTGTGAAGCCGGGCCTGCACCCGGTTCGACCGCCCCCCCGAACGGGGTTGGACCGGGACGGCTCCTCGTGCGCCTCTTCTACGATCGCTTTGAGCCGTTCGCGAGAGTGCCCGGCGCTCTCCCCGGGGAGAGAAAACAGGGTTGTTCGGGCCCTCCTGAAAAGAGGTTAATAGATGGGGCGGGTGGGCGCCACGTACACCGGGCCGGGATAGGTCGGGTCCGGCTCCCATGTCGGGGCAGGTGCCCATACCGGTTCGGGGTCCGGGTTGTAATAGCCTTCCTCGAGGACGACGTCCCTGGTCACGGTCTCGCCGCTGCCGATATACAGGTATTCGAGGTACGATTCGTATCCCTGTTTATAGATCTCCAGTTTATGCGATCCGGGACCGACCCGAACGATGAGGTCTTCCACTGCGTCCGTCTCCCCCAGGTACTCTCCGTCGACATAGACGGACGCCCCTGAAGGGACCGTCCAGATCTCGATATATCCGTAGTCGGAATACGTTCCCGCCAGGGAACCGCTCCCGCTCTCCGACGGCTCGGACTCGATACAGCCTGATGCGAGGATGGCGGCGGCCAGGAGGATGAGCAGGGCGGAAAGGGTCCTGCCGGCATTGTTTTGATTGAACTGCATGCACATTACTCCATACGTTTGCATTCGGTGTGCATCTGCCGTTGCAACCGTCTGCAGTCCCTTTCCCTCCCCGGGAGCGAGCACCGCGAAGAATGGCTTTCTGCGATAACGGCAAACTCTCCGGACGTTTGACGGCAGATCAACACTGTTAATAGAGCATTCTGTTTCCTTTTGGGTATTTAACCGTTGTGAAAAAAACGGTCGTGGATTCACCGTCGGACTGTTAAAAGACAGCA
>JAENZA010000254.1 GCA_016841485.1 Methanobacteriota archaeon
CCTATACTAATTATAGGGATTACTGCAATAACTTCAACAGGCTCTTAATGCGCTCTTCCAGAGAATCCCGGTAATTTATCGGGAAGACCGTATAGCCCATTAGATCAAGCCTGTCCCTTTTCCGTATATCGTCCCGTCTCTGGGCTTCCCGTTCATGGTCAGGTCCATCGACAAATATGACTATCGAGTGACCGTTCCTCTGGTAGGTAAAGTCCGGACGGGCGATCATCTCATCTCCCTCTGCAATGACTTCCTGTCCGCCATCCGGGATAGGGAGGCCTGCCTGATAGAGCGCCTCAAGGACCTGCTTCTCAAGAGAGGACTCACACTTTGACATGAGTTCCGCGAACCGGTTCTTCGCTGAGGGAGAGTGATCGGGGACAACACTGACTTCCGCCGTCTGAAGGGAGCGGAGTAAGGGGAGCACAAGTTTCCGGTCGAGGATATCGTGGTCGAACTGGTTGTAGTAGTTGCACAGGCATTCGTAGCATGCCCGGTCGCACTTTTTCTCATCATATTCGTGGAGGATGGTCAGCGCCTGCCTGATCACTTCATGGAACGTGGACGGATCACCGATCGATTCCAGTACTCCGGCGCCACCTTCCGATGTCTCATAGAGGATGATGCTTGACTTCTTCCTGTTCTCGGGATCCGGCATCAGGAAGTACCGGACCTCATCCACATCGACGTTCATGCTGATCTGCACGCCCTCGATGATTGCCTGAGCAAGTGTCGTAAAGAAAGAGGCATACAGATCTTCATTGAGCAGGTTCCCCTCTTCATCAAGCGGGGTGGGCACATCGATCTTGACTACGTCGTGCCGGGTGTTGGTATAAATGACAATATTCCTGATGATATTCTCCTCTGTCCCATTCCTCCAACACCGCTTCATCTCGTTGTTCGAGTCGAGGTGGTCTTTCACGCCGTCCTTTCCGAAAATCCAGCGATTACACGCCGTACAGAGCGTGAAGCCCGACTGAGGTTCATCCCTATCAGACGGGATAGGGCCATGATTGATGCTGACGAACTTCCCCGAATGATCGTAGGAAAGGGTGAGCAGCGGTTCCCCGGGGTCCCCAGCCACGTAAAACTGCCGCGTGCCTGAGGGGGCATAGTGGCGGGTAACCTCATAGCCCAGGCGTTGCCGTTCCTCCTCGTCGCTCGTGATCGTCGACCTCGACTCCGCCAGCTGGTCAGGCATCTCGATTGAGTGTT
>JAENZA010000255.1 GCA_016841485.1 Methanobacteriota archaeon
GATGAGACGATCAGCTTCACGCTCGCCCCCTACGCCTCCGGCGACCTCTCCCTCACCTCGGACCCGGCCGGCGCCAAGGTGTACCTCTACGGCAGGTATATAGGGTCCCGGACACCCTGCACGGTGTCCGGGATGGCGATCGGGACCTATGCGGTCGGGTTCACCCTGGAGGATGTATCGAGGGTGGTGGATGTTACCGTCGTTCCCGGTGATGCGGCGGAAGGCACCTGCATCTTCCATGACCTGGTGGATGATGACGGTGGCAGCGGACAGACTGAAAACGACTGAGGAATTTCAATGACAAAAAATGTGATTATTCGATATACGGCATGTCTCCTTGTTCTTTCCTTCGCACTTTTCTCTGCAGGCGCGGGACCGGTCAGCGCTACCCCTACATCGGGTGTCACCGTGTCGCTCCTCGACGGGGCGAACGGGACCGTGCTCGACGAACAGTATGTGGACTATGCCTGGATGGAGGCGAACCTCCCGGTATATGGCGACGGGACGACCCATTACTACCACCAGGGGCCGGTCTTCTCAGAAGACCCTGCCGTGGCATGGGACCCCAACGAGACAGCGAATTACAAGGACCATGGTGCCCCGAAGGGGACGAACGTGGCCGATCTCTGCGACCTCGTGGGCGGTGCGGCCCCGGGCGATGAGGTGATGATCAAGGCGGGCGACGGCTACAACGTGGTCTTCCCGTACGAAAATGTCTATGCCCCCGACCCCCGGCAGGGACCGATGGTGCTCTGCTGGTACAACGGCGAGGAGTCCGCCTACGGCGCCCGGCAGGGAGTCGGCTACGTGCCTGACGACTACTACAACGGGATTCACCTCCTCCTCTTCGCAGACACCTCCACCAATGAGGAGGGGCTGCATGTCTACGGCAACTGGGATATGCACGAGACGATGCCGGGGTCCGCCCAGCACTTCTATGACCTCGCCCCGTCGACGAACGGCTTCACCGTCAAGTGGATCGATGAGGTCCGGGTGTACCGGGGCGGGTATATGGGAGACCGAACTGCGCCTGTCAAGTCGCTTGCCGGTTAAGACGGTGCGACGGACGGCCCGGTGCCGACCGATGCGCCCGCCCCACTCGCAGGCCTGATGGGGCTTGTTGCAGCCGGCCTCCTCCTCAGGAGGGGACGGTTATGCGGAGGGCTCCGGTATGGGCACTCCTTGCGCTCCTCGTCCTTGCCGCCGCCT
>JAENZA010000256.1 GCA_016841485.1 Methanobacteriota archaeon
ATTGCAGTTCATGGAGGTGCCCCCCCCGAACACCCCGTATGAACCCCCGAAGATATCGCAGTCCGTGAAGGTGCCTCCCCCGAACACTCCGTATGAACCCCCGAAAATATCGCAGTTCGTGAAGGTGCCTCCCCCTAACACGCCGGCGTTATTATAATCCGTGTTTGCAATGCCACAGTGAATGAAGGTGATATTCGTGGATCCACCGAGGATGATGCCATCACCTCGTGCAGTAATTCCGCAGTCCTGGAAGAGGGTGTCGTTTGCGCCGTTGATGACGATGCCCTCATAACTGTCAATGATGGCAAGCCCGTCAATCTTGTTGCCGCTGGACGGATCGATGATCATGCCGATGGCACCTGCCCCCAGGTAAAACCCATCCACCAGGCAGTTCGTGAAGGTGTTGTTCGAACCGGTGATCCAAAAACTATCCCGGCCGGCCATACCGTTAACCGTCCACCCCGTGACCACCCCTTCGATGGTATTGTTGTCCGATGCCATCCGCACCCCGTTGACCACCATGCATCCGATGAGGGTACTCCCGTCTGCCGCAAGCGTGATCGAGCCGTCGACCGCCGCATCATATCCTCCGTCCAGGACGAGGGCTTTGTCCACCACGACGTCCTCCACGTACGTTCCACTCGCGATGATGATGGTATCGCCCTCCGATGCCGCATCGATGGCGTCCAGGATGGTCGCAAAATCGTCATCCTCCCCCGGCCCGACCGTCCACGCGGTCGCCCGCACCGAAGTGGCGTCGCGGGCCATGCTGTCACGAACAGGAGAGAAATGCACCCCCAGGGGGAACGTGCGGACGCGGCCGTTCTCGGGATCGTCCACATAGACATTCCCGGCAGCATCCACCGCGATGCCGTACGGATGAACGGAATCACGGTCGCCGGGGCCGAATGACCCCCACATGACGACATATTCTTCCCCGTCTGCCGCTGCGCCGGCGACCGCAACCGACGGCACGAGCATACATATCAGTACTATTCCCAGCGCCCTGTACCACCACATAGAATTCACCGCGGACGGATCAATGGTACGAATTATAATGGTATGCGAGGCACTGACCGCCTCCATGGAAGTCCCCCTCCTCCCGTTTTCGGCCTCACAGGGATGAATCCCATCCCCGACAGACGCCCTCCCGGGAAAATGCCAAATACAACCTCCCCCCAAACCCCATCTAACCAGAGTAGGTCATT
>JAENZA010000257.1 GCA_016841485.1 Methanobacteriota archaeon
ACCATCCCCACTACCATCCCCACTACCATCCCCACTACCATCCCCACTACCATCCCCACTACCACGACCTCGGTTGTCGTAAATGATACCGTTCCCACGACCATGGCCGCAGGGCAGAATGCCACGGTCTCCGTCACCGTACAGAACACCAGCACGATGACTTGATCAGAGGGTGACCGGATCCCGGCTCGGGAGTGTGGGCGACGACGCAGACGATGCGGCTCTGTTCGGGCCGGCACGAGTTTATGAGCCCGATAGGAGCGACTGTGGCGCTGGGAGCATCCCACACCTTCACCATGGTCGCACCCGCAACAGCAAGTATCTACATCCCCCGGTACCGTCAGGCCCCCTGAAAATCTTACCTGGAGACAAAGAGACCGTCTCGCCGGGGATCTCCCCGCTCATACTTTCAATACCCGTCACTCATTACTTCGATTTTAACGCACGACAACGGCGGCGGATAAAACAAGAGTTAAATGATTAAGGCCTAACATAGAGGTTGCGATCAGAAGGTGCATCTCTCGAACCGCGATCGAGATAAAAATACAATTCAAGTGGGAAAGAACCAGAGGAGGCGTGGGAGACGAAGATTGCAATCATCGGCGGAGGGTACGTCGGGCTGGTCACCGGTGCGTGTTTCGCCGACCTCGGGCATTCGATCAGCATTATAGAGCTTGATGAGAAGAAGATCGCTTCTATCAACGCCGGTACCCCTCCAATTTATGAATCCGGCCTCAGCGACCTCCTCACGCGATATGCCGGGGACCGGCTCCTTGCAACTGCCGACTATGAACCCATCGGCACCTCGGACCTCTCCTTCATCTGCGTCGGCACCCCGCCGGCGTCCGACGGGAGCGCCGATCTCTCGATGGTCGCCGCGGCGAGCCGGTCGATCGGGGAGGCGCTCCGGGGCGGAAAGAACCCGCACACCGTCGTCGTGAAGAGCACCGTGCCGCCGGGGACGACGGAGAATCTGGTCGTCCCCACTGTCAGCAGGTACTCCTGCAGGACCGACATCGGGTTTGCGATGAACCCGGAGTTCCTCCGCGAGGGGCTCGCCGTGGAGGACTTCCTGCACCCGGACCGGATCGTGATCGGAAGCCGGAGCGATCGCTCCGGTGATACGGTCGCCGCCGTCTACCGGGGGCTTTCGGCCCCGGTGGTGCGGTGCGGGCTCACCGCCGCTGAGACGATCAAGTACGCCTC
>JAENZA010000258.1 GCA_016841485.1 Methanobacteriota archaeon
CTTAGAAGAGAGGAGAGACGGCTATCTTGCCGGCTACAGATACCAGGGAGCCGCAGCCCGAGCGAACCGGACGGTCTTCGATGAGGCGGAAGCCGGACCTGCCCCCCGGGCGGAATGTCCCCACTGTGGCGCGACCCTTGTATCTGAGAGCAGGTTCTGTGCCCGCTGCGGCCGCCCCCGGACGCCGGAGGTCATGCCCGGGTGGCTGGAGGACCTGCTCGCGGTGGCCGTCGCAAAGGAGACCGGAAGGTCTCCGGAGAATCCCCGGCTGAAGGCACAGATCGCCCGGAGCCCCGAGGAGGACCCGGAGCCATGGGCCGCCCTGGTCGAAAGGATATGGCCGACCAAGAAGGCCTGACACTCTTTTTTACGGGCAGCAACAACCCCGGGGGATATCCTGGTTAATTGCAGAACGGTTAATGCTCGCGGCACCCATGCCACGTTATGAAGAAATCTGCTACTAATAACCCGCCCCTTATCATAGACAGAGAGCTCTATGATGCGCTGTTGAAAGACCCCCTTTATGGCCGCCGTGCACAGATCGGGGTTGAGATCGGGAGAGTTATTATCAAAGATCCTCCAGAGGGAGCAATCAAGGACATTCCGGCAAATTTGCCGGGAGGTTCGTGCTCTTCAAATCAACTCAAGAAGAGGTCCGGCGCCGGCTCGAGCAAGGAAAGGGCCCGAACCCCTCCCGGTGGTTCAGGAATACCTCACCTTGTCTACTGTGAGAACTGCGGAACTGCCAGCGTGCATGGGGCGAAGTTTTGTTACGTGTGTGGCAACCTCCTTCGGGGTGATACGGACACCCTGCATGAGATCGCCATAGAGACGCTCATTAAGGTGATGCACGTGGATCCCTTGGCGGGGATTGTCTGGTGTCATTGGATATGTGAGGGCCGAGCGAAGCTTGCCCCCTCCCCGCTCCTCCAGAAGTATCTTGAAACGAGAGAGATGTAATGCGGTGGGCGGGAGACATGGGGGGCCCTGGCAGGAGAGGGATCCCCGGGCAGCCGGTGCGCGGACCCTCAATGAATCACATTTATTACCCCGTGGGATTCAACCTGTAAAGTGACAGAAAAACGGGTTCGGACCGGTCGCCGTTCCCCGAATTACAATCATTAAATTCTTCTGTTGGCTATAGAAAAACCATCGTTAAATAGTAGCTGCACGATACCTTATTAGACTAATTTCGGGTAT
>JAENZA010000003.1:0-60678 GCA_016841485.1 Methanobacteriota archaeon
CCGTCCATCAGGGCGGCGGCAATCCGAGAGAGATTTTTTACACCCATCAGGACGACGAGCGTCCCGGGAGACTGAGCGAGCCAGCGCCAGTTGAGGGCTGACTCTTCCTTGGTCGGGTCCTCATGCCCCGTGAGGACGGTGACCTGGCTTGCCCATTTCCGGTGGGTCACCGGGATGCCGACGCATTCAGGCACGGCAATGGCACTGGTGATCCCCGGGACCACCTCGACCGGGATGCCGTGCTCCCGCATCGTCTCCATCTCTTCACCGCCCCTGCCGAACAGGAACGAATCGCCTCCCTTGAGGCGGACTATCCGCTTTCCTTCCTGTGCATATTTCACCATCAGGGCCTCAATTTCGTCCTGTTCCAGAGTATGACTGCCGCCATACTTGCCGACATCAACCTTCTCCGCCGATTCGGGGAGGGAGGAGAGCACCTCATCTCCCGGAAGCTGGTCATAGAGAATTACCTCCGCGGCCTCAAGCACCTCCTGTGCCCTCCTCGCCATCAGCCCCAGTCCTCCCGGACCGGAACCTACCAGGTATACCTTTCCTGTCATTTACACACCCAGTGTTGCCCGTGCTTCTTCAATCAAATCATAGGCGATAGAATGGAGTTTTTCTCCAATCAATCGTCCCTCGGTGATCGAATCCCCGTTATCTTCAATCCGTTCCCAGCGGGTCCCGTCAAGGGAGAGGACTTCTGCGATCAAAAATCCGTCACTGCAGTAGACACCCTGCGGGGTAAAGCACCCGCCGCCGATCTCTTCCATGACCGCCCGCTCGACTTCGACATCACGCCGGGTCGCTGCATCATCAAGAATCCCCAGTTGTCCGGTAATCTCCGGGTCGTCTCTTGCCACAACGGCGATCGTCCCCTGGTTCGGGGACGGTACAAACCACTGCGGAAGAAGACGGGTCCCGGGAAGGTCCATGTCCAGCCGCTGCATCCCTGCCTCGGCGAGAACAATCGCATCATACATCCCTTCATCAAGCTTACGAAGGCGGGTATCGACGTTCCCCCTGAGTTCCTTCACCTCAACATCGAGGCCGCTGCGAAGGAGCTGCGCCCTCCTTCGCGTGCTCGATGTCCCGACTACCTTCACCTCCTCAAGGGGACAGGTATGGACGAGAAAATCGGCAGGGGAATCCCTCCTGAGGATGGCACAGGTCGAAAGGCCATCCGGGCGCTTTGCCGGGATGTCCTTCATGCTATGAACGGCAAAATCTACCTCCCCGTCAAGAATGGCATCATCCAGCGCACGCACGAAGATCCCCTGCCCGCCGACCTTGTGCATCGGAACGCCGGTCCGGTCATCGCCAACGGTGCCGATGGTCACAACTTCCGTCTCAATACCTCGTGATCGGAGCATATCACAGACTGTGGTGGTCTGTGCCATCGCCAGGCGTGACCCGCGGGTGCCGACCCTCAGAGGCATGCGGTATAGGCTCCGGCTATCGTCTCAACATCACTCTCAGAATGGGCCACGGAAAGGAAATTGGTCTCATACTGTGACGGAGGAAGGAACACCCCTGAAGAGAGCATCTTCTTCCAGAAAACACCGAACCGCACCGTATCGCTCTCCTTTGCCTCGACGTAATTGTTCGGCGGAGTGTCCCTGAAGTAGAGCTTGAACATCGACCCGATCCGCACGAAGGATTCACGATCTTCAGGCGGAAGGGATTCGCAGAGGGCACGGGTCTTTCGGTCCATCGCGTCATAGACCGACCTGTGCCCGGACAGGTAGTCCAGCGTCGCAGAACCCGCTGCAAGGGAGAGCGGATTGCCGGAGAACGTTCCGGCCTGGTAGACCGGCCCTGAGGGTGCTACCATCTCCATGATCTCCCTTCGGCCGCCGAAACACCCGATGGGCAGACCGCCGCCGATGATCTTGCCAAGCGTGGTGAGATCCGGCCGGATGCCGTACTTCACCTGCGCCCCGCCGATGCCCAGGCGGTAGCCGGTGATCACTTCATCGAAGATGAGGAGGACATCGTGCTCCTCCGTGATGGCCCTGACATCCTTCAGGTACCCGTCCTCAGGAAGAATGGTTCCGATGTTGCCCAGAACCGGTTCGAGGATGAACGCCGCAACATCGTCATTTTTATCGAGGAGGCCACTGAGCGCCTCCGGATCATTATACGGGACCTGTGCGGTGTGGGCGACGACATCTTCAATCACCCCGGCGGAATCCGGCACCCCCATGGTGGTCGCACCGGAGCCGGCCTTGATCAGCACCCCGTCATGAGCACCGTGAAATCCTCCTTCGATCTTTATGATATCCTTCTTTCCCGTGTACCCGCGGGCAAGACGGATGGCTGCCATGGTCGCCTCAGAGCCACTCGAAACGAAACGGACCATGTCAATGGACGGATGATCCCCCACAACCTGCCGGGCAAGCCTTAGTTCCCGTTCCGAAGGCGTCCCGTACAGCCATCCCGAGTCCAGCTGGTCATCAATTGCCTCCCGTACAGCCGGATGGGCATGCCCCATGATCATCGGCCCGTACCCAAGACAGCAGTCTATGAGTTCGTCCCCGTCTTCCGTTACCAGACGTGACCCGGCAGCAGAACGCGTGTAAAAGGGATAGGGACTGATGGCCCGGACCGGACTTGAGACGCCACCGGGCATAATCCCCTTTGCTTCATTGAATAAATCTTCACTCTTCATTCTTCATCCACCGTGCTGCATCTTCTGCAAAATAGGTGATAATCAGGTCCGCTCCTGCACGTTTGATGCAGAGAAGACTCTCCATCATCACCTCCTTTTCATCAATCCACCCGTTGGCTGCCGCCGCCTTTATCATGGCATATTCACCGCTCACCTGGTAGGCGGCCACCGGCAGACCAATGGTGGCAACGTTTGCGATGACATCCAGGTACATCCCCGCGGGTTTGACCATCAGGATGTCGGCACTTTCCTTTGCATCGGTCTCCGATTCCAGATATGCCTCCCGGGCATTGGCAGGCGACATCTGGTAGGTTGTGCGATCCCCGAACGAGTACCCGGAATCAGCCGCATCCCTGAAGGGTCCGTAGAGGGCACTCGCAAACTTCGTCGAGTACGACATAATGGGTATATCCTCATATCCCCCGCAGTCGAGTTCTTCGCGGATTGCCATTACCATGCCGTCCAGCATGCACGAGGGGGCGACCATATCGGCACCCGCCTGTGCATGGGAGAGCGCGATACGCGCCATCAGTTCGAGAGACGGGTCATTCAGAACGTCCGGGCCCCCAGGGCTGTCTCCCACAATACCGCAGTGCCCATGGTCCGTATACTCGCAGGCACAGACATCGGTGATGACAACCATCTCCGGAAGCTCGTTTTTCAGTGCCCGGACCGTCCGCTGGATGATACCGTCGGGGTTCCATGCTTCGGTTGCCTCTGCGTCCTTTACGGCGGGGACCCCGAAGAGCACCACCGCACGTATGCCAAGATCATAGAGGGAGCGGACATAGTCCGCCACATCCCCCGTGGAGTAGCGGAACTGCCCGGGCATGGAGGGAATCGGGACGGCTTCATCAATGGTTTCATCCACAAATACCGGTGCTATCAAATCGTTTCTGGTGAGCATCGTCTCCCTGAAGAGGGGCTGGAGTGCTCGCGTTCTCAGGCGTCGTAAGCGTCTTTCGGGAAACATACTTTTTCTCCTTTGGTAATTGCCCGGACAAGGGTCTGCGCATGCTCAAGTTCGCCGCATTCGGCGCTTGACCTGACCGAATAGGTGGCGTCAAGCAGGAGCTTTTTTGCAAGAACCCTCGATAGGTCGTCAAGGACCTCCGAAGGGTCGGTCTGACCACTTTTCAGGCGTGCAACGGCATGGTCACGCTCCCTGACCCGGATGGCCTCTGCCCAGGTGTGCAGTTCTGCAAGAACCGCGTTTGCGGCAGTGCGGTTGAAGAGTGCGATAAATTGTTCGAGTTCGGCATTCAGATAGGAAAAGGCCTCGTCGGCCTCCATCTTCCTGTTGTTCATGTTCTTTTCGCTCACTACTTTCAGATCATCGATGGTGAAGAGATGCACCCATTCAATTCCCCCGACTTCCACTTCCACGTCCCGCGGTTGCGCGATATCGACGATGATGAGAGGTTTGGGGGAGGTGTCAAGCGGCCAGATTCTCTCACTCATTACCGTGCATATGGCATCTTTTTTAATGATCGGATGGGGAGCGGCGGTACAGGAGATGATGACATCTGCAAGCGGGGCGTACCGGTAGAGATCGTCCATGCGTACCGCCTTGCCCCCTACTTTGCGGGCGAGCGATACGGCCCGCTCGAATGTCCGGTTGGTTACATAGATGGCAGTGAGATCCCGTGCCGCAAGGGCCTGGGTGACAAGCGTCCCCATCTCACCGCCACCGACGACAAGGATGTGGCGCCCGTTCAGGGTACCCAGGCATTCCTCGGCAAGCTCGACGGCTGCAGAACCGATGGAGACCGCCCCTTTGTTGATATTCGTACGTTTACGGACCTCGATGCCGACATGTACCGCCTTTGTCACGCAGAGATCGACGATGGGGCTGCATACTCCCACCTGCTGGGAGAGGGTAAGCGCCCCCTTCATCTGGCCGAGGATCTGGTCTTCGCCGACGACCATGGAATCCATGCCGGCCGCAAGCTCCAGCATATGCTTCAGTGCACTGCGCCCCTCAAGCGTCCAGAATCCTGAGCGCCCGCGGTCTTCGAGAAACGCAGCAAGGGTTGTTGCATCGCCTTCGACCAGCAGTTCAATCCTGTTGCAGGTCTGGAGGATGAGCGCCCCCCTGAACCATTCCCGCGCCTCCTCGAGGAGAAGCACTTCATCATCAAACCTGAAGGCTTCGATATCGGCAATGCCCGCAGTGTGATGATTAATTCCCGCGCAGGCAACCTGCGTAAATAATTCTCCCGTCATGGACAGTACTTCCTCAATGCCAGTTCCTGCGCACGGGATACACCCTGCCCGAGTGCATCCATAATGTCACGATCTTCGAGAACCGCTGCAAGAATCCGCGCCCGTTCGTCCTGATCTGCAACCCGTCCCTTCAGTTCCTGGCGCAGAGTGTGCTGGAGAGAGATCATGGCGTCGATACCGGTAAGATCATCCTCGATTCGTTCCCTGATATAGCGGGATATCGCGGGACTCTTTCCCATCGTGGTGATGGCGATGCAGTACTCATCCCCGCGTATCATCGCAGGAATGATGACATCCCCGGGCACCCCGTGTGCGTTGTTGCAGTGAGTGCCCTCCTCGCGGCATAGCCCCGCAATCCGGTTGTTTACTTCTTCATCGGAGGTCGCTGCAATGACGAGGGCGCTCCCCCGCACATATGAGAGGAGAACGTCGCCGGAGGTTTCTGACAGGTCAACGGTCACACATTCCACATCCATCCCCGAAAAGGAGGGATGAAACGATCTGCTGAGAACAACCACATCACATTCTCCTTCAAAATATGCTGCTTTACGTGCACCAACCGCTCCACCGCCTGCAATGACGACACGGCGGCCACGCAGGTCATGCACGAGGGGGATCATACAAAGAGGATTGGTTTTTTTAACAATTAACATTGCTATCCCATCTTTTGGTTACGGGGAGGCATCTGCGCCTTTGCCCCTGTTTCGGACCGGATTTCATGCAGGGAACCATCCAAATCGAACACTTTAAAAAGGAGAGATGCGGCCGGGATTCCCAATTCGCAATCATTATATGGCTGAAGCGAGAATATTGTAGAGCACTGTTTCAGGCTTGCGCCGATAGTGTAGTGGTTATCACTAGGCGTTGCCAACGCCTAAACCCGGGTTCGAGTCCCGGTCGGCGCACTCGTTTTTCATATTTTTCGCAGTCTTTATCTCTGGCATTCTGATTCTTTCGGATAGGAGGACGCCGGGCAATTCCTCACCATGGTGAAGGGAAAAAGATAGATTTGGGGCGAGGAGGATCCCCCTCCACCGCCATGGAGATTATGGATCCACTTCGATGATAGTGATCTGGTAATCCTGCTTTGTTTGAGCGTCGTTTAATTCAGGCAGGAGGATCACCGCGACCATGTCACCCGGTCCCGGGCGATAGCCTTCGCCGAATGCCTGAGCATCAGCGATAATCTTAAGGGAGACATCCTGGTTAGGGGTGATCCCTCCGATGTTGCCAGTTACGGGCGCGTCCTGCGTGAAGTTCCAGATCACCATCTGGATCTCCTTCCAGTTGTCTGCGGTCCACGTCGAACCCGCCAGCCTGTTCGTGTCATCGGGCACCTTGTTGTTGATGATCCAGTTCACCAGGTCCCAGTCACCGTCCTGGAGATTGATGTAGCCCCCGGTCTCTGTCGTGTTCAACGATGATTCATCGTTGGTGCAGAGAAGGTCGATTACGTTGAGATTGACATCGCCGACAGGTATGCCGGTTGCAAGGTCAATGCACCAGCCGTTGTAGTAGGCCCCCTCCTCGATGTTGTAAGATCCGAGTGGATCGAAGCCGGTAAGGTTGATGTCGAAGTAACTCTTGTCACTTGCATAGGGCGGTGTGGACGCGCCGGTGGATACAAATTTCACGACATCTATGGTTGCTGCAGCAGGCAGGTCGGGGCACTTGCAGCACTGCACAGTGTAGTTGAAGTACATCGCCCATGACTTCTCCTCGTTGAACGGGTCCCCTTCTCCCCATGCGGTCTCAATGTCGCAGAGGCACTCGCAATATCCAAGGATATTTGTGATACACTCCGTCTCCTTCCTGACAACCGCATGGGCGGCGATCGCGATCTCCTTCGACTCCGGGTCGTCACAGTCTACCATGATGTCGGCAAGCGGTATGGCAAAGACGGCCCTCTCGCCTCCACAGAGCGCTTTGTAGTACGGGAAGAGCCCGGGATTTGGCGTGCCGTCATCTGAGATTCCCTGCGGCCATAACCAGTCACCTTCCGCCCATTCGACACAGACGGGGTTCTTCTTTCCTCCCTTGTATGCGATGCATACATCTTCCTCAGACTTGATTGCCACCATCAGGTGAAGCTCCGAGAGGTTCCAGCCGTCACTCGTCTCGTACTCGACGAAGAGCAGGGTATCGTTGTTCCATACGGTGATGTTGCCCGCATCGACATTCTGTCCGGCGATCAGGTCGACCACCTGGCTCTCCCCGCAGATGCAGCAGGCGCTTGTTTCCCCATCGCACGAACCCTCGCATGTTTCGGTGCAATTAACCGCGCTTGCAATGCCTGCCATGCCGCTGATGACGAGGATCACCACAATTCCAATGATCAAATAAGGTTTCATTTCTTCCACTTCAATTTGGTATTTGTTCAAAAACCACTCTACAGGCAAACAGCCTGCATCAGAACCCTGTTCGCAGGTCGCGCGAACGAATTGCTCACTTGCATTTACTGAGATGGATCACATTTCAGAATTCAGCTACCACCCCAGGGTCCAGAGACACGACCTAATACACACAAGAAATATTTATAGATTCCCCCACAACGAAAATGGCATTTTGAACTTATTTTTTCGTAATAAGCCCAATATGCCCTAATAATTTAGTTATAATGACTGATTTATTTAATATAATGAAATAATCCCTATATCAGAAGCAAAGACGATCGATAGTTTGGCAATAAAGATAATTGACATTGAAAAAAAAGCATTTCTCACTCCCTCTGTTTCCCATACCGGGGAGGGAACAGGTCATCCTCTCCTCAGCCGGATAAGGCCGAGAAGAGCAATTCCTCCAAACAGAGGAACAAGAGAGAGCGGTGCAGGCGTGGGTTCCGGTGTTCCTTTCGAGAGCATGAACTCCGCATAGAACTGATTTGCACGGGCGCGGGAATCATCAGGATATAATGCAAGGGCCTCTTCGCTTACCCTGAGCTCCTGATCATACATGCCGAGGTTGCCGTACGCCGTCCCCAGGATGATGAGTGCTTCCAGATTTTCCGGGTCCCGTTCGAGCGCCGATTCCACCGCTGTTATCGCCTCTTCATTACGGCCGAGACCCACGAGGGCGTCCGCCCGGGTTACATAGCCGTATACCATGTCAGGATTGGATGCGATGGTGGCATCCGCAGCAGCGAGAGCTTCATCATACCGGCCCATTGCCGAGAGGATTCCTGATTTTGTCGCAAGGGCGAGGGTGAAGTCCGGATCGGCGGCGATGGCCACATCGACGGCGGCAAGCGCCTCTTCATACTCCCCCGCGGATGCGAAGTCCACTGCATTGTTGTAATTTTCAATCGCTGACCCCGTGGTCTCTGCGCCCATCGCGGGAACGGTGCAGAGAAGGGCGATACAGAGTATGCCTGCGAATGTGTGGATTCTGTTCATCGGATATACCTCTATTCGTGATCAATAATTGGCAGGACTCCATCAAAAACATCAGGTTCCTGCACCCCTGCCGGCGTGCGACTCCTTAACATTAATCATCGACGATACTCCTGTATGAACATCCTCTTCGGGGTCGGCAACAGCCTCCGCGGTGATGACGGTGCGGGATGCTATGTCGCAGATCTCATGCAGGCAGATGACTGGACGGTCATCAACTGTGCAACCGCACCGGAGAACTTTACCGGGATTGTGAGGAAGAACCGCCCCGAAATCCTGGTGATCATCGATGCAGCCGACATGGGCCTTGTGCCCGGTTCGTTTCGAAGGATAGCACCGGAAATGATAGAGGATGTGGGACTGGGCACCCATATGCTTCCTCTCTCGCATTTCATCGGGTACCTTTCAGCGGACGCAGGGGAGATCATTCTCATTGGCATTCAGCCAGGTCATGTCGACAACTCCGACGGCCTGACGCGGGAAGTCCGTGAGGGGGCGGATGCACTGATATCCCTTTTGGAATCAGGACGTATGGACGCTATTGAAGAACTGAAACAAAAGGCACAGGGAACCGTATGATTCGATGTCCCCGCTGTAACAGCAGACACATCTACCCCGTCGCCGGGGGTTATGGCGGCTGGACCTACCGCTGCAAGGACTGCGGGTATTCCGGACCGCTTGTTGTCGAGTTTGACGGGGAAAACCAGCTGGAAAACGAGAACCTTCAGAGAAAATTCAGGCATGAGACGAATGAATGGAGGCAGCGTCAGCACCCGTACATCTGGGCGGCGATTCTCATCATATGCTTCATCATCGCCCTCATCTTCTTTCTTCTGCTCTAAGACTCAGAAGAGCCCGAACATCTTCAGCGAGCTTACCCAGAGGAGCAGGACAAAGAGATATTCCAGCTTTCTCGGTGACGTCAGACGAGAGATATGGACGCCCAGGTAGGAGGCGGGAATACTGGTGAGCGTCAGCACCGCCCATTGCGGCACATCAATATAGCCTAATGAAGGACCGGGAATGCCGGTCACCCCCCACCCGAATATCGTATAGGCAATGATACCCCCGAGGGCCGCGAAGATCAGAAATCCCGTGGAGGTTGCGACCGCACGGTGAATGGCAAATCCGCAGGAGCCGGTGAGAAAAATGACGATGAGATACCCCCCTCCGATGCCAAGAAGTCCGGAAAGAAAACCGAAGATCGCTCCAGCGGCACAATAGAACAGAGCATGATGGTAAATAGTATCCTTATTGCCCACAGAACTCCGGAAGAACATCCTCACGGCGGCACCGAGAAGGAGAACCCCGAAGATGATGCGAAGGCCGTCCCCATGAACATTTGTCGCAACATATGCACCGATAAAGGCCGCCAGAAATCCGGGAACCGCCATAAGGCGGATCTTTTCCCAGTCCGCCGCTGCATTCCTGTGATGGTAGAACGAACTTGAAATCGCAGTGGGCAGGATGACGGCCAGACTGGTTGCAAACGCCACCCGGGTTGCGATGGCAGGGTCCAGATGAGCAAAATCCGAGAGCACCCAGAACTGGGCGGGGACCATGATAAATCCGCCACCGACACCCAGCAGGCCGGCACCGATTCCTGCGATCACCCCGGTGAAGGCCAGAACCAGTACCATCAGGAAAATATCTTCCATGAAAAACCCCGAAACCCCCTCTCCGGAAGAGGGTATGATACGAGAATGATGTTCTTTCTAAATTAATCTTTGGCGATGTAAAAAAGGGATTATGAGTGCTATTCCACGATCATCTCTTCGGAATACCGGTTTTCAGTTGCGATCATAAATTCACCACTCATATGCAGACATGAAACAGGACATGCATCATTGCACTGGGCACAGAAGATGCACTGGGTCACATAGATCCGCACGGTCTTTGTTTCCGGGAGAAATTCGATCGCATGGGCGGGACATACCCGGGTGCAGAGTTTGCAGCCGATGCAGGCATCCCGGTCATAGGTAATCTTTCCCCTGAACTTCACGGGCGTCTCCACGGGAGGATGAACCGCCACCTCGCCCGCTGCGGCCTTCTGCAGAAATTCGGTGACCGATGGCGGCAGGTATTTTGCCGGGAAAAGGTTCGTTGCGGGTTTCTTCAGGAACTGCCTGAGGACTTCAGGGATGGCCGGGAGCAGGCTCACGCTACCACCCCCATACCCAGCATCGCATCAAGGACGATGAGAACCAGCCCCGCAAGTCCCACAATCCCGAGATACTTCCAGTACAAAGTGACCAGGTGGTTGATCCTGAGTCGCGCCATCATCACCCTGATGACACTCACCGAGAAGAAGACCACCAATACGACTTTTATAATGAAAAAGAGCGCATCTGCAACGATCGCTGTCGTCGGGGCCATCGCAATATACCAGGAGGGATTCCACGGGAGGAAGAGCACCACTGCAAGGGTCGCCATTGCGACCGTCTTCACAGCGGCGGAGAGGGAGAAGAGTGCAAGGTTTCTCCCCGAGTACTCTACCAGCAGACCGCCGGCAAGTTCGGTCTCAGCCTCTGGCGTATCACAGGGGACCCTTGAGAGCTCTGCCGGGGTCACCCATGCCAGCACCAGCAGGAGAAGAAGGAGACCCAGCCATCCAAACGGTCCGGCGATGCTCCAGACGGATGTCTGCGCTATGGTCGAAATCAGGAAGGGGTCGGCAATACCTGCCACCGACAGCCTCCATGCGATCGCGATGATGGCAATAGCCAGCGGGAATTCATATGCAATCATGGTGACCATCTCCCTCTGGGACCCGACCGTTGCGTACGGCGACCCGGAGGCAAACCCGCCGGCGACCATCGCAAGTGCGGGAACGGTGAGAAGATACATTATAAGCACGATATCGCCCCATTCCCCGAGCAACGGCATGATGCTGCCCACCGGAAGGTACAGGAGGATGGTGACCGATGCGGCAAGAGCAATCAGGGGAGCGGCATTGAAGACCACCCCGAGGGCACCCTCCGGGACTACATTGTCCTTGCAGAGGAGTTTTCCTATATCGATGAACGGCTGACGGATGGGAGGACCGACCCGTGCCTGCATACGGGCGGCGAACTTCCGGTCAATTCCCTGCAGGAACAGACCGAATACAATGCCATAGACGGCAATGCCGATGCAGCCGACAACCGCTGCCATTACCGCGGTCAGCATCCCTGAATCCTCCGTGTTTTTTCGACCGAAAGACGGTGCAGGTCCTGTTTTGTCAGTATGCCAGACGTCCCGTTGCCGATGACGGCGACCCGATCCGTGCAGGACATGCAGGGATCGATGGAGGCGACAATGATGGGGATATCGGCGATCTGTTCATTCTTCAGCATGGTAAGCCATGACATCTGGTTCGAATACGTCGATGCCTTCACCTTCCATGCCTCGGGGGATTCCGATTTGTTCATCCGGACAAAGTGGAAGCATTCGCCGCGCGGGGCCTCGACCCTTCCGAACGCTTCGCCTTCGGCCTTTTTGCAGGTTGCAAGGATCTTTGCGTACTTCTGCTCCCACATCACAACGCCTGGAGGCATATTGTCGATGCACTGCCGTATAATCGACATCGACTGTACCACCTCCAGGAGGCGGACAACGATCCTGTCATACACGTCCCCGCGAATTTCTCCTGCATACTGGTCAGGCAGGACCATCGTGAAATCGAGGTCCCCGTACGCCGCATACGGCGCATCCAGACGGACGTCCATCTCAAGGCCGGACGCACGGGCCGTCGGCCCCACCGTGCAGAGCTCAAGCGCCTGCTTCCGGGTCATAAGACCGGTATCCCTGCAGCGAACCTTAATGGAGGTATCTTCAAGGAAGAGTTTCAGCAGTTTTTTTGTAATGTCCTCATATGCGGCAAGGGTCTTTTCAACCTTCGGGAACTGGTCTTCGGTGATATCACGCCGGACACCGCCGACCTGGACGATGCCATAGTTTACCCGGTTGCCGGTGATGAGCTCCAGGAGATCCATCGCGTCCTCACGGACCCTCCATGCGAGGTGGAAGAGCGTGTCAAACCCGAGCTCGTGGGCGGCGACACCGGCCCACAGCAGATGCGACTGGATACGTTCAAGTTCCGCGACGATGGTCCGGACATAATGGGCGCGTTCAGGCACCTCGATCTCTGCAATCTGTTCGACCGCACGGCAGAAGGCAAGGGTGTGCGAAACCCCGCAGATACCGCATATCCGGTCACAGAGATGGGCAATCTGGACGGGGTTTCTTCGCATGCCCATCCATTCGATGCCACGATGAACCTTGCCGGGTGCAAAGTCCAGGTCCTCGACGACTTCTCCGTTGATCTTAAAGGTGAAGAGAATCGGTTCCTTGAGTGCGGGATGGATGGGCCCGATTGGAATATTGTATGACGGCTTGGAATCACTCATCCTGTGCCACCTCCTTTGTCTCCTCAGGTTTCTCCTCAGGTTTTTTCTTTGCCGGCTTCTCCTTCGGTTTGACCGGTGGGTTCGGGCGGTCCTCGGGCCGTCCGACCGCAAAGAGGTCCTTTACCATGTCCTCACGGATGCCGGTCTCATCTTTTCGCCAGGGATACACCCCTTCCGGGAAATCGGCTGGCAGGAAAAGTCCCCTGGGATCCGGGATATCGATCACGGTAATGCCGAGCATCTCCTGTTTCTCACGTTCGGTGTAGACCGCGCCGGGGATAAGGCGGGAGATGGTCGGGACCGTCAGGTCATCCTTCGGCAGGGGTACGGTGATGGTGATGCACACCTCCTTTCGTCCAATACCGAAGAATACCGACATATGGTACAACAGTTCCACCGTCTCCCCGCAGTCAACACCCGATACCACTGAGAGGTGAGGATAATCAATCGCGATGATCGCCGAGAGAACGCGGGTGAGATCGCTTCGATCCGTCCGAATCCAGAGAGATACCCCAGGTGTTTTTTCGCGGCCTTCACCCCATGATGCAATCCTTGTCTCCTGAAGCGCATCGCCGCAGGATGCCTGCAGCGCCGCCTCAATCCCTGCTGCATTCATCGTATTTCGCGTCATTTTTTCCCCTCCGCCTCCAGGCGTTCGAGTTTTGCAACTCCCTTCACCACCGCATCGATGATTGCTTCCGGTCGCGGGGCACACCCGGGGACATAGACGTCCACCGGGATGACATCCCCAACCGGTCCGTCAAGGTTGTAGGAGTCAAAGAAGACTCCCCCCGACTGACCACATGTTCCCACACAGATGACGACCTTAGGGTCGGGCATCTGGTCATAGACCCTTCTCAGCCGGGCCGCCATGTCATGGACCACCGGCCCGGTGACGAGGAGCACATCGGCATGCCGGGGTGACCCGACCAGTTTGATGCCGAAGCGTTCCGGGTCGTACCGGGGGGTGAGCGTACATACGATCTCGATATCACAGCCATTGCAGGAGCCAGAGTTGAAATGGAACACCCACAATGACCGGTTAAATGATTTGGACAATCTCATTTACAGCACCCCCGCCATGATGATGACAAGCGCCAGAACTCCGATAAACCAGAGTACATAGTCGGTGAGAATCCCACTGTGTATGGGAACCACACGGTCGTAATATCCCTTCAGGGCATCGGTAAAGCCCCAGTAGAGGTTTGACGCCCCGACATGCGTCTCTTCGGCAGAGGGTGCGTCATTGCCCGAGAGATAGGGTTTTGCCGATTCTGCCCCGGAAGGACGGGCCGATTCGCCGCGGGAGCGTATCAGCCAGGCGATCAGCAGAGCGACCACAAGTGCAACAAGCCAGAGGAGTGGGTTCCATGCACCAAATCCCGTATCCAGCGTCTCAATGAGTGCCATGTCAGAGACCTCCCATGACCGATGCGATATAACTGCCCTGGTCGACAAGCGCACCTGCCGCCGGGCTTATCACAAGATCAACGATCTGCTGGGGGAAGATGCCCATCAGCACGGTGAGGAGAGCAAGGATGCCCATAGCAGCGAGCATCGGGACGGGCACTTCCTTTACCTCGGCGTACCGCTCCTGCCTCGGGCCCATGAATATTGCATGGAACACCTTGACAAATGATGCCAGAGTCAGAATCGAGACCACCATAGCAATGATCGAGAGCAGCGGGTTGAATGCAAATACCGATTCATATATCATCAGTTTCGAGGCAAATCCGTTAAATGGCGGAATGCCGGCAATAGCAAGCGCCCCGATCACGAAGAAGAGCATGGTCCACTTCATCGAGTGCCCCAGACCTCCGAGTTTGTTGAGGTTGCGAGTCCCCGTCTGGTAAAATATTGCCCCGGCCGTCAGGAATAAAAGCCCCTTATACATCGCATGGTTGACGATGTGGAAGATGCCACCCTCCATTGCAGTAAGACCAAAAGACTCCAGCATCACAGGGTCACCGAGGACAGCAAGACCGACACCGACACCGAGCAGCATGTACCCAGTCTGTGATACCGCATGATAGGCCATCAGCCGTTTGACATCCTTCTGCGGTATGGCCATCGACACCCCGACAAACATGGAGAGCACACCGAGGATGATGATGAACCACCCGATGGTGACGTAGTTGAGCGTCAGCCCATAGAGAGTGAATGCTACCCTGAAGACCCCATACAGGCTTGCCTGGCTTGCCACCACAAGAAACGCGGTGATCGCCGACGGTGCCATCGAGTAGGTATCCGGCGTCCAGAAATGCATCGGCACCGCACCCGCCTTCATGGCAAGCCCCGTCAGCAGGAGTGCAAGCGCCACCTTGTCAAGGAAGCCGAACTGCATCCGTTCTGCGATGACGGCAATATTCAGGGAATCATACTGCCCGTACAGGAGAGCCACGGCATAGAGGACCAGGAGCCCTGCAAGGGTGGAGAGGAAGGCATATTTCAGGGCCGCCTCCACCGCCACACCCTTATCGATGCGGTAGGCGACCAGCGCCGCCCCGGCGAGTGAGTTGATCTCCAGGAATACGAAGAAGTTGAAGAGATCACCGGTGCAGACCATGCCCAGAATTCCCACCAGGAGAAGGAGCAGAAGGGCAAAGTAGCCGTCCCTGCCCGATTCCATTTTTCCTGACGGGAAGGAGAAGACGGCGGCGACCATCCCCACAAAGGAGGCGAAGAGGGCCATGAAGGCGCTCATTGCATCCACGTTGAAGATGATGCGGACGGGAATACCGCCTGAATCCGAGACGAGGGCGGCAGAGGATGCTGCGGCCCCGAAGGTATAGATGACCGGTCCCGTCGTATAGACCTCCACTGCAAGAACGGCAGAGGTTACAAAGGTCAGAGCCGTTATGAGAAGAATCCACAGGTTGCGTGGTGTCTTTCCCATTCTCCCAATAAGCGGGGTCGCAAAGGCCCCGAGCATCGGGATTGCAAGCAGCAATGCGGGTGCGTTGGCACTCCAGAATTCCCAGATCATCCTTTCAGCCTCCGCATATCACGCACGTCGGCCGAACCGTATTTCCGGTAGATGATCATCACAAATGAGAGCAAAAGCGCCGTCGTTGCGATGCCGATCACAATATTCGTAAGCGTCATCGCCTGCACGGTCGGCAGGACCATATCGGTCGACGGTGCGTTCGTAAAGATGGGCGCGACACCGCCGTCGCGATAGCCGGTCGCGACCAGCATGAGGTTTACG
The DNA here is from genome assembly GCA_016841485.1 of Methanobacteriota archaeon. Lineage (GTDB taxonomy): Archaea > Halobacteriota > Methanomicrobia > Methanomicrobiales > Methanomicrobiaceae > Methanovulcanius. The sequence continues at coordinate 15,883 of JAENZA010000003.1, forward strand.
CCCGCTTCCACCACGGCAAGCCCCATCACCATTTTTATGAGATTGTGCCGGGTTACAATCGTTACAATCCCGATTACAATCAGAATGCCGGCGGCAATAAAGGGAATATCACCGAACATCAGGCATCACCCCTGACCACTGAAAGCATCGCAAGGATGATCACGCTCATGGCGCCAAGCACTTCAAGGCCGACTGCTATATTCATGATCGGGATAACACCACCCGTATTCAGATCACCGGGGTTGATACCGAACGCAACCGGTGTTCCGAACAGGCTGCCGGTATTAACAAGCCAGTTGCCAAAGAATGCGATTCCGGCGGCGAGCGCGATGAGCGCCGTTACGATAAAGAGCATAAGACCAAGCGTTTCGGTATTTTTCAGGAACCCAAGGGATATGCGCTCCCTGATGGTCTCACGGGAGTGGGCGACGATCAGAAGCACAAAGGCGGTCGCGATGACCGCACCTCCCTGAAACCCTCCACCGGGTGTCAGGTGTCCGTGAATGACAATATAAAACCCGAACACCAGGACAAACGGCATAAGAAGTCCCGCACCGGTGCGTACCAGGTTACTCATATTCATATTCTTCATCCTCCTTTGCGAGGGTGCGAAGCACGAGGCCGATGCCAAGCACTGCGGTGAAAAGAACGGTCGCTTCCCCGAGGGTATCGAATCCACGGTAGTCAAAGACGACATCGGTTACGATATTGTTCCCGCCGGTCTCTTCCTGCCCGTGTGCGATCATATAGTCGTCCATATCGTGGTAGGCGGGAACACCGAATTCCAGGCCCGCACCACAGAGAAGGAGACTCCCTGCGATAACCGCGACAACAAGCCACGTCATTACCTGTTTCATTCGGCATCCGCCTCCGGGTCTTTCTCTGTCGCACGTATGGCGAGGATGAAGATCGCCGTCGTAAGACCGGCACCAATGGCTGCTTCTGCGATAGCAACATCAGGTGCCTGGAGGATCAAAAATTCAAGGGAAAGCAGGAAACTGAACACGCCAAATGAGATGGCGGCAGAGAGCAGATCCCTGAAATACCAGATCATCCCCGCAGAGAGAAGAAGGCCGATAAGTATCAGTCCTTGAATGATCAAGTCCATCATTTCTGTTCCACCTCCGAGAGACGGTCGACGACACCTTCCGGTTTGATTCCTGCACGGTATGCGGCCCGTGAGATGGCGTGGGCCCCAATCGCGTTCGTAAATGCCAGGGCAATCAGTGCCAGGAGCGTGTGTAGACCAAGAACGATATACTGGGCATCCCCTCCTGCAAGATACTGCGACAGCACATACGCGATAATTCCAAGACAGAGGAAAATCGACCCGAAGGTGGTCAGTTTCGTCTCCGCATGCAACCGGGTGTAGACATCCGGAAACCGCAGGATGCCTGCAACACCGAGGGTGCATGCCAAAAGTCCGATGGCTATGCAGATGAAAATGATAATTTCGGCATCCATTAGATATCCCTCCCGACAAGCTTTGCCAGATAGAGTGTTCCGACAAAGGAGAGAACGGCATAGACGATGGCAACATCCACATAGACCGTCTCCTGGAAGGCAACCCCGAATATCAGGATTGCGCAGACGGTAAAGGTGTTGATGGCGTCAAGCGCGACCACCCGGTCGGGGGCTGTGGGACCCTTAAAGAGCCGGATCATCACCAGCAGAATTAGGATGAACAGGACTGAAAGGGCAGTCTGCCAGGGATCGATCATTCTGCAATCCTCCGTATCCATGCGGGCATATTGAAAAATGCAAAGATATCCGACGCATCACACATCTCTTTTTCACCGCATATCTCACTGACATTGAGCATGTGTACGTAGAACACTCCCGTAGTATCGTCCACCTCGACAGTGAGTGTTCCCGGCGTCAGCGTAATCGAGTTTGCCAGAAGAAGTTTTCCGAGATCGGTACTGAGACCAGGGTTGAATTTCACTATCCCTGGCCTGATGTTGCCCGTGATGACACGGATTGCAACATCGATATTTGCCCTGATTATCTCCACAAAAAGGGGTCCGATGGAATAGATGGCAAGAAGAACCCACCGGAACGGATGTGCCATCCTCATGTTCCCGCTACTGCAGAACCATGAGGCCGAAAGACCACCGACAACCACGCCGATAAGAACCCCGGCAACGATTTCCGGCCATGACCAGAAGAGAACATCACCTGAACCGGCCGTCAGCAGGAGATATGCCAGAAAAGCAAATATTGCAGTTACAGCGACAGGTTTCATACACCACCAGTCCGGTGGCTGCCGTGTAATCCAGATTTATACAACACCACAAATCAACCTCCGTAAGGATAGTATTGACCGGGCCCGTTATGACAGGCGACCGGGTAGAAATGACAGAGATTTTTCCACAGGAAAATATCGGCATATTACGAATTAACCCTTTGCAAAGGAGATATTTCGACGCCTGTCCGGTGCAGCAACCCTCCACTATTTATTACGTCCGGTTCAACGTCTGAAGAAGTATGCGGCTCCAATATCTGGGTAAAAATCACCTCCACTGGTGTGATCGGTGCCATGTTCCGGTTCTGGGCAAAAAATGCGCCTGCAGAGCGTCCGCGCGGGAAGTGTCCATAACTCCCCCCGGCGATGCAAGGCCGGCATTCCCCTCCGACATTGATCATATCAACAGCGTCTATCGCGATTATTTTGGTGTACCTCTGATCCCCGAAGGGCATCTTGTGGTTCTGAACAAAGTGCCTGACAAGGACAGAATGGAAGAGATCGTTATGGGTGGTACCGTGGTGGGTGCGATCCGTTATCTTCCGGAGGAAAAGAGATGGGAACCCCTTCCCCGGCCGTCTGCGGCCCTGTACATGAACCCCGGGAAAAAAGTCGTGGTTGTGGACAGCGGTGCAATTCCCTCTATCCGGGAAAAATCGGCCAGTGTTCTTGCCCCCGGCCTTGTTGCCATCGAGGATTCCGTACGGGAAGGAGATGAGGTCTTCATCGTTGACAGGGACGGGGCCTGCATCGCGGTGGGAAGAGCAAAGACGGATGCCGCGACCGCACGGACAATGGATCGCGGCGCGATCGTCAGGACCCGCAAGGTAAAAAATGCCACCTGCATTCCCGGCACTGCCACCTGGGACGACGCGGTCCGGGCAAATGAAGACATCCTTTCACGAGTCGAGGAGGAGGCCGTCACCTTCATCCGCAATGTGATGGAAAAACACCCCATCCAGACAAATGTCTCCTATTCCGGGGGCAAAGACAGCCTTGCCACCCTCCTGGTCACCCTCCGTGCGGCCGGACCTCTTCCGCTCCTCTTTGCGGATACCGGTCTAGAATTTGAAGAGACCTATGCCAATGTAGATGATGTGGCAAATCATTACGGGCTCAAGGTCATCCGGACCGATACCGCAAAGGCATTCTGGGACACCATGGAACGCGAAGGCCCTCCTGCGGTGGACGCACGATGGTGCTGCAAGGTCTGCAAACTCCTTCCGATCAAAGAGCTGATCGAAACCGAATGGGGGGAATGCCTCTCCTTTATCGGGCAGAGAAAATATGAATCATTCAAACGCATGAAGAGCCCACGGGTCTGGCGAAACGGATATGTGGAGTGCCAGGTTTCGGCAGCCCCCATCCAGCACTGGACAGCCATGCATGTGTGGCTCTATATCTTCAGGGAACAGGCCCCGTTCAATATTCTCTATGGCAGGCGAATCGATCGTATCGGATGCTTCATGTGCCCGTCGAGTGACTGGGCCACCTTCGAGTACATCATGGAGGAGTATCCCGACCTCTGGAAGACCTGGGACGATGCACTGAATGCATACAAAGAAAAACATGACCTTCCAGATATCTGGATTGAAAAGGCACTCTGGAGAAAACGGGGAGACAGGGACGAGGATGACACAGGTAGCTATACTTGATTACGGGCTGGGAAATCTTCGCAGTGTGATGCGCGGCCTTGAACATGCCGGTGCGACGACGAGGATAACCAAGGACATCGATGAAATGATGGAGGCGGACGGAGTGGTTCTCCCCGGCGTCGGCGCTTTTTCTGAAGGGATGGAAAAACTCGGCGAACTGAAAAGCGCCCTCTACACCTATGTCCAGGATCGTCCTGTCCTCGGCATCTGCCTGGGAATGCAGATGCTTCTCGAGACCAGCTGCGAGTTTGGGAATCATAAAGGTCTGGGACTGGTCCCGGGCTCGGTTCAGGAATTTCCCCTGACACCCGGCATGAAAGTACCACACATGGGCTGGAATACCATTCATATCGAGCAGGATTCACCCCTGTTTGAAGGGGTCCCCCAGGACAGTTATGTCTATTTTGTCCATTCCTTTTACGCGGACACGACACCGGAGCACACCCTCACCTCAACGGATTACATCTGCAAATTTGCTTCGTCGATTATGAGCGGCAATGCCTACGGGGTGCAGTTTCACCCGGAAAAGAGCGGAGAGACCGGCCTGAGAATCCTCCATAATTTTATCGGGATGCTCTGAGGCGGGAGCCATACGGAAATAGAGCCGCTTCTTACCAGAATCTCTGCCCGGTCACTCTTTTTTTTCAGATCATCCGGTACGGTTTCTCCTTGCTCGGACCTGCACAATGGACGGGTGCAATGACAGGAATATCGGATTAAAATATAAAAAAAGTTCAATATTGTTTTGCCCGGATAGTCATCAGAACCTCATAGAGGAGCATGGTGAGAATCGCGACAAACCCTCCGAGGAAAAAGGCCAGTGCCGCAAGATTCATGAAGTCCGCCACGGCCTGTGGCCCACCGACACCGCTCCGTTCCTCGGCGGCGATGGTCTTCGCCGCTCCTGCCCCTCCGTCCTCGGCGTTGAAGTCCATTACCGCTACCGTCTCCCCCCCCGTAGCCGTAGAGGCAGGGGCAGGGACCGGAGAACTCAACGTCGCATCCTGTGATGTCTGCATATCACCGAGACCCATACCGGAAAACAGCGGCGCAATACCAGCAAGTACCAGCGATGCAATCGCAATCAGGGCAAAGAGTGACGCATATTTCATCAGAAGCGATTTGACATCCGCCCGTCCCGGCGAGACAATCACAACCTGATCACGAACTCCATAGACCTTGACAACCCGGCCTTTTTCACTGTACCTGGTCCGAACAATATCGATCATCCCCGCATCAAGAAGATTCTCCACATTGTATTTGACAGTGGTAATTGGCTGACCGAGTGATTCGGAGAGCTCTGAAAGTGTTTTTTCTCCTTCACCCAGAAGATGAAGAATATCCGAGGATGAGGCATTGGATAGTGCCTTTCCAATCTTCTTTGCCCGGTCGTCTCCAGGTTCAAGCACCAATACCTCTTCGCCGGTCATGGCAGTAGTTTCTCAGAGATCAGTTCCTTTCCACGGGCAAGAGCAGCATCAAGAGACTCACCCGATACTCCGCTGCCCTGTGCCAGGCCGGGCTTTCCGCCGCCCTTCCCGCCAAGAAGCGAACATACTTCCCGTACGATCTCGGAGGCATTGACCGCCGGAGTACCGGACGCCGCAACGACATGAACACGATCCGTTCCGCCGGCTATGAGGGCAACGCCGCCCTCATTGACAAGGCCGGTCGCAATGGTGACCAGTTCCTTTGGCGAGGCATCAAGAATCTGTACGGTGACAGGGACGCCGCCGATGTCCTCCGAGGAGATCATCTTCGTCTCCAGTTCAGCAATCTTTTTCCGGAGCCGCTCGATTTCCTTTCTCTGATCCTTCCATTCATTGAAGAACCGCTCGACGGATGCAGGCAGATTCTCCCTCTGGACAGAAAGCATGCAGGCAGAATCATCAACCAGCACCTCCATCGCCTGGTTGTATGCCACGGCCGCCATTCCTGCGGCAAATTCCAGGCGTTCAATGCCGTCCTGGACGTGGTCAACACGTATGATGCGGATGGAGCCAATCTGCCCGGTGGAGGGACAATGGGTACCCGCACATGCCTGGACATCCCCGCTTACCTGAACGACGCGTATCCGTGAACCGGGGGGAACCCCGCCCTGGTAAAGGTCGAACCCGTATTTCTGCTCCGCGTCGGTACGGTCTTCCCATCCGATATGGACAGGCAGGTCCGCAAGGACCATGCGGTTGGCAGCGTTTTCAATCTCCGTGAGCTGTCCTGGGGTGATATGCTTATAGTGACGGATATCTATACGGGAGGATGCCTCCCCTTTCTGTGCTCCGGCCTGGTGGATGTGGGCACCCAGGACAACGCGTGCCGCATGCAGAAGGACATGGGTTGCGGTATGATGGCGCATGAGGTTTTTCCTGCGTTCTTCGTTGATGACTCCTTTTACAATTTCACCACGTTTCAGCATCTCTCCGCTTACCCGGTGGACGATAACGTCACCAAGTTTCATGACATGCTCGACATGGGTTATCCCTTCTTCACTTACGATCCTGCCAATATCCGAAGGCTGACCTCCTCCCTCAGGGTAAAAGAGCGTCCGGTCAAGGATCAGATATTCATCAAACTGATCGAGAACTATGGCATCAAAGTCTGTTGAATCGGGTAGATCGTAGTATAGTCTTGTGGTAGGAGCCATGCCCTCAACCCGAGCACGGATGCCTGCAAGTTCGTCTTTTTCCTCCAAAGCGTCCTCGGACTCAGAGTGAACATCAGCTATCAGGGAATAAAAATTATCAGGAAGATCAACGGTGGCACCGTCCTCTGCTGCCGCATCTCGTACCATTTCGGGAGGGATGCCATGCGAGTCATAGAGCGTAATGAGTTCCTTTAACGGAACCGGCTCTCCCTTGCTCTTGTATTCGCGTGCAAGCTTCTGGACAATGCGCCTGCCGCGAAGCATCGTCTGCTCATACTTCACCACCTCGTTTTCAATGATTTCCCGGACAATGGGGATGCGCTGATCAAAGGAGGCAGTCCCGATTGTCTCCATCTGCATCTGGATGAGATCTGCAAGTGATTCGTCCATCTCGAGTTCATTCATCATCCTGAGGGTGCGCCTCAACACCAGCCGGGCAAGGTACCCTTCCTGTGCGTTTGAAGGAACGATGCAGTCCCCGAGCATATAGGCAAGACAGCGGGTGTGGTCGGCAATGGCATAGACCCGCTCTATCGGTGCAATCATATCCTGGAGTTTCCTGAACGGGACGCCGATGCTTTCGGCCACCTTCCGGCGCATTTCGAAGAGATTTGAGCCGGTAATATCCATAAGGCCGGCGTACTTTGCATTCATGGCAAGAATGCGAGTGCATTCATTCTCATCAAGAAGACACTCCAGATTGGCAGACGACATCAGCCGGCTTACCATTTCGGGGAAGACGGCATCGTATATTGTTGGTGACCCCTGGGATGCCCATACGAAGCGCTCCAGACCATATCCCGTATCGACAATCCGCATGTCCATCGGATAGTACGAAACACCGTCAAGATCAACCGGCTCTCTGCCGTTTGGCTTTTTGGTCATGCTCATGAAGACGAGCGTTGCGACCTCAAGACCACCGATCATCACTTCAACACTCGGCCCGGCATTGCCGCCACCGATCCATGGGTGTTCCTTGTAGGTGACCGCGTTCAGGTCGGCACCGATGGAACTGAGAAATTCATCACAGAGTGCAACGGTCTGGTCCTTCCAGTAGATCTCCTCGCGGGGAGAATTGAACGCATGGTGGGCCATCATCTCGAAGGTCGTGAGATGGCGTCCCGACCGTCCCACAGAGTCCAGATCGTTGAGGCGGATGCAGGGCTGGGAGATCGTCAGGGGGTTTGCAGGGGGCGGAACCTCGCCGCTGGTAACAAATGGCTGAAAATCTGCAATAGACGCGATTGTCAGATATATATCGTCCCGCCACCGGGCCGCTACTGGATATCTTTCGAGACGTGTATGGTTATGCTGCTCGAAAAAACTCAGGTAGGCTTCCCGCATCTCATCGATGGAATGGGGATTGAAAACCGGGTTGCCGATGAAACTGTACGGTTCGCAAGGTGCATCACCACACAGCTCACGGTCGGGATCACGCGTCCAGAATGCTGAACCGCATGATTTACATACCTTTCGCGTAAGTCCGTTATTGATAAAATAATCAAGAGTATACTCATCCTCGAGCATGGAAAATCACGTCGACCTAATCTATTAACATTCGTACTCTGTGCTCATATAGTGTTTGTTTCAGGTGGTTTTTCCATTTTTTCCTGATACCATTCATCCCTTGTAACACACAATCCCGAGGAACGGGCATACCTGACCGCAAGAATATGCCAGCATTCGTTGCCACGAAAGAGGAAATTACGGCATGTGCAGAAATCATCTTCCACCACATAGGTCCCGGTCATACCATGCACCACATAGAAATCAAGGTATTTTTCGACTTTCCCGTCACGGCAGGCCTGAATCGCTTTCGTGCCCCTTTCTCCGTAGTGCCTGATCAGAGATTCTTCAGAATACTCGTCCAGTTCCGGCGAACCTGGGTTGCGGCCTTCCTCCCCGGAATGCCTTCGCTCACCTGACAACGACTCCCCCCGGCGCATCTTCAATATACATCCAGCCCATACGTTCGGAAAGAGCCTTCATACCCGGTGATTCGAGTGCGTAATGGGTGGATTCAATGAGCGGAACCGGCGATTCCCGGAGAACCGAATGCTTCAGTTCGGATGACAGGAAGGCATCCGCACCGAGTTTGACCGCTTCGTGGATGAGATCGATATCAAAGCCGGAACCCCCCACAACCCCGATTCTCGGATTTTCCGGCACCTCACCATACACACGCAGACCTCCGCCGAGAACACCGGCAATTGCTTCAGGATCCATACCAGTGGTTCCTACAATCCCCAGACTCATTTCCATACGGTCATCAAGGCGCAGGAGGTCGGCCAGGGTATCGTTGATACCCCCGGGCGCCCGGTCAAAATTGGTATGCATGACATAGATATTCAGTTCATGCGAAAGGACGTCCCGAAGAAGATCCGCGTACCTCCCCGTAACGCGGGTGAACGGATGCCACAGCGGAGTATGGTGCACAACAAGCAGACTTGCCCCCTTGGATACAGCATCATGCACCACCGGAAGCGTTGCATCCAGGGCACAGGCGACAGTCTTTATTATATCCGTCCCTTCAACGACCAGACCGATTCTTCCTTCATCAAATTCTTCAGCAAGGTCGGGAGGGGCAATTCTCTCGAGGAGATCAATGGCACCGGTCAGCTCCATACCACAGAGATGGACGGCGAAGGGAAAAAAACTCTCGATTCCCAGGACAGATGACCATATCGGGTCCACCATGAAAGGAGGAGAGCATCTGCCTGCACGGGCAAACATTTTCATGAATTGTAATTACCTGTAGTAATAAACAATATCGTTAAATATGCAGCTTTCCTATAAGGTATATGGAAAAATCCCTGGACTTGATCAATACCCGCATCCGTGACGGAAATGCCCTGGTAGTTACGGCAGACCGGATGCCGGATATTGTTGAGGAGCTTGGAATAAAAGGTGCCCTTGAGGAAGTCGACGTTGTAACGACAGGGACGTTCGGCGCGATGTGTTCTTCCGGGGCCTTTATGAATTTTGGACATTCTGATCCCCCTATCAGGATGGAGAGGGTCTGGATCAACGATGTCGAGGCATATGCAGGGATTGCGGCGGTCGACGCCTACATAGGCGCAACCCAAGAATCAGAGACCCAGGGGATCAAATACGGCGGGGCCCATGTCATGGAGGACCTCGTCTCCGGCAATTCCGTACATCTGAGAGCTCAGTCCAAGGGAACAGACTGCTATCCCCGTAAGACCATTGAAATTGACCTCCTTGCAGAAGACCTGAACCAGGCCGTAATGGTCAACCCACGAAATGCCTACCAGCGGTATATGGCCGCCATCAACACTACCGAACGTCCACTCTATACCTATATGGGAACACTCCTTCCCAACAGTGGGAATGTCAGCTATTCCGGGGCAGGCATGCTCTCCCCCATCCCAAACGACCCTGAATTCAGGACCATTGGGAGTGGCGTTCCGATCTTTCTCTGCGGTGCTGAAGGCATGATCGTCGGCGAGGGAACGCAGGCATCCCCGGGCAGTGGTTTCGGCACCCTGATGACCACCGGGAATCTCAAGGATATGTCAAAGGATTTCCTGAGAGCGGCGACATTTACCGGATATGGTTCGACTCTCTATGTCGGGCTCGGAGTTCCCATCCCTGTTCTTGATGAAGATATCGTACGCCGGACGGCCGTCAGGGATGAAGACATCATGACAGGCATTGCCGATTATGGTGTGCAGGGTCGTGACCGTCCGGTGATCCGGGAGGTCAGTTATGCCGAACTCAAGAGCGGCATGATCGATATCGGCGGAGAGGAGGTGAAAACATCCTCCCTTTCTTCCTTCAGGAAGGCAAAAGAGGTTGCCGGTGAACTGAAATTGAGCATCGAGAATGGACAGATGGAACTCGCGCTCCCCACCAGGCGCATTAATCCCACCGTCATTGCCCGCCCGATGAGGGATTCCGTGCATACCCCCCGGGTCCGTGAGATCATGAATGCAAATGTCGTCACCATCTATGAAGACGAAGAGATCGGTACGGCAGCCAAACGGCTTCTGCGAGGCGAGACAAACCACCTCCCGGTTCTGAGCAGGGAGGGGAAACTGGTCGGCATTGTCACGACCTTTGATGTCTCAAAGGCAGTTGCGACGACGGATAAGGCAAAGATAGTCCTCGATATCATGACAAAAAAGGTGGTCTCCACCTCACCCGGCGAAGCGGTGGATATCGCGGCACGCAAACTCGAACAGCACAATATCAGTGCCCTGCCGGTGGTTGACGCCCAAGGCAAACTGGCTGGAATGCTCTCCGCAATAGATCTGGGGAAACTGTTTGAAAAGAGGTGGAAAGCATGAAACTGCTCGTCACATTTTCGCGCAAGGGGTGCAAGCTGCCCCTCATCGCCCATACGGTCATGAAGACAGGGGTCCTGATCAATGTCGAACGCGCCTATATCGAATCCATGGAGGGCGAGGTCCTCATCGACGTCCCGGATAAGGATGCGGCACTCGTCTCCGACACGATGAAGGAGGCCGGAGCACGGGTGAAGATCATGGAAGACTCCGTCATCAGGGACGAGTCAGAATGTGTCGACTGCGGGGCATGCATCAGCGTCTGTCCCCAGGATGTGCTCTCGTTCGACGATGACTGGAGACTGAACATTGACGGAAAGAAATGCATTCTCTGCGGAAAATGCGTCATTGCCTGTCCACATAATGCCCTTTCACTCCTCCAATGATTCGCGAGCATTTCCAGTACCGGACAACGATTGCTACCATCCTTGCCGAGAGAAAGGAACATATCGAAGTGGCAAAGGATGCGATGATTGCCGCACGGACCGAACTTGAAGCAGTCATCGCAACCGATCCTTTTTTTGCAGTGACCTATGAACCCTATCCAGCACCTTCCGGTTCATTGGTCGCCCGGCGCATGGCGCGTGCGGCAGAGAGCGCGGGCGTCGGTCCGATGGCCGCCGTTGCCGGGACCATTGCATGGGCAGGAGTAGAGGCGAGGGTGGAGGCGGGCGCACAATTTGGCATTGTGGATAACGGAGGGGATATCGCAGTCATCGCCGATCGGCCGGTCAGAATCGGGCTGTATGCAGGAACATCCCCCCTTTCCGGAAAACTTGTATTCCTTATTCCCCCCCAGGAGAAGATCCTTGGAATCTGTACTTCATCAGCGACCGTCGGACCGTCGGTTTCCTTTGGAACAGCAGATGCCGTCACGGTCTTTGCACGTGATGTATCGCTTGCGGATGCCTGGGCAACGTCACTCTGCAATATCTCCGGCACCAGCACCGACCATATCTTCTCAGGCCTCAACCCGGACGTGGTCCAGGGAGTGTTCATTGTTCATGGGGAACAGGTCTGTCGCTGGGGAGTCCTGCCGGAAATTGCTGCGGCAGACGTCGATCTATCACTTATCACGGCCGGGCGCTAGGAGAACCGGTTACGCCTGCTCATCCGCCCACTGTACTGCGTCATGATAGGCACGGGGACCAGCAAACCTTTTCAGAATCTCCTGACCATCGGTGACCAGCATTTCCGGCACCTCGTCCTCCACAATAAAGACAAGCTCCAGAAGGTCACGCTCCTCTGCAAGAACCCCCTTTCGTACCGCACTTGCGGGAAAGAGACTGAGCCGTTCATCGATGAGAATATCCGGTTCTTCCCTGAAATAATAGTAAAAAATCTGATAGGCGTTCAAAAAATCAGAGAATATCAGTTCTCCCCTCACCTCTGGGTCGAGCTCGTCCAGAATATCTGCCAGTGCAGGTAGTTCATCATCGGCAATCTCGAGAATTTTGTCGGCCAGTTGTGCCAGTTCATAATAATCCATCATACGAGGCACTCCTCCGGGTGTACTGATGTACCAAGACGCTTCACTCCTTTTGTGTAGTACGGCGCAGGTAAAAAACTATATCCTGCTTTCAGCGCAAAATGATCAGCGTGCGAGAAGAGGAAACAGACTGGGCTCTCTACCATATTATACAGGCAACGCCTGGGATAACCAGCGAGCAGCTGGTCACGGTTTCGGGACTGCCCGATGAGATCGTTGCGGCCTCGTTGGAACGGATGGAAAAAGGTCACCTCCTTCGGAGAACTCCGGAGTGCATATCCCTGTTATCGCTGCAGCAGATGCTCTTCTCCTGCAGAATGGCCAATACAATGAAAAATACTTCTTTTTTCATGGAAGACGGCGTAATCAAAGTAAAAAATAACGGAGATACATCCGATGCCTGAAGAGGTCGCCGTACTTCGCCTGGGCCACCGGCCCGAGCGGGACCAGAGAGTGACCACCCATGTGGGCCTTACTGCACGGGCCCTCGGGTGCAAAGGGATGTTTCTTGCGGCAAATGATCCCGGGGTTAAAAAATCCATAGAGGATGTGACAGAAAGGTGGGGCGGCGGCTTCTTTGTCGAGAACAACGTCTCATGGCGCAAGTGCATCCATGACTGGAAAGATGATGGCGGCATAGTTGTCCACCTGACCATGTATGGCCTGCGCATGACGGATGTAGAGGCTGAAATCAGGGCCGCCGGCAAGGTTCTCATCGTCGTCGGTGCAGAAAAAGTTCCTTCGGATATCTACGCGCTGTCGGATTACAATATCTCGGTCACCACCCAGCCCCATTCGGAGATATCAAGCCTTGCCCTTATTCTTGACCACATCTTCGAAGGCGCAGAACTCAATCGCGAATATCCTGATGCGCAGATGAAGATCATACCCACCGCATGCGGCAAGAGGTTCGAGGATTGAAAGGGACAGCCCTCATCGCCGGATTTGCAACCCGTCATGTTGTCCAGTCGGCATGGCGAGCAGGATATGAGGTCTATGCCATCGACCATTTCTGCGACCAGGACCTGACATGGTATGCAAAGGAATGGTCATTATTTGAAGAACTGGACGAAATTCCCGCTCTTATAGAGGACTATTGCAAAAAATTCACCATCGATGTGATCATCACCACCTCGGGAGCGGAGACCATTGCAGAAGACCCAAAGTTCTGTGGAACGCCCCCTAATATCGCAGCACGATTTCTCGATAAATCACAGATACAGCATTTTTTCTTCGAATCGGGCATCCCGGTACCGGAAATACTGGCGGCAGGGACATACCCTGCGTTCATTAAGCCGGTGAGTGGTGCAGGAGGCTGGAGAAACAGTCTGGTGCAAAACGAGGCCGATGAACGGGCCTGGCGGGAACTCTGGCCGGATGACCCATATATCAGACAGGAACCCCTGGAAGGAACGCCATGCAGCGTATCCTGCGTATCCAATGGAACAGTCGCACGCGCGGTTGCGGTGAACGAACAGTTCATGCGTGGAGGGACCGGGGAGCGTGCCTTCGGGTTTGCAGGTGCGCTCACCCCCTTCGAAACGGAGGAGAGGGCCCGCCTCGCAGAACTCGCAGAACAGGTTGTCGCAGCCAGCGGATGCATCGGGTCCGTGGGGGTGGATTTTATCGCCTCTGATGAAATCCGTGCCATCGAAATAAACCCGAGATTCCAGGCCACCCTCGACATCGTTGAAGAGTCCCTCGACAGAAGCATCTTCGACCTGCACCTCGAGGCGTGCAGGGGGAGAGTTCCTTCGCTGCGCCCGTCCCCGGTTCGCTGCGTTGCACGAAAAATTCTCTTTGCCGACCACGACCTGACCGTCAAGGACGATCTGAAACGGCTGGCACCTGCGGTAGCCGATATCCCATGGAAAGGTACGGAGATCGAAGAAGGAAGTGCAGTAATCAGCGTCTATGGCAGGGGCCCCTCTCGGGACGAGGCGCTTAGCCTGTTGGATAAGTCTATTACAGAAGTACGTGAATATATGAGCAGATGGTAACGGCGGAAGAGGCAATACTAAACGAGGCGGTTCGTGCATATCTCATGCGCATGATAGGCGAAGCGGGCCTTAAGCTGGTCGAGGACTTCGGATTCGGCATTGAAAAGACGGATGAGGAACTTGCCGAGGAGACAGGGATCAACCTCAACACGGTGCGAAATACCCTCTATACGCTGTATGGGAAACGTCTTGCTGAATATCGGAGGGAGAAAAACCAGGAAACCGGCTGGCTCACCTACAAGTGGAAACTCAGGCTGGATCGCATTGATGATGCAATCACCGAAGATATGGAAGATGTGCTGGAAAAACTGCAGACCCGCGAGCGATATGAAGATGAGAACGACTTTTATATCTGCAAGAACTGCGGGATAGTCTACACCTTCGATGAGGCAATTCTGCGGGAGTTTACCTGTTCCTGCGAAACCCCCATGGACCACTTTGATAACGAACTTATCCTGCTGGCACTGAAACGGCGCGTTGAACAGATGAAGGCCTCGCTGGGAAAGGCGTGAATATCCCGGAATCCTCATCCACCCCGATCTCTTTTCTCCGCATCGCCGGATGCAGCGACGATGTTATACGTCACTGCATGGCAGTACGTAATCTCGCACTTCGCTTCTGCCCAATCTCAGGGGCAGACAGAGAACTGGTAGAATGGGGCGCAATGTTGCACGATATCGGGCGCGCGCGCACCCACGGCCTCGACCATGGACAGATAGGTGCGAAGATGTGCAGGGAGATGGGCATCCCCGAGGATATCGCACGTATTGTCGAATGCCATATCGGAGCAGGACTCACGGCAGAAGAATGCGGCGAAGAAGGATTACCTAAGATCGACTGTGTCCCCTCCACCCTGGAAGAGAAGATTGTGGCGCATGCCGACAATCTCATTCGCGGAACGTACGAAATCTCCCTTGAGGAACGGCTCCGCTACTCCAAAGACCTTCCTGAAGTGATTAAAAAAAGAATGATTGTCCTCGCAGAGGATATTGAGCGCTACAGGCCCCGATAATCAGAAAATCAGTTTTCGCACCTGATCGAGATCACGCAGTTCCTTATAGACCGCAGAGGGCAGTGAATCTTCCACAATAATCACCAGTTTCGGGTCTTCCGAGAGATGAGGATCGGTTACAAATATCTGCCGTATGGAAATATCATGACTGGTGAGCACCGCCACTGCGGCACCGACAATTCCCTTTTGCCCGGCATCTTTCGGCAGGATTGTAATGACTGTGAGACCAAGTGATTCCGCAACTTTTGACAGATCCGGCGTCGCCTGCATATTCAGGAATATATCCCTGAATCTCGCCATGGAAAGGATACGCTTGACCGTTGCGTCAACAACCCTCCGATCTGTTCCGATTGCCTTGGACAGATGGGTTGCGGGAATCTCAATGCCGTTTACAGTGACCCTGCCCCGTTCATTGACACCCAATCCGTTTTCAAGGAGATAACGGACCACCTGCGACTGTGAAGGAGAATCGCTGAACTGCTCGAGAATTGTTGCCCACATCGAAGAAAGGTATACGCTCAAGACCATAAAAATACATCAGATACAGTCGCTGGCGACGGTCACACGTCAGATATATGAGCGTTTTGGGTTGAGGCCACACCCAAATCAAAACATATTTCTCTGCCAAGCGCATTGTATATAGGGTAACAGGACGGCACAAACGATTTGACCGGATGTCCGTTCACCGACGCAGAATGATCAGCATTTTTGTGTGCGGGGGTTGCCGAGCCAGGTCAAAGGCGCTAGGTTGAGGGCCTAGTCTCGTAGGAGTTCGAGCGTTCGAATCGCTCCCCCCGCATTTTCACCACTTTTTTTTACGATAGCCACAGGTCCAGTGTGTGGCACCTGCGCCCCCATAAAGGCAAAATCGTTGGGTAAGCATATTCCCGGACTTCACGCTTAGGGTCCCGGCGCTGCTTCAGGACAGCGACGACTGGTGCTGGGCAAGCCCTTCGTCTTCCCCGTAGACCTGCAGGGTAAATCGTATCGCAAGACCTTCTTCCGGCTTTCCGTTGATACGGTCCTCAGGGCGGATTTTACCGCCATAACGGCGGACAAGGAGGCGGGTAATATGCAGGCCGAGTCCACGCCCACCCGATTCGTGCAGGTTTTCCTGGAAATACGAAAATATCCGCGACTTCTTTTCATCGGGAATCCCCGGCCCGTCATCCTCAACGGAGATGGTAATTTCATGATCCGACTCCTCCCCGGAGATCCAGATCCTCACACCAGGACCGCCGTATTTAATGCTGTTTCTGATGAGATTTGCAAACACATCAGAGAGGAGACTGTCAGCCCAGACATAGCAACCGGTCTTTCTGAAACTGATATATGCATCCGGATACTGCGAAATTTCCGCCCCGATAAGCGCATCAAGATGAATGGGGGTCATCTCGCCCGGCACTTCGGTTATGCGGCGGATGGTGGTCACATTATTGAGGATATCGGTAATGTGGTGCGTGTGCCAGAGGACTTTGTCAGCATACTGCAGCCCTTCCGGGTGATAGATCTCCCTGAGATAGCGGGAATACCCCAGTATCGCGGCGTTGGCATTTTTGATGTCGTGAAGCATGAGGTCAAGATAGAGACTTGCATCATTATAGGCATCCTCCAACCGTTCCTGAAGCATTGCCCTGAGAACGGAACCCCCTATTTCACGCCCGATAAGCTCAAGAGTCTCTTTTTCAGAGGGGGGGAATGACCACCGATCCCTCCGGCCGACATAGAGGCCGCCGACGACCACCGAATCGGCTATGAGTGGGATACCGGCATAGCAAAGAGCATCAATGTCTTCCAGGATTTTGGTATCAATCGGCCCGGGAGAACGTCCGCGGAGATTTTCGACATAATGCGGCTGCGTCGCAAAAAATACGAGATTGTAGGGAAAATCCCGGGTGTTCTGCCGTCCATGCCGGTCGATGAAGGGCTGGGGCACTCCCAGCGGCGCTATGAGCCGGGCATATTTTGCTTCGGGGTTTCGCAGATATACCCACCCAAAATCAAACTGCATACTGCTGACCACACGCTCAATCATCTCCTCAAGCATGCCTTCAAGGGTATCCATGGAATTTGCTGCCCTGACCAATTCATTAATGGTCTGAAGCTGTTTATTGCGGGCAGAGAGATCTTCCTGGGCGCGCTTCTGCCGACTGATATCCCGAATAATCAGCTCTGTGCCCCTTTTCCCCCCGAATGTAACAGGAACAAACAGGATTTCCACATTTTTTTCTTTGCCGTCAGAGGTGGTGAGAATGTCCTCAAAGCTTTTTGGCGATGCCGAACGTTTGGAACCTGTCTTTGTGCAATCTTCAATAAGAGAGTTGAAATCATGATCCTGCAGATCAAGTAAAAGTGAAGTACCCACCCCTTGCTTCGGGTCCGAACTCATCATCAGACCGGCTGCAGAATTCATATAGGTGATATCATCGTCCTGGATGACGATCACGGCGTCGGGAAGGCTGTCAAGATATCGTTGGTAGCCTTCCACTTCGCCAGCGGGGGAATGAATGTTCGCTCCTTTTATGCCGGATACTTTCATCGCAGCGATGAGCGTCTCCTCGCGCTCAGGCAAGTAGGTTACCTCCAGGAGGTATTCGGGATAGTTGCCATCCGAATCCACCATCCGTGCAACATACCGGTCGGGAACAACCGAATTTTTTTCCCTGCGCCGTGTATGATACTGGAGCACCCGGATCAGGTCATCCTCATGCAGGATTTCGGAGATATGTGCATACGAATCAGAGGTATCACCTTTCAGTCCGAACGAATCCATGCTTGCACGGTTGGCATACTGAATAAGGCCTTCATTGTCGATGATAAACAGAGGAGTCCCTGTCAATGACGCGATGGCGTCCGGAACCATGCCTCCGGCAGGAATGGAGAAGAACGATTTTTCGCCCTCTTCTCTTTTTTCCTTTTCTTCACCCATTTCAGATTCAACGCCTGCTATGGACTCAGGAAAGGGCCCATAGTGAAGAATTGTGAACGGAAGCATTTGAAGCTATCCTTTCATGAATCTTCACCCGTTTCACCATGACCGGACTAATTGATGGTAAGTATTGTCGCGTTTATCAGAGTAGCAAATGAAACCCATGCAATGTAGGGCACCAAGAGGTAGGCGGCAGTCTTCTCGACTGCGTAAAAAAACCATATTGAAGCAGCTATTGCGCACCACAGGGCAAGAATCACCACAAGTCCGGCAAGAGGACTCTGCAGACCAAAAAAGGCAACGGACCATGCAATGTTCAGTACCAGCTGAACACCGAATACCGCTGCGGCCATCCGGACACCCTTTTCATCGAGCCCCTTCCTGAGAATTAGGTACAGGGCAATTCCCATCAGGATGAAAAGTGTGGTCCAGACAATGGGAAATGCAATGGGCGGAGGTACGAACCACGGCTTTACCAGCTCTTCTGCATACCATGACCCCGGACCCGTCTCGGTAACAAGAGAACCCAAAAACCCTGCGGCGTTGGTACAAAGAATGCATCCTGCAAGGAGAAGCAAAGAACGGGGTGATTCAACAAATCTTGTCATAGACTGACAGATGCAACGCACAGAGATAATCTTTCTCCCGTTTGTCTCCACGCATGCCATTATGCGTTCGTACGCTCATAGAGTACGCGAGACAGAGGCCATCGATATGAGCAGCAGGAACGAAACACCAGAGCCACTCCCCCCGTGCATGCTCTTTGATATGGACAATACGCTGTACGACTTTTTCCATGCCAAAAATGAGGCATGTACAAGAGTCACCGAGCTTGCAGGTGTCGGTGAAGGTGCGGAACTGTTCAGGTATTTTCTGAACGGAACCCACGGGTTTGAACATCACCATAATATCCAGGATTACCTGCGTGACCGCGATGTCTTAACCGAGAAACTCTACCTTGAGGCGTGCACCGTCTACGACGAGGAGAAGGTCGCATCCCTGCGGCTGTACCCGGGAGTGGAAGAGACCATCCGGACGCTCCACTCAAAGGGAGTAAAGCTTGCCATCGTGACCGATGCAGAGAGTCCCCAGGCTGAGACACGGATGCGGGCAATAGGACTTCGGCAGTACTTCGATACCGTGGTCACACCCGACATATCGGGAAAGAGAAAACCAAATCCTGACACCTTCCTCATAGCACTCGAACATCTCGGCGAGACGCCGGACATCAGCTGGGTCGTGGGGGACAGCCCAAAACGAGAGATTGAACCGGGCAACGCCCTTGGAATGAAAACCATCTATGCGAAGTACGGGGACTGGATTGGCATCCCTTATCCGCAGATCATCCCCCATTATACCATAAGCTCATTTTCCGAGATCAAAACAATATTCGGTCTGGAGTAATTAGAGAAGGGGAGATGGGCCCTTTCCCCCGTCAAACGGAAGAGAGGCCCCCTTGATCAGCACCTGCTGCCCTGAAGACCGTATTTTTTCAAGGATGACTGCACACCCCTTCGACGTCATTGCATACACAGGAACCGCCGTCCCCCCCTGTATCTGCGCCCGTGGCCCTGCAATCTCCCTGATGCTTCCCGATGCACAGGGGAAAATAAGATCGCAGGTATCTGCAAGTACCTGTGCCTCCTCATCCCCCATGCCGGTGGTATGGACTGCCGTTATCAGGACTTCAGGAAAGGCACTTCGCAGTGCATGTGCCTCAGCTGCGCTTGCCGTCGTCACGGCAATATGACGATATCCCTTAGCATACGCCGCCCGGACACCAGCACCCATATCAATTGCTCCGGTCTCCGGGGTGACCACATAGCCCCCGTGCACTTCAATACGGGAAATGACCTCAGGCAGAGGAGTTGTTGCCACAAGCCCTGACATCTTCCCGCCAATTCCCTGGGTCATCCGTGGAATGGGTGTGATTACCGTTCCCGCCCCGTCACAGGCAAGGACGGCGCAGTCAATAATTCCGCCCCTTAGCGCAGCACTGAGAAGTTCCGATGCGCCAAAGAGCACAAAATTATCGTCGCACAGCACCTCACGCTCTCGTGTGCACATTCCGAATGCCTCGATGCGCCCTTCGATATTGGCCCTGATTTCATCTTCAGAAAAGGATGTCACTGGCGTTGCAAAGCGTGCCGCCAGGGGACAGAAGGTAAGGACACCGCGCTCAACCGATACGACCTTGCCATCCCGTATGACCACACGGGCCTTCCCTGCCGCTTCAATGATATGCTGACCATTTGATCCCATCGTTATATTCAATATCGTCATTTCCCATAATAATAAAAGACAATCGGGCACTTTTCCCGGGAATGACACATGAGTTATTTTTTCCATAGCGCACAGGGCAGATACCCAGAGATCGATGCTGCACGGGGCATCGCCATCCTTATGATGGTCATCTTCCACGTGCTCTATGACCTGAACTATTTCGGAATAATGGACATTGAAGTATCCTCGGGATTCTGGCGCACCTTTGCCATCTCATGTGCATCACTCTTCGTATTTCTGGTGGGTCTTTCGCTTTCAATCTCAAAAGACCGAGCGATGGCACACGGCATCACCGGACGGGACCTATGGAAAAAATACCTGATGCGGGGAGGAGTTCTCCTTCTGATAGGGTTGGGCATTTCCGTTATTACCTACATCACCATCGGAGACGGTTTCATCCTCTTCGGCATTCTCCATCTCATCGGGACATCGATTCTTATTGCCCCCCTCTTTTTCCGTTTTGGGAAGGGCAATATCTACCTGGGATGCTCGCTATTCATCTTCTCGATCTTGCTCGCGGGGATCAGCGGACCCATCTGGCTTGCCTGGCTCGGTTTTCACCCGGCATCGTTTTATTCCATTGACTATGAACCGCTTATTCCGTGGTTCGGTCTCGTCCTCCTAGGACTTGGTGCGGGTGCATTCCTCTATCCAGGAGGAAAGCCCCTCCTTTCCATGGACATCCACACCAGCCCCCTCACCGGTTTTCTGGCACTTGCCGGCAGGTATTCCCTGCTGATATACCTGATGCATCAACCAGTGATCATCGGCCTACTCATGGCAACCGGTATGATAGACCCATTCGTGATACTCTAGGAATCCACTCCTTCCCGCTCCCGCGTCTGAATGAACAGGGGTACATCACAAAATGTGTTTCCGTCAAAGAGACCCCGATCCGTAATCCTCAGTTCGGGAATTACCGTAAGTGATAAAAATGACAGGTACATGAAGGGGTGTTCGATTGACCCCATGGATCGGGTGCGGGCTTCAAGGACAGATAACCTGGACGCCACCTCATCATAGGGAAGGGTGGACATCAGCCCTCCACTCTCCAGGGGCAGAATTGCCACATCGTCTCCCTCGACGGCTGCCATTCCGCCGTTCGCCCCTGCCACTGCCTCAATGGCTGCCAGAATTGAACCGTCGTCGGCGCCTGCAGCAACAATGTTGTGCGAATCATGGGCAACACTCGATGCAATCGCACCCCTCTTCAGACCCAGTCCGCGGACAATACCGATACCGCAGCCGGCCCCGCGATACCGGTCACAGACGACGACTTTCAGGAGGTCCCCGGCACTATCGGGAATGAGGCGCCCTTCAACATCCCCAATGCCTGCACGGGTGAGAATCTGCCCTTCGATAATGTCGATGATTCGTGCAGGACCCGAACCGGAAATGGCTATATCCGCGCTGTCCGGCAGGGAATACCGGAATAATTTTTCGAGAGGAGGACGGCGGCAATATCCGGGATCTTCCCAGCAGACCCCTCGTTTGAAGGTGGAAATGACCCGAAACCCACCAGCATCTTCGATGATACAGAAATCCGCAAGCCTTCCTGGAGCAAGAGCGCCCCGGTCGTCAAGCCGGAATCGTTCGGCTGCGGAGAGGGTTGCCATCCGGTATACAAGTTCGGGTTCGGCCCCGGCTTCAATCGCTTTACGTATGCAGTCATCGATGTGACCTTCAGAAACCAGCATATCCACATGCCGGTCATCCGTTGCAAACATCACTCTGGAGACGCTACAGGCGCGCACCAGAGGCAACAGGGATTTCAGGTTTCGCTCCGTTGAGCCTTCACGAATCATCAGGTACATTCCGCGACGGATTTTTTCCAGGGCTTCATCTGCTGTGGTACATTCGTGATCGCTCTGAATCCCGGAGAGGACATAGGCACAAAGACCGGGACCGGAGAGGTGCGGACAATGCCCGTCCACCAGCGAGCAAAGGCCCAGTTTTTCCCACACACTGTCATCACCGGAGAGAACGCCGGGCACGTTCATCATCTCTGCAAGGCCTAAAATACCCTCCTCTCCGACAAAGGGGGCAAGGTCGGCGGCACACAGTTCTGCTCCCGCAGTCTCAAGGGGGGTTGCAGGCACGCAGGAAGGAAGCATATACAGGATATCGAGAGGTGTATGCAGGCGTTCCTGCAGCATGTACCTGAGGCCGTCTGTCCCGGCAACATTGGCAATCTCATGCGGGTCGGCGATCACCGTCGTCGTCCCCCGCGCAAGGACCGCTCTCCCGTATTCCACCGGAGTTAAAAGGGAACTTTCGATATGAACATGCCCGTCAATGAGCCCCGGCATAATTTTCTTTCCCCTGAGACTGACTGTCGAGGCTGCAGAATATTCACCAAATCCTGCGACATATCCGTTCTTGACAACAAAGGAGACGCCCTCCTCCCATTCGCAGGAAAAGGGATTAAAAAGAGTCGCATCGGTAAAAAAGATGTCACCCGCCTCTTTTCCAAGAGCGGTCTGGAGGAGTGATCGCATTATCAGACCTCAATATCCCTGATGACACTTGAAATTCGTTCACCATCTTTTGTAATATAGATATGCAGACGGTAGTTGCCCGGTTCGAGCTCCACGGGGAATATGACGGTATTATCACCCGGCTCAAGTGTTACCGGCTGGACGATTTTATCCATCTCCACCTGCCGGTAGCCGGAAAGGTTATAGATCGTTACCTGCATGGCCTTATCCGTCGTCTCTCCGTTGTATGATACCTGAACCGTTATTCCATCCCCGTCATATGTCGCATCATGAATCGAATACGTCAGGCACCCCGCGCAGAGAGCGATGGCGAGGATTGCAATGAAGATTCCGTATACCGCGAAAGTACGGGACATGAAAAGTATGTAAAACGAGGATAATGTTATAGTATTTGTTTTGCATCAGCGAGAGGTCATGCTAAAAGTATTCCTCAACAAATCCCTGAAGCGATTCAAAGGTGTTTTCGCCCGTCAGGGCCGATATCGTGGATGAATACGTCACCGAGGAGATCTCCAGGAATGTGTGGGGGGACGATGATGCCGCATCACATTTGTTGAGAAATACCGCATACGGAAGATTCTGGCTGGCGAGTGCCGCACAGAGAGAACGGGTCATATCATCAAGGTCACGGGTGGTGTCCACAATAACAATTGCTCCGTGCATGCCCCGGGATAGAATCTGCCGGACAAATTCAAACCGTTCCTGTCCAGGGGTGCCGAAGAGGTAGACCTTTTTTTCCCCGACCTTTGCTCTTCCAAAGTCGAGGGCAACGGTGGTGGGAACGTCAGGAGTCCGGGTTTCCACATTGCGTGCCCGAGGATCAATCGATCGGATGAATGATGATTTTCCGGCATTATACGCCCCGAATATGACAATTTTGATCTTCTCGGACCCCATCTGTACGAGGATTTGTCGGGTGAAGATATAAAATTTCCAATCTTTTTTTAAAAAAACCGCAATCCGGCTCAATCCAAAGGATTTTAGTTCAGAGGAATGCTTAAAATTTATATAAGCAACTCAGGAGACACAGGGTCTATCATGCCGGTCATCACGTTCGCGCATCACAAAGGGGGGACAGGGAAAACCACCGCCTGTCTGAATATTGGCGGATTTCTGAAGAAAGCCGGAAAAAGGGTGTTAATTGTCGACTGTGACCCACAGGCGAATGCCACATCCGGACTTGGCGTCAAACCCGGAACCTCCGCTTATGACATCTACGATGTATTCATGTCAGGGACCGAAGGATTCGAAACCGTCTCCCTGAGAAGTGCCATTCTCAAAACGGACGCAGGACCGGATCTCTGTCCCGCTTCCCTGGACCTTGCAGGGGCAGAACCCTACCTCTACGAACGTGAAGATCATGTATCGGTCCTGAATAATGCATTGAAAACGGTATCCCGAAGATATGACAGTATCCTCGTCGATACACCGCCGAGTATGGGGCAATTTCTGATCAACGGCCTCGTCGCAGCCGACCGTACGGTGGTCACCATGGATACGGGACCCTTTGCGCTCCAGGGCATTGAGAGTCTGAAAACCATTTTTTCCGATATCGGCGAAAACACCGGCAAAGAGGTTACTCCCGGAATGGCAATTGTGACCAGAGGTAAAGTTCTTCTGGAGGAGATGACGCCTGCAGGAGAGGTCATGGACGGCCTGAAACGACTGCTGGGCATCTCCGGGAAGAAAAATCTTGAACGAATGAGATTTCTGGAGATCATGGAAGCAATGAACCAGGAGTTTGCACAGGTCTATGCAATACCCTATGACCCGATGATTCCCGAAGCACAGAAGAGAGGCATACCCATTTCAGAATGCACAGCAGAAAGCCCCGCTGCAACAGAATATGCACAGATAGCCAAGGTAATCGGAGGATGGAAATGACGGGAGCCACAATAAATTCACAGGAGCATGCATGACGGAGGAAACGGTGAGGCCCGGAAGAAAGGCACTTTTCACCGGAGTGGAGAAGCACAGGCAAACGAATGAAATTTCCGCCGGGGACGACAGGGATTACGACATTGACCGCTTGATTTTTGCCCTTGAAAGCGTTGGTGCAGGGATTTCGGGTCGTGAAATCTCATCAGGAGTCCGGGACGAAAAACTTCAAGGACTTGAAGCAGCCCTGAATCAAGTCATCGCCCGCCTCTGCACACAGTATGAATCGGAAAATTCCGCAACGCTTCGGATACGTGAGGATCATGAACGAGAGATCCAGTCACTTAAGGGTGAGGTGGATCTTTTACATGCTGCACTCGAAGCAGAAACAATTCGTTCCGGGGATTCTTTGTCCGGCAGCGATACGGAACCGGAGGTGGGTCCGGAAGAGGAAACCGATGCCGCAGTGATGGAAGCGCTCGAAGCAGCCGTTCAATTGCTGCGGGCAGAACTCGCACGCTCTGAAGAGCAGAATGATGAGCTAAAAAAACAGGCGCTCAGTATCCGTGAAGACCTGAATAAAGAAATTATCACCCTTAAAACCAATATTCGGCTCCTCCAAACCGAACTTGGGGCAGAAAAATATCGTGTCGAAGAATTTCCGGCTCACCGGGAAAGGGCGACCACATCCGCACAGTATGAAAAGAGCGATAATGAGGTGATGGAAGCGCTTGAGGCAGCCGTTCAGTTGCTGCAGGCAGAGCTTGCACGATCCGTAGATCGTACAGCAGAGCTGGAAAATACGGCGGTACAGGCAGATGCTGATTTCAGGGCACTCCTTGCAGAGAAAAAGACTGCCATTGCCGAAACACAGCGGATGCATACAACAGAAAAAGAGCAGCTGGCTGCCCGCATCACCCAAGCTGAAGAAGAGAATGCAATGCTTGAAACCAGAATCAATAGCATTCAGGAAGATATGCATCGCGTGAATACCCTCATGAACCAGCACCCGATGCCGATGGTCGTTGTCGACCGATCGTTTCACATTCGTGATGCAAATCCTGCATATGCAGGACTTACGGGGGTTCCCCGGGAGCAGCTGCTTCGTAAAAACCTGAGAGACTTCAGGGTTGTCGAACATACGGGACAGGACGTCTCCATAGTTCTCAAAGATAAGACCAGGTGCTTTGGAGAGGTTTCCGTCACCCTCCCGTCCGGGACATATACCCTCGAACAATATGCGATTCCCCTGATGGATAACCGACGTCAGGTTGACCGGATTGCCATCGTATACAACGATATTACCCGGGCGCGAGACGAGAAAAAGGAACTGGAACGAAAGGTGAAGGAAAACGAAATCCTTCGCGTGCGTGCCGAAACGATAGTACGGGAAAACCCCCTTCCCATCCTGTATGCTGACACCAATTTCAGAATTACCTACACCAACCCCGCCTACTGTGCGATGAGCGGATACAGCGAACAGAAACTTCTGAAAATGAATGCACGGGATTTTAAGGTTCTTTCCCAGAAAGGAGAAGGCCTCTCAGAGGTCGTGCGCCGGAAAACACGCTCACACGGCGAGATAACCGTCAGGCTTCCCGGCGGAATTCGCACCCTTGAACAATACGGCATCCCGATTACCGATATCAACGGGAAACTGGAATATATCCTGATAGTCTACAACGATATCACTGAAATACGTGAAACAGAAGCTGAAGTGGGCCGCCTGGTGAGGCAGGTGCAGGAAGAGACAGAGAACCTGCGAAAGAGTGCAACGGACCTTTCCGATGGCCTGAAAGAACTTGCCTCCGGCAACCTCACCGTCCAGGTCATGGTGGGAGAAGATGACCCCCTCGGTGAACTGAAGGGCTACTTCAACACCTCGGTCCGTGAGATGGCAGACCTTCTCCAGCAGGTAGGAGAAAGTGTGCTGCGTGTTGAGGCAACATCAAAGGGACTTGCAGGACGTGCGAATGAAATCAGGGGCGCGATGATGAAAATCGCCGTAGGCACCCAGGATTCGAGTGAAACAACCCTGCAACTCGAAAAGGAGATTGAAGCTGTCAGTAATGAAATCTCTGATCTCTCTGCGTCCATCGAGGAGATTGCAAGCACTTCTCAGGAAGTGAGGAACCAGTCCGAACGCACCGCTGGAGAAGGAAGAACAGGTGCGGAAATCGGCGGCGATGCCTCGAACAGGATGGAAAAAGTCGGGACAATTTCAAAGAAGAGCGTTGAGGATATTACGCATCTCAATGAACAGATGCGTCAGATAGACCGCATTATCAAGATCATCACCGGCATAGCGGACCAGACAAATCTTCTCGCAATCAATGCGGCGATCGAAGCTGCACGAGCAGGGGAACATGGACGGGGATTTGCTGTTGTTGCAGGAGAAATCAGGAACCTCGCCTCTGAATCAAAAGAGGCGGCGGCGACCATCGGTGACCTCCTCGGAACCATACGAAGGGAGAGTTCAGATACGGCATCCTCTATGCAGGAGGCAGACAATGAAATCACCGAGGGTATCGCAAGGGTTCATGATGTGATATTTGCAATGAACAGTATTGTCGGCTCTGTTGAAACGGCAGTACATGGCATCACGGAAATTACTCATGCAACCGAGGACCAGGCGACGGCGACAAACCGGCTCATGGAAAACATCGAGCGGTCGGCCCGGCTGGCAACGAACAATATGGAGCGTATCCAGGACATGGCGACGCGTTCGGAAGAAGTCAGCGCCGCAATAGAAGAAGTAGGCAGCGTTGCACAGGAGCTTGACGTAATGTCGCAGGACCTCAGGGACCAGATCCGACAGTTCAGGCTCCAAACCACCAGGTGATGAAAATGGAACAGGAGGGAGATTTCAGGCCTGTGCTCAGAATGATTGAATCGGATCTCGGGATTCAGTCTTCAAATTACAAGGAGGATTACCTGAAACGGAGGGTTCAGTCGCGTATGAGGATGACCGGTATGCAGACCTACCACGATTACCTGCTGATGCTCAGGAGCAATCCTCCTGAGCATGACGCACTCAAAAAGGGCCTTACCATCAATGTGACCAAGTTCTGGCGCGACGTTCCTGTTTTTGATGCCATCAGGCGTGACATCATTCCTGAACTCCGGAGACGGAAAAAGACCATCAGGATCTGGAGTGCAGGCTGCGCCACCGGTGAAGAACCCTACACTCTTGCAATCATAGCACACGAGGCCTCCGTCATGAATAAAGACCTCAAATTCACGATATTTGCTTCCGATATCGATGAGGAAGCCCTCATGAAGGCTAAAGAGGGGATCTATCACAGAAAGGCACTGGAAAACCTGAGTGACGCACAGGTCAGAAGACACTTCACCGAACGGACGGACGGCAAATTCGAAGTAAGACCCCATCTAAGAGCATATGTCAGGTTCTCACGCCATGATCTCATGAGTGGAGACCCGGTAGCATCCCACCTCGACATGGTCCTGTGCAGAAATGTAACCATCTATTTTACCGAACACCAAAAGGATGAACTTGCGCGGATGTTTGCACCGGCCCTGACACCATGCGGCTATTATGTGATCGGAAAAACCGAATACCTAAGCAGGGATTTCGAACGACTCTATGAACCGGTCAATCAGATACAGAAAATATACCGGAAAAAAGCCTGACCAAACCGGTCATAACCGGGACCGGATATTCGCATCCGTTCCTGCATCGGGAGACTCTGGATCAATTTTTGATATTCTGTCCATAACCTCCCGTTTTTTTGCCGCCCCCTTCATCTCATGAGTAATGATTGCCAGATTCACCCCGATAACGATAATCACCATCATGAGCCCAATGCCAAGGAGTACTCCTTCAGATGTCAGAAAGAGGGCAAAGAGAAGAAGTACGAAGGATATGAGGTAAAATATGATCCATGTCCTTGACTGGTGAACATCCATGTATTGATTCAACGTTGTGGTTCATTGCCATTAATCGTTCCTTATCGGAAGGCCCCCCCATACCGCACCGTTCTTGATAAAGCATAAGTTTTCCACGATGAAAGGTACCAGTGTGAAACGGGCGGACATCCTCTCTCTCCTGGCGGCAGTGGTTATTCTTCTGCTCATTGCCTTTGCGGCACCGGAAATCAGGACATTTCTCGATATCACTGATGACCAGGAATCAGCAGCGTTTACCCCTCCGATATTCCCGGCGGCGGGGCCGTTACCCCCAAAAACCTTCTCCATCTGGCAGATTCACCTGAATGACGACCTCTCCTCAATCTATGCCAGCGGAACACAAGGTTACCCTGTACTCGACTTCCCCGGGGACATGAATATTTTCGGCGCCTCTGATGCGCAAAGTCCGCCCATCTGGCCACCGGGTCAAGAACGGCAGTTTGCAGAATTTACAGGGATAAGAAGCGGTTTTTCTGAAATTGTGCAGATTCCCTATTCGATATGGAGGGTCCATGCCGACATCAAGGCCCACAACCAGCCGCAGAACTCACGGATTGACTGGATCATCGTCGATGCCGGGTCAGGAGAGATTATTACCGGTAATTCAATCGCATACGGGGGGAGCGTGACAAAGAACATACAGGGCTCAGGAAGTTTTTATTTCCTGGTCAGCAACCAGAACGCTGAATCCTACAGGTTTACCCTCGAGACCACCAGAGCCGAGTTCGGTGACGCTCTCATCGAACCGGACATCAGGCATCTCAAAGATTATCTGAATGCCCTGTAGGTTGATGATAGTTATACGAGCGCCCCCTCGATTGCCGCTTCGAGCCTGCCTGCCCGTTCATCAAGATTGGCACAGGTAACCTTTGCATCTGCAATATCACCCTGCATAGCGACCGGAACACGTGCCATCGTAATGGCATTCAGGGAGAGAAACGCACCATCCAGATACCCGTGGGCCGACCTGAGATCCTCTCGTGCATATGCGAGATCCCTGTTCCAGAGATCGTACTGGTACAATCTTGCATTGTCCTGCGCATCCATGATATGGTCGAGTGCTGACTGAATTTCAAGAGCTGCGGAAATAAAAGCGATGCGGCTCTTGATAAGTTCCCGCAGCGCATATGCTTCATCCGGCTCCTCCTCTTTAGCAGGCGGTATATCGTCAACAGACGCATAGGCATTCTGGAAGTCGACATTTGCTGCAACAAGTTTTGCCTCGATAATGCCGGGAGGATCGATGTTCCAGTCCACCGAACCGAGACGCAGGTCCCCCTTTTCCATCAGGGAATGGGCCTCGCCGATCTCCTGCCCGGTTGAGGTACATCCAGCTGTTAGTACAACGAGAGCGACGATGCCTGCCATTATAAGGGTACATATCAGCCGGTTTTCAGTGGACAAAAAGGGGTTTTTCATTATGCCTGCCTACTCCATATGACGAAAATTACCAAAGAAAACTCCTGCTGTAAATTTGAATTAATGGATCGGATTACTCGACTTTTTCGACAATAATTCGAATCCTGTCACCATTCTTCAGGCCATGCCCTTTGGGGATGTCAATATTAAACCACAGGCCTGACGGATTTTCACGGGTTACTGCCGCAGCATCCGAACTTGTGCCCTGGTTCATCAGGCAGTCCTTCTTTTCATCGATATTTGCCACAAATTCAATTTCGGAGATAAACTCCAAAACCATTTCACTCATATGAGAGCGTAAAACCTTACACACATTAATGGTTTTGGAATCGGAGACAGGAAGACAGAAATCGGTTACGAAGTACGGATTAAAAGCCAAAATGAGAATTCTATTCGGAGGTACGCTTATATGCCTCTTGGAAGTACTCTCCAGGTTGTACTGTTTGAATAACTCCACCGGCTGATATCGAGTTCTTCGCATATCTCGGACAGGATTGCCAGATTAGTACCGACTTCTTTGGGAGACAATCCAAGATCCTTTGCAATGTACTTTGACTTGAAATAATGCTTACCCATTTGGATACCCTGTTTCAGGTAATAGAGAATTTTCCCCTGAGTAGGTGAGTATTCTTTGTTAAAGGAGGACGAATGGGACATTTTCTACACTCCGGAAGTAATTTTCCATTTAGAAATTACTATAATATAAATGTTTCCTAGCAATTCGGGTTTTTTTTCAGAAAAGGGGTTCAAATGCAGGTCCATTAGAGATCCAACAGATATTCCTCCACTATATTCTGTACCGAATAGCCATATTGGTGCTATCACAAAACGAAAAGGAATTTAAAAAAATCCAGGAGGTAATATTTATTCAGCCGGAAATTCTCCAATCTTAGTAATCAGCTCTTTGATCACTTTTTCGCGCATTCCTTCAACGAATTTTATACTTCCAACGACGAGATGACCGCCACCGTTCACTCCGCCTCCGATAACCTCTTCTCTGAGTTCGCGGACCATACGGGGAATATTCATCATAACCCCCCGTGACCTGATGACCACAAAGTCGGGACCGAGACCCAGGGTGACGACAGGGGAGCCCTGGTGCCGTTTACAGAGAATGTCATGCACTTCACCGGACGTCTTCCCGGGGGGTGGGAACGTGAACCGGTGGGCATACATCTCCACATCAATCGTGAAGAGCTTGGAGCCGTTGGGAAGATCCTGCTCCGTGACATGGGGCATAGATGCACTCAGCTGGTTCTCAATCGCAAGATTCGCTTCAGAGACCAGTAATTTGACGAGACTTCGGTGTCGCTCTTTGTCCGGGCCTATCCCCAGAATGTCCTTTACAATTTCCCTGCCGTCATTGAACCTCAGCCAGAACTGTTCGTAGTCAAGGGCAAGAGCAATTTCCTTGCATTCATCCTCGGAATACGTATCCGCCACCAAGTCCAGGTATAACGCCCTTTCAGGTGCCTCGCTTCTGTCTCCGACAGCCGCAACCGCTGGGAAATGCCGGATATCATTTTCGACCGGCGGGAAGATCATCCGTGCAAGTTCAGCCCCCAGCATTCCTGCCGTCACCCCGAAGTCCCCGCCGACATGGTAAGGATTGACATGAGCTTCAAGGAAGGCGTCCGTGCTCTCGTCGGGATGGTGATGGTCCACAACAACAATGGAGATACCATAGATCTTGGCCATGCGGTACGAGGGTTCATCCTCCTCCGTCGAACCGTTGTCCATCATGAGGATGAGCGGAAGTTTCTGCCCGTAGCGGACGAAATCCTTCAGCGCAAAATCCAGGTCACGGGTAACATCCTCAATTTCATAAAACGGTGCCTTTGAGGGTGCCCGCTTAAAGAGGTGACTTTCGGTATCGGGATCTCCGCCGGATTCCCGTATCAGCATCGTGACCGCACGTTCCACCGCGACTGCCGCAGTAATACCATCCGCATCCGCATGATGCCTGAGGACGATCGGCTGGGCGGTGAAGATCGCTTTCCTGATGATCTTTGCGACCTTCTGCATCTCGGGTTTCAGGAGCTCGAGCACCTCACTTTCCACCATGAACGGAAGATCATCCGGCTGGGCACGCACCTCAAGGGCCTGTTCGATCCTCTTTTCTACGGCCTCGCGCTCATCTCCGGTAAGAACCGATATGTTTCCTACTTCAATCTGAAGACGCCCGTTTCTCATCATCACTTCCCCGGATACGGAGACCATATCCCCAAGCTCAACCTCGGGGTATGCCCTGACACCTGCCTCAATGAAGGCCGCGGCATCCTCTGTTCCGGTTTCGTCGACCACGGTAAAGATGGTCGGACCAGAGGTCTGCTTGATCTGGGCCACTTCCACGTCAACGGACACCTGACGCCCGACCCTGTCTTTAAGTTCGGAAAGCCGAACATTTGACGGTTTTTTGGTCACCGTTTCAAGATTATATCTGGTCGGCACGACTTCCAGGAGATCAATGTTTCCGTTGCTGCGGATGGAGAGAACCTTGACAAAGATCATCTCTCCTTCAGTATGCCGTGTTTTTATGTTCGATTTATGGACCAGCCCTTTGACCCGGGAATTCAGGAAGACAAAGGTTCCGAAATTCGCAAATCCCTGAACTTTTGCCTCGTAAATGTTCCCCTCCTCAATATCACTGAGTCCGCACGGTGCACCTAGTCGGTACACAATCATTTCACCATTATCGGTCATGTCTTCACGCTCTTTTATATTCATCCGGCAGATCGATTACCGTGATAGTTCGTACAGACGGCATTCGCCGTCACGTCTTCCTTTGGCGATAATTATATCGCCGGCCTGAAGGCGTTCATCCTTCTTGGGCCGGTATCTCCACTTCGATTTGTGCTTGATTGCAAGTACCACCATCCCGGTTACTGTGCCGAGCGATGCTTCCTTCAGGCTTTTTCCTGCAAGCGAAGATTTCTCGTGCACCTGTATCTTCGTGATGATTTCATCCGATTCGCGGACGATCTTTCTGAATACCGGGGGAATTTCTATGTCACGGAGAATGAC
Organism: Methanobacteriota archaeon; assembly: GCA_016841485.1. Classification (GTDB taxonomy): domain Archaea; phylum Halobacteriota; class Methanomicrobia; order Methanomicrobiales; family Methanomicrobiaceae; genus Methanovulcanius. Next base: position 49,193 of record JAENZA010000003.1, read on the forward strand.
ATCAACGATGAGACCCGCTGCATTCGTGATATTGTCTGCAAATGATGACATGTAAAGAAGGCCGCGAAGGTACTCCACATTGGAGATTCTCCGCGATGCCTCCAGGATCCAGAGATCCAGCTGGTACCGCATATCATCCATCTTCGCACCCAGGGAGACCACTTCATCGGCGACCTCCTTGTTGTTAAAGAGAAGGGAGGTGTATGCAAGTCCGACCGCAAATTCAGAAATATCCTTCATCTTCACGATCAGTTTGACCGCACGATCGAGGTCGGTAACGACCCCCCCTTCCGGCTGCTCTTCGGGTGCCGGGATCTCTGCACCACAGAGGTCGTGGAGGGGAACGACACCGCTCTCGATACCTTTTGCAATAAGGATATCCCCGTCGAGGATTCGGGTGTCACGGTCAGGATTGTAGATCCACGACACGCCGCGCCGCAGCGCAATGACCATCATACCGACGGTACTCTGGAGTTTCTGTTCCCCCAGTGTCCTCCCGTCAATTCCCGAGTTCTCCGCAACCACTACCCGTACGGTTACTTCTTCCGCTTCGGGAAGTGCCTGCCTCAGTTTTGCAGGAAACCTGATATTTTTCAGGATGATGGTGGCTATCTCTGATGCGGAATTTGCGATCTTTTCCGCCGCTTCGGATACCTGCAGGAGACCGCTCATGGCCTCCGCCTCTTCCACTCTCCGGGCACCGAGAATACTCTGAATTCTGGCCTGGTAGACCAGCTTGTTCATGCTCTCTTCGAGGTTAATTACTTCCTGTGCAATTTCCCTGCTCTCAAACAATATGGCAGAATAGGAAAGGTCAACCATGAGTTCCGAGATATCCTTCATCTCAATGAGGACATCTTTAAAACTGACCGGCTGATACTCTAGTTCAGTCATAGATGGTTAATCCTGATATTATTGAATTGGTGGTATGTATCATTATGCTTCTGCTTATACCAGCATATGCAGCACAGTGACCAGAACTGCCGCCCCAATGAGATCAATGGTTGCCGATATTACCGGAATGCCGAAATTGTCCGGATCAAGTCCGTAGCGAAAAGATAGCCCGGCGGTCGCATAGGCAATACCACTGACAAGCGTCATGACCACCAATGCTGAGATCAACACCGCCACAAAGAGTGATCGTACGTCCGGTGAACCTAGGCCGAGGAAGTGTGCTGAAACAAAGGCGATCAGGGTTATAAGCGGCATGATGATGAGGACATACGCATAGGACATACCAAACTGCCGAAATACCGTACGTTCGGGAACCAGCGCAGGTTCAATGGCGCCGGTATGCATACCCGTTGCAAGGCGGGAACAGAGAATTCCTCCAATCGAACCGCACATCCCCGCAAAAGGAGTGATAATAATCAGGAATACCCCGTATTCGACGAGCTGCTCCAGATCAAGCGTGTAGGTAAGACCTGCAAGGGTCCCGACGAAGGAGAGCGCGATGAGAAGGGGAATTATCTCTCTGCCTATCTCCCGGACTTTTGTATTGCCGACAGCGACATAGATGAACGAGAGTGCCGCGAGGACAATGATGAACAGGAAAAGCCCGCCACGGACAGCCGGGCTTATCTGAAGAACTGCAAGCGTCGTCAGAACGAGCAGCGGAAGCGTGACGATATCACCGCTTGTCGTCACCGTCGGTGATGCTATCATGTCAAGGTCCAGCCCGTAACGGTAACTGATATAGGCAACCAGCAGGGTAATTCCCATCACAATGACCCCTGAAAGGATACCTGAAATCACCGAAATAACGACAAAATCGATGAAATTCAGTCCCTCAATGCCGAATATAAGGGCTACCCCCCATGCTATGAGACCAAGGGCAAATGCAATGATGACCGTGACGATAAAGGAGGCCCTGAGATTTGCCCCAAGCACGCCTTCATTGGAGAAATCCATATCAAATTCCCCAAGGTGCATGGTTGAGGAGAGACGGGATGCAAGAACTCCTGAGATGCTCCCACGCATATTGATGGAAGGCGGGACCATGATCATAATTCCGGGTAGCAGCACAATCAGTTCAGAAACAGATCCAAGATAAATCCCGGCCGCGCTTGCTGCAAACGCACTGAGAAAAAGAGCTGCCAATCCTGTAACAAATGCACGGGATACGCCCCCTATCCGGACCTGCACATTCCTCACCTTCCCCAGGCATACTCATTTAACTCCTATAGGTTATTTCGATCATCTCCAGATCATCCGGAGCGATCACTTCTCCCTCATACTGTTCTTTTGCATCATGTATATGGGTTTTCGTCCCGGTGTACCGCGAACTGATATGAACGAGTGCAAGACGGTGCGCTTTTATCTCACGCGCAACGGCCGCCGCCTCACCCGCGGTGGAATGATAGACATCTCGTGCACGCTCTGCCTCTGAATCATCATAGGTCGCGTCATGGATAAGCAGGTCGGCCTCCATCGCATACTGCGCCCACCCACGGCAATCCGGACGGGTATCACCGGTATACACCAACTTTCTTCCCGGACGTGCAGGGCCCAGAATCTGGTCAGCGGTTACTTCCCTTCTACCGCCTTCAAATTCTACGGTGACGGATTCACCCCTCTGCAGGCAACCGAAGAGCGGTCCAGGGGGGACACCGAGGCTGATTGCCTTCTCGCGGTCGAATCTCCCCGGACGCTCATCCTCCGTCAGGATATATCCAAGCCCCAGGGTATTGTGCCGGTTTGCAAAGGCGCGTATGTGATACCCGTCGAAGGAGACCGTCATCCCGTCGGAGAGTTCGCGGGGCTGGAGGGCAAACCCGAGCGGGGTCCTTGAAATTCCTTCGACATACTCCACAAATTCATGCACCCACCGTGGCCCGTATATTTTCAGGGGCTCGGTCCGCCCCATGAACGACATCGTCTGCAACAGCCCCGGCACCCCCAGGTAATGGTCAGCATGCCAGTGGGTGATGAAGATGGCATCGACGGTAAATCCGGTTCTGGCCCGCATCATCTGCTGTTGTGCACCCTCACCGCAGTCAAAAAGAAGCGTATCCGAACCCCGGCGAATCATCACACAGGACGGATTTCTGTTGATCGTGGGAAGTGCCCCCGCAGTACCGAGAAAGTAGACATACAGGGTTTCTCCGGCTATCTGAACCACCTCCTGAACGTATCTAGGCTCTCTGCCGCCTCCGTAAGATTGCGCCCTTCAACGACGCATATCCCGTCGTACTGCTTTTTTACACAGGCTCCGACCATTTCCCAGTCGATGGTACCGGCACCGAGTGCCAGGTGTTCATCTGCAGACCCGTGATTATCGTGAATATGCATATGTCCTGCGCTGCCCAGGTAACTCAGAAACGCATCCACCTTTCCGACGGTGTTTGCATGCCCGACATCTATGGTTGCAGAGACCCCTTCCACGCCATCAATCATGCCGAAGAGCTCTTCAGGCATCCTGCAGAGAAAATCCGGAATATCAGGCATATTTTCAAGACAGACCAGCACCCCGTTTTCAATACCGCATCGCCCGATTTCCCTGAGCGCATCCTTGTGCAGGTCCCATACATTCCCGGGAACGAGGCGGCCGTGGGGGGAGACGTATCCCGGGTGGATGGTGACCCGGTCGGTAATTTCACCGGCCTTCTCCACACAGGCGCACAACTGCCGTACCGATTCCTGATAAATGGGATAGTTCAACGATCCGATATTGAGATCGGTAAACGGCGCATGAACCGAAATCCCAAGAGAGGTCGTCTCAATGACCTCACATATGCGCCGAAACGCCAGTGGTTCTTCGATGCGATAATTGCCGTCGGCTGATATTTCCCAGCCGTCATAGCCGCATTCCTCTATCCCATAGACCCAGTCAATGGATGACCAGACCTTCGAAGACGAGGCAAAATATACGCTCGCCGTCATACATCTCCCATTAATTTCCGGAGAATGGACCGGGTTTTTATTTCATATTCGCTCATCCCGCCGTCATTTGTAACAGAATAATCCGCCATAAGGATGGCCTCACCGAGACCCCACCCAAGTTCCCGCCCGTCGCGGGCCGTGAGTTCCTCAGCGCTTATGATATCATCCTCCCGTCCTCGGTCCCGGATGCGCGCCAGTCTCAGGTCATATGGAGATTCGACAGCGACGAGATAAAACTCTTCAAAGTGTTCCCTGAATCTGACAACCTCGGCGTCACTCCGGATGCCATCGACGAGAACAACATCGGCGCCCGCCTTCTCAATGGCAGCAATGCTCAGCGTCGCAAGGGCATCCCTCCCGTATTCCTGGCGAAGCTCTCCCGAAATCCGCCCCATCGTTTCATCAGTCGGGGAGAGACCCTGCCGCCGGACTTCCCTGCGGACAACATCACCCATCACTACCACCGGTATACCAAGTTCACCGGCAATCCTTGAAAACTCGCCCTTTCCAGTTGCCGGCAGACCAACCACTCCAATAACTTTCATCTATTTTCGTCCCTGCACCCCGGGTGCGTATATCCTAATACGTTCTCCGTGCCTGGAGAATATCTGTGAGTACTATCGAATCTGCGATGATAATCCGGTTGTCGACATAGGCAACCTCCCCGTCCTCACGGGTCCGGATCCTCACCGGCCGACGGAGTTTATCTGCAATTTTTTTCAGGTCGTCAAATCCCAACGGTGGAATGTTCCCTTCTACCCCCTGATTGAGCACGAGATCGTGGTCACCGATCTCCTTTGCGATATGATATACATCATCTTCCCTGCCCGGAAAGAGCGTGACAACGACCTGAAATTCGTCCATTCGTCCTTCTTCACGTGCTTTCATGCACAGTCCCAAGGATTCCCGGACATGATCCGTCACCTCCGGACCCACACGGAATAGGTGCGGATAGTGCTCCCACCGGGTTTTGATATCCATGTGCACCAAGTCGAGAAGGCCGCGTTCAATCAGTGCACGGAGGGTCTCCGGAAATACCCCGTTGGTCTGTACACCGATCTTGAGACCCATCTCCCGGCACCCTTCGGCAAGTTCAATGAGGGCATCTTTCTGCAGGGTGGGTTCGCCCCCCGAAAAGATGACTCCCGAAATGATCATCCTTGATGAACGGATCATATCGAGCACTTCCTCTGTGTCCCTAACATCCTGCCCAGACTGCAGTGCCAGGTTGTGACAGTAGTGACACCGTACCGGGCAGCCTCTAAGAAATACCGTACAGACGGATCGCCCCCGCCAGTCCACGGTACTTACCGGAACAAATCCACCGAAATTTACTCTCAAAAAACCACCGATCTTCTCTGATAACTTGGAGGTGGAATCACTTGAAAGTTTCAATTGAACCTATGATCTTCTCTTCACCTTCACCATCATTTATTGGAGGAGAAGGAAAAATGTTAGGAGAAGGAATTGTATGTGAAAACGGTTGTCGCACTTACTTCAAAGGAGGATCTTTTCAAGGCTGCCTCAAGCGGCGCGGATCTGATTGAGCTGCGCATCGACCTCTTCGATATCTCGCCCGAAGATATTACTGCTGAAGGCATTCCGTTGCCTCCATTGATCGTCACCCTGAGGAGCAGAGAGGAAGGAGGAAGCTTTGACGGCACGCCGGAGGAATGGCTGGAAACGGTGATAACGTGGTGCCGGACAGCAGCCTGGATTGATGTCGAAAGAAAATTCAGCAGATACTCACGCAATCTGACAACTGCAGGAACCTGCCGAATAATCGCCTCCGCGCATCTCCCGGATACCCCCGGTCAGGAGGATCTTGCCCGTCTGGAAACACAACTCAGGGACTACGGGAACATTCCGAAGATCATCGTGACCCCCCGCAGCCATCGTGATGTCCTGTCTCTCCTGACCTTCACACTTGATGCGCCAAAGCCCCTCTGCACCGGCGCGATGGGGGACGGGTACAGATATGCACGGGCACTGGTGGCGCTCTTCGGTTCCGAGCTTATCTACTGCCATTTTGGCACCCCCACAGCACCGGGCCAATACCATATTGATGCGATGAAGCAAATCCTGGAGGATCTTTCCTGATGGGAGAGGCCATACAACAGGTTCGTCCCTGCAGCCATACGACCGAATCCGGACGTCCTGACAGACCGGACGGACAGGTGATATCCCCTGGGACAACGAAGCTTTTTCAGACCCCTGATCGATGGGGGTATTGCCGTTGACAAACAGGGAAATAAAAGAGCAGATGCGGCGTGAATGCAGGGCACGAAGGGATGCCCTCCAGGTGAATGAACGCCCCATCATGAGCATGGCTATCACTGAGCGGGTGCTGACCCTTGTCGACCCATATACAACGGTCATGGCCTATGCCTCAAAAGAGCCCGAAGTCCAAACGATGCCCCTTCTCCGCTCCCTCCTTGCCCAGGGAAAAAAGCTTGTTCTCCCCATTATACAAAAAGAAGACCGCACCCTTCGACTTTCCTATGTCGCTTCTCCATCCGACCTCACTCCCTCAACTTTTGGGGTACCGGAACCCGTCCACTGCGAAGAACCGGCGAAGGCATCCACCATCGAAGTTGCCATCGTACCTCTCATCGGATTCGACCGGCAGGGAAACAGAATCGGATATGGGGCAGGCTACTATGACCGTTTCTTCTCCGACCATCCGGGCATTCCCTCCATCGGCCTCGCGTTCTCAGTCCAGGAATGTCCACAGATTCCGACAGAACGCTTTGACCACCGGCTAGACTACATCGTTACCGAACGGGAAATCATCCATATACAGGAAGATTAAAACGTAAAGCCCATTGTAACGGTTTTATCAACTCGGCTGGTTCCATCCAATTTTTTATCATCCTTCATGCGCCAGGGCGTATCCAAACAGCTGCAACGGAGGGAAATATTATATATTGATGGATGTTTACTATAGGTAAATATAACTCTTGGAGGTCACTATCAATGTCATCACCCACATCAACTGAAGTAACTGTTAAGGAAGCTGCCCATGAAGATGCCGGAAGGGGGATTGCCCGCCTCTCAACGGATGTTATGGGGGCTCTCGGCCTGAGAAGCGGCGACGTTATCGAGATTGACGGCCGGGAAAAGGCGGCAGCGATCGTATGGCCGGGATTTGGAGAAGACCGCGGCAGGGATATTCTCCGGATTGACGGCAACATCAGGAGCAACGCCCGCGTCGGCATTGATGAAAAGGTCACCATCCGGCGTGCCGATGTCAAAGAAGCAACCAGGCTCGTCATCCAGCCGACCCACCCCGTACGTCTCAGTGGTTTCGAGCAGAGCTTTGCCCGCCTTGTTGCCGGCCGGCCGGTCGTCGAAGGACAGCAGTTCCGGGTGGCACTCCTCGGGACGACACTCACCTTTGTGATTACTAAACTTTCCCCGAAAGGGGTTGCCGTCGTCACCCCCAACACCGAGATCGAGCTCAGAGAAGAGGTGTATAAGCCGGAAGAGGCCAAGAAAAAAGGCACAGAATTTGCGGATGTCCACTATGAGGATATCGGCGGCCTGGGTCGTGAACTCGACCAGGTCCGGGAGATGATCGAACTCCCTCTCAGGCACCCGGAAATCTTCGAACGCCTGGGTATTGAGCCGCCAAAGGGGGTGCTGCTGTACGGTCCTCCTGGAACAGGAAAGACCCTCATTGCCAAAGCTGTGGCAAATGAAGTCGACGCCCACTTCATTACCCTCTCAGGCCCAGAGATCATGAGCAAATACTATGGGGAATCGGAGGGGAAACTCAGGGAGGTATTCGAGGAAGCTCAGGAAAACGCGCCGACAATCATCTTCATCGATGAGATCGACTCCATCGCACCGAAACGGGCAGAGACCAAAGGGGAAGTGGAACAGCGCATAGTCGCCCAGCTTCTTGCGCTCATGGACGGCCTGAAGGGACGGGGAGAAGTCATCGTCATCGCAGCCACGAATATGCCGGACAGTATTGACCCGGCACTGCGGCGGGGAGGACGGTTCGACCGCGAGATCGAGATCGGCATTCCGGATAAGAAAGGCAGGCTGGAGATATTCCAAGTCCATACCCGGGGCGTCCCCCTTGACCTCGAGAAAGTCACGCTTACCGAGGAAGACCGAGAAGGGTGTGAAGAAAGTGAACGCGCCGGTGAGGAACTAAAGAGAAAGAAATTCCTCGAACCCTACGCGGGAAGTACGCATGGCTTTGTCGGTGCCGACATTGCCCTCCTTGTCAAGGAAGCAGCGATGCATGCTCTCAGGAAAAGCATTCAGGGCCTGAACCTCGATGAGGAGATTCCCCTTGATGTCATAGAGGACCTCAGGGTGACAAAGGCGAATTTTGACGCTGCACTTGCAAGTGTCGAACCATCAGCCATGCGGGAGGTTCTGGTCGAGATCCCGGATGTAACATGGGAGGATGTAGGAGGACTCGAAGAGGTCAAGGCGGAACTTACCGAAGCCGTCGAATGGCCTCTGAAGTACCCGGAGGTCTTTGAACGGCTCGACACCAGACCGCCCACCGGCATCCTTCTCTTCGGCCCGCCCGGCACAGGTAAGACCCTCCTTGCAAAAGCGGTGGCAAACCAGAGCGAATGTAATTTTATTTCGGTGAAAGGCCCCGAACTCCTCTCAAAATGGGTGGGGGAATCCGAAAAGGGGGTGCGGGATATCTTCAGAAAGGCTCGCCAGGCAGCACCGTCCATCATATTCTTCGACGAGATCGACTCCCTTCTCCCGAAGAGAGGAAGCTTCGAAGGCTCATCTCATGTTACGGAAAGCGTAGTCTCCCAGATACTTACCGAGCTTGACGGCCTTGAGGAACTCTCGAATGTGACTATCCTCGGAGCAACCAACCGGCCGGACATGCTCGATGAAGCCATGATGCGGCCTGGCCGGTTTGACCGCGTCATCTACGTACCCCCTCCCGATGCCGACGCACGCAGGAAGATCTTCGCCGTCTACCTCGGTGATGCGGGAGACATCCTCACCGGGGACATCAATGTCGATGACCTGGTCGCCAGGACGGAAGGATACGTCGGGGCGGACATCGAGGCACTCGTCCGGGAGGCAAAACTCGGAGCAATGCGCGAGTTCATTGCAACGATGGCGGGCAAAAACCCCCACGAATGGAATGAGGCCCTTACCAATGTAAGGGTTACCAGGGCCCATTTCGAGAAAGCCCTGAAGAAGGTGACCGCCACCCTTGACCGCGAGGCAGTCGAGCGAAGCGAACGCAGAGCATGGCCGTTTCTTTACAACGAGGAGGAACGCGGCATTCTTGAGAAGGCGGCATCCGTCCTTACCAGAACTGAGTATGGCCACGAAGATGATGAAAAGGTACAGACAGAGGAAAAAGAGCTCCGAAAGGCAACCTTTGCAGCAGAGAAAGACTTCGATGAGATCAGGAAGAAAACAGGAAGTCTTGAGGCCCTTCTGACCTGAGCTTTTCAGTTATAGACCCAACCACACCCAGAGACATGACAGCAGACACACAGGACGACAATTTCACAGAACTGGCCGAGGCAATCAGAAAGCTTATCGAGGAGGCGGTCAGGAACGGCGCGTTCCCGGCGACGGGCTTTTCCATCACCCTCGCAGGTCCCGGCGTCTCAGACTCCCCGGGAGAAGGAAACGAATCTCCCACTTCCCACCGGGTGACGGAACCCGAAATGGAGGTTCTGGACTCCCCCGAAACCCGTTACATTACCACAGAACTTCCCGGCGTCGACCCAGGGGACATCCACTTTGCCGTCAGCGGGTCTGAACTTCACCTCATGGCCGGAGCGCAGGAGAGGATATTCAAAAAGACCATCCCCCTTGAGAGTGTCGACCAGGACACCCTCCGGTACACGTTCAGAAACGGCATTCTTGAATTTTCCCTCCGGAAGACCACCGGAACAGCTGCAAATATCGCAGGAAACCCCTGATTTTTCTCTCATTTTTCTTTCCGGCAACACCAGAAAGGATAGTTTGATTATCTATCGGGATTACCGGATTACCATGACGACCCTGCGGCAGTATCTGGACAGCACCGCGTGTGAAGAACCACTCAGGGACCTCATCGAACTGATTGCCTACCAGGCAATTCCAATTCGTGAAGCGTTCATTGAAAATCAGTCCTATGCCGGTACAGAGAATGTATACGGAGAAGAACAGGCTGCGATGGATACCTGGGCGGACCGCCATCTCATCCATGTCCTGGGTGAATCGGGTTTTGTGAAGGCAATTGCATCGGAGGAACAGGAAGATGTCATTCTCTTCCCGGATGCGATGGGCGATTATTCCGTGGTCATGGACCCCCTTGACGGTTCCTCACTCATCCAGGTGAACCTTGCCGTTGGCACCATCATCGGCATTTACCCTGGGGGCAATGCCCTGAGTAAAGGTGAGGAACTGGCAGCAGCGCTCTATCTGCTCTACGGTCCGATGACCGTGCTCACCCTGACTGTGGGGGAGGGCGTATGCACATTTGCCCTGAACAAGGAGGGGATGTACGTCCTTATGGAAAAGGACATCCGCATGCCCGAAGGAAAGCTCTATGGCACCGGCGGGTTGAAAAATGAGTGGCCGCAGGATCATTTGGAATTCATCTCCCTGTGTGAACAACTGGGAGGAAAGATCCGGTATTCCGGGTCGTTTGTTGCAGACTTCCACCAAATTCTCAAATATGGGGGCATCTACTGCTACCCCGCGCTCAACGGCAAGCCGTCCGGCAAGCTCAGGCTGGTGTATGAAGCAAATCCCATAGGGTTTATCGCAGCGCAGGCTGGCGGAGCGATCACCGATGGGAGGCGAAATCTCTTGGAGGTTCAGCCGGAAAAACCAGACCACAGGACACCCATTTATGTCGGTAGTAAGCGGATGATCGATCTGGTGCATTCATGTATGAAATCCCTCTGACGGAGCAGGGGCAGGGGAAGTGTGAGAGAAAAAACCTTAATTATCTTTTAACACCACATAAAAGAAGATGGTAAACAGCATTGTTCTCCCGATCAAAAAAGTCTTCGCTCTGGTTGATTCTCATATTATTGTTGAAATAAAGGACGATGCGCGTATAATGAAGGGACGCCTGGTCGCGGTGGACGAACACCTGAATGTACAGATGGACCAGACCACGGAGTATGTTGACGGTCAGAGGGGGCGCACCCTTGGAACCGTTGTTATCCGTGGCAGCAATATCCTGACTATTGCACCGGAACTCTGAATGTCATATGCCTGAACTTGCAGAAGAAGCCCTCAAGGTTATACAGTCACACCCTGACGGAGTGCTCCAGAGTGAACTATGGAAACTCCTTGATATTGACAGCCGCAAATGCTCACGGGTGGTAAAAAAACTCGTTGACGATGAACTTGTGGAACGCATCGAATATCGAAAAGAAGGGATAAAAACCTACGTCATCAAGGCGAAAAAGCCCGCAGTCGACCCCTCGCTCCTGCTCGCAGGCGGTGTACTTCTCCCCTGTATCTGCTGTGAGGAAGAATGTGAGGTGCATACCTGCCCTTATCTCCTCGACTGGATTTACCAACTGGCAATCGAAGAGTTTGAAGAATAAATTCCATTTTATCCTTCAAAGAGTCTGAAGAATAAATTCCATTTT
>JAENZA010000003.1:60778-95175 GCA_016841485.1 Methanobacteriota archaeon
TGAAGAATAAATTCCATTTTATCCTTCAAAGAGTCTGAAGAATAAATTCCATTTTTCCCTTCAGAGAGTCGGATGACAGGAAAAATTCCGTCTTCAATGAGTCTGAAGAAGAGAAAAGATAAACCATTCTTCATCCAATCATATTTTCTGTGAATATCCATCAGGAGCGGGCAGCATCACAGGCTGAGGCGGCGCTCATCCTTGTTGCCATTACGGTCATCCTCGCCCTGCTTTTATTTCTGGCGCTCCCCGTTCATTTCCCCGAATTGAGCTTTCCGGAGGAGCCGCCTGCCGTCTTTGCCATCACAATGATCAGCAGCAGTCCACCCGACTTCGAAAGCAGAATTTACCTGAGAAATGAAGGGGACGAGGCATTTCCCAATGCTCCGCTCTGTGCTGAGATCTATCTCGACGGACAGCGGCTGCCCTGTGTCATCAGGACACTTCATACCCATGATTTCATCTCGACCCACCATTACGGGGTGCAGACCCTTAAGGGGCCGGGAGGGCAGGACGCTACATGGGCACCCAGGGAAATGCTCCGTATTGATCTGAGCGACGGAACCATTCACCCGGGGGATACCGTACAGGTGGAGATCCTGAAAGCAGAGGACGGCTCTGTCATATCAAGGGATGAGGCCACAGCCTGATTCCTCAAAAAAACGGCACCGATCCATACTATCATTATTTTCAAGAGGTAATCCTGAGGCAGGATGCAGGTAAATTTCAAACGGTACGGCCTCTACCTGGTGCGATGGCAACTCTCCACCCCCATTCTTGCAGGTGTCGGGATTGTCCTGGTTTCGATGGGTCAGCTGGCCTCAGCCATCATTGCCAATCTCATCGGCGGGTTGATTTTTTTCTGGGTCGACCAGTTCATTTTCACGTCCCATACCCTCGATTCCCAGTGGGAGGTAAAGGAGAATATCACCTGTGTCGATTGTGGAAAGACGGCACGGGGATACCGGCTGGTACGGACAAAGGACTATGACCGAACAGATGATCCTGAGCCCGAATTTAGGTGCGAAGAATGTTCGATCAAAAAGTCAGGTGAGCTGAAAGAACAGGGATTTCACCATTAATCCTTAATTTTTGTGCATTTTTAGGACCTGATATATAAAAGGTCTTATGAATGAGAATATCAAATTGATAGGATAATGGCTATTGATCGTGATCAGGTCTGTGTCTTTATTCCGACCCTGAACGAGGAGCCGACCATCGGCACCCTTGTGCACGAATTCATGGAGATGGGGTATCCCCACGTCTTCGTTATGGACGGAAACAGTTCGGATAATACCCTGGAGGTTGCCCGGGCGGCGGGTGCCGAAGTCACGATCCAGGAGGGCAAAGGAAAAGGTGCGGCAATCATCGAAAGTGTCGGCCACTTCACCCGCCCCTATATCCTCATGCTTGACGGCGACGGGACCTATCTTCCCGAAGATGCTGACAAAATGGTTGCCCCGCTCTTTGAAGGGTATGATCATGTGATAGGGAATCGTCTTATCGCACCCGACAAGGATGCATTGTCCCGTCTCAACCTCTTCGGAAACCGCATTATAAACGAGATGTTCAGGATTGTGCACGGCCGGCATCTCGGAGACATCCTTTCGGGGTATCGCGCCTTCACCCTCGAAGGAATCCGGGAGATGAGACTGACCGAACCCGGTTTTGTGATTGAAACCGAGATGGCCGTCGAGTCGCTGCGCAATGAACAAAAAATCGATATCGTTCAGGTGAGCTATGTCAGCCGCCCGGGGACAGCCACGAAACTTCGTCCCTTCCATGACGGAGGTAAGATCATCGCAGCCCTGTACCGGCTCGCCCGGAGAAATAACCCCCTCTTCTATTTCGGCCTTATCGGGGGATTAATAACCTTTTTCGGCCTTATTACAGGCATTTATGTGGTCTGGGAGTGGCTCAACGGGATTGAGCATATCCCGCTGACGATTCTGACGGCCCTTCTTATCATGGGCGGCATTCAGGTCTTCATGTTCGGCATACTGAGTGACATCATCTATGCAAACCAGCAGGAACTGAGAAACGAAATCCAGAACCTGCAGCATGATATATCTCAGAACGAACGCCGGTAATACAATACCTTCGCGGCATGCTCGGTGATGGCCGTCAGAAGATAGGCCTTCTCCAGCGACTGAGCACACGCAAACGTCCCGTGTCCCCGTGCGATGACCACAGGTGAAATTCCTGATTTTTCCCCGACGCTCTCTGCAAGCGCTTCTGTACCGGGTTCGCCGTCCGCAATGGGAATGGACGGCAGAAACATTTTACCTTCACTATCGATAGGGACGATTGCATCGCCGCCAAATGATGCCGCGACAGCAAAGGGCGGATGTGCATGGACAATTGCCGTACCATCGGTCATTTCATAGATCTTCTGGTGAACACGGTATTCGCTCGATGCTCCCGTCCCGACCCCTTTTGTCCGGGAGACATAGACAAGCTCCCCGGGGTTGTCCAGAAACGAACCGCTTGCGGTGATGTAAAAGCCGTCCTTAGACCTTACACTCATATTCCCAAAGTTTCCGCTCAGGAGGCCTTCCTGTATGAGCCTCTTTCCTATTCGTTCAAATTCCGGATCCTGCATTCTTCGCACCTCCTGCGTGCACACATCTCCTTAGCGTATTCCACGAACCAGGCATGACACTGCCGGTGCGCATAATTTTCGGGAGGGAGAACCGACTCGAAAAGGGATTTCAGCTCTTCTCCCCGTTCATCTATCCCCGCGCATGCACAGATGCGGTGGGTGTATGCATCGATGACGAATGAAGGGCGCAAAAATCCATAACAGAGCATACTGTCGGCCGTCTCCGGACCGACCCCCTTGATTCCAAGGAGAAATCCACGCAACATTCCGGTCTCCATCTCCTCAAGGGCATCGATCCCGCCCGCCTGCTGTACAGAGGAGGCAAAGGCCTTCAGGCGCTGCGTTTTCATCCTGAAAAATCCCGTACACCGGATTGCCTCTTCGATATCCGCATCGGGCGCCGCCACGAGTCCTTCGAGAGAACAGATATCTCTGTCCCTCAGGTGTTCAAGGGCTTTTTCCACATTCTCCCAGCGTGTCTGCTGGGTAAGGACTGCCCCAATCATCACTTCTTCGGGGCATCCGGGCCACCATGCGATTTCCCCGTACCGGCGTTCAAGGTCATCGATAATGCCCTTCGCCTTTCGTACAGATAACGATGCCATGTCGGCCAAAATGAAATTATTGTAAGGGTTCAAGGATTTTTTTCAATGTCTCAGCCGGGGTAACACCTTCAAGGCGCTCCTTGACTTCACCATCTTTTTCGATAACAAGGGTCGGAACAACCTGGATTCCGTACTTGCGGGCAAGATCCATGTTCTGATCGACATCAATTTTCTTAATCTCGACGGCGTCTCCGATCATTTCCTTCAACTTTTCAAGTTCGGGCGTCTGCAACTTGCACGGACCGCACCAGACAGCGTAAAAATCCATCAGCACTGGTTTTGCCATGAGGTTTCCTCACCACTTGTTCGGCGAAAAGAGGTATAAGTATTTTGGATAGGGGATTGCCCTATGTTCTCAGGATTTTTCTTTCGGGTTGCGGGAAAGAATTGCCATGATAATCTTTCCGTAGGCAGGACGCGTCACCAGAACACCGATGAGCACACCGAGGATGGTGATGATGGCAAATCCTTTCAGGTTTGCAAGGTCCATGAGAGCGAGCGGAAGCATCGCAATGATCGTCGTCAGTGCCGAGACCATGATAATCCCGAGGGCCCGATCAAACCGCTTCAGGTAGAGCGTCTGGGACGGTACTCTCCCTTCATGAAGAACCTCGTCGGTGATGATGACCAGCTGGTCGATACCGGTGCCCAGTACCGCTATCAGACCGGCGATACTTGCAAGGTCCAGCTGCTGGAGATAGACCGCAATGCCGAGAAGAATGATGATCT
Source organism: Methanobacteriota archaeon (assembly GCA_016841485.1). Taxonomy (GTDB): domain Archaea; phylum Halobacteriota; class Methanomicrobia; order Methanomicrobiales; family Methanomicrobiaceae; genus Methanovulcanius. The sequence goes on from JAENZA010000003.1 coordinate 64,715, forward strand.
CAGCAATATTCGTCCCAATCATCGGTAGAACAATGGCAGGTTCGCGGTACCAGAAGAAGATCAGGGCCGCAACACCCGCAAGGGCAAAGATTGCGGCAATGACGCACATAACCTTGAAATGGTCACCCAGCGTAGCCGGGACCGTACCGGACCCTGCAATGGTTACATCGACCGGGAGGGCCCCTGCCCTGAGGTGAATCTCAAGCGTCTTTGCCTCTTCCAGGCCTTCGTCGCCTGCACCGGTGGTGGCGCGAAGCTCACGTACCGGTGTTGCCAGCAACTGGGCAGCAAGCTCCGGATTCAGGCTGGCACTATAGACGACTTCATCGTCCAGCAGCATCATGATCGGGTGAGCCTCAGGATTCGATGTTGCCCCATAGGTGATGGCTGCTGAACGGAACGCTGCCGCTCCCTCCTCGTTGAGGGTGAACCCGACACCCCAGATGTCGCTTCCTACGGGGTACCGTGACGGCGGCGAGACACTGGTGATGGTATCTCCATATAGTACATGCTCGGTCTCATTTCCGGTTGTCTGGATCCGGATCTCGAATTTACCCTGGGATCCGACGATCTCTTGTGCTGTGGTGATGTCAACACCGGCCAGTTCAAGCCGGATATACTGTGTGACACCGTTGAGTCCGGTCAGGGTATTGATACGGGCATCCTTGGTTCCGATCCCATTGACCTTCTCTTCCAGTATCAGCTTGACCTGGTCAGCAGTCTCTTCGGAGACCCCCTCTTCATAGGTTACGATCGTCGCACCGAACCCTTCGAATACAGAGTCGAGTTCCTCCCGGCTGAACGGTTTTCGTATTTCCAGCCGGTCCTCTTCTATGAGATAAACCTCTGCGTCAAGGGCACTGCGAAGGTTCGCGACCAGGGCATTGGGATCTCCGTCCGTCTCAAACCGTATGACCTCTGACTGGAACGAGAGCTGTATCCAGGAGCCACCTTCGAGGTCCAGGCCGAGCTGGAGATTGCCCGTCGGGCCATTCTGTGCACCTGGAGGTATGACATAGATACTGACCAGTGAGAAGAGCACCAGGCCTACCATCAGGAGAACCCGCCAGTCCTTCAGGGTCCGGGTAAGGGTGGCCTCCTCGTCTCTCGGGCGGCCCTGCACCTTTTCTTTTCGTTTCATTTCTTCTCCCCCCCGACATACCATTTCAGGATGCCGGCATTCAGGAGCCAGGTATTCATCAGGTCGATAGCAAGACCTATCAGAAGGACGACGGAGATGTCACGAATGATCTCGATCTGACCGATCCACGATACGACAAACATCATGAATACGGCGGCAAGGGTCGTGGAGGTCATCGTTATCCCCGTCCTGAAAGCGCCCTGCATCTTTTCATCAAAGCGCCCCTTTCGTTTCAGCACCTTGGAGGTCATCAGGATATCACTGTCAACAGAGTAACCAATGAGCATGAGAAGGGCGGCTGTCGTTCCCAGCGACAGGGTGATACCCCCGACATCCATGACTGCTGCTGTAATGGCAATATCCGAGAGGGCAGAGAGCACCACCGCTACTGAGGGTACAAAGGATTTAAAGACAACAAATACCACCACTGCCATACCGGCAAATGAGAACAGAAGTGCCCACATAGCCTGCGTCTGAAGGGTTTTTCCGAATGTCTCCCCAATCTGGTCTATTTTGGCTCCCGGGTACCGCTCATCGATCAGGGTGGAGAGTTTGAGGAACCGGTCATCAGGCATGTTTTCGAAGACCAGGTAATATCCTCCGCTCACCCCCTCTCCGATACTTTTGAGAGGATAGTCCGCAAAATATGCCTGGATGTCTCCGGGGGAATCGCCGGTCGTCTGTATGGTAACCGCCACGCCTCCCGCAAAGTCAATCCCGGGCTCGACCGGCATGCCGGTCGTGATGCTGTTAAAGCCCAGAAAGAGAAGAGAGACAATCAACAGCGCCAATGGCAAAGCAACCATCTGCTTCGCCGGGTACCGGTTGATGTCGTACTTCATAAATTTCATGCGCATATATATTCGCGACAGCATCGATTAAAAGTTGGTGTCTGGACGTGACGGAGAGAGGAAAATAACTGGTGAATCGGAGAGGGATGTACCGATAATATCCTTGATTCATCGCCTCCGCGGATTCCTTTTGCGAAATATATGACCGAAATGACAAATCGTGTTAAAATTAGAAATCGTTAAATACAATTCAGATAAATGAGCGTGTATGAGATCAGCGGCCGATCTGAAAAAGGAGATAGAAAGCCGTCTTAAAGCATATCTCAAGCGGGATAAAACCGGCATCCGCCATGAGTTGCTCACGATCTTTGTCAATACAAAGTCGCTTAGCATCGCACGGACTCACGAGTTACTGGCTGCCAAATTCAGCGTGAGTATTCAGTCGGTGGCATCGATGGTGGGTACCATTGCCTCCAAAATCGGCATTCTCCGCATTAAAAAGGACAAAGATAATGCGACGGCCATCTATGAACTGAAGGATCAGTACGCCGACCTTGTCCGTAGAATGGTCGGTGCCGTCTGAAGACCCCTAACATAACCTATTTTTATTCATATCATCAACAATTCTACAGAATGTTCACCGATAATGACAACACCACCACGGGGCACGAGATAGTTGTCTCCGAAGAGGTTGAATCATATGTCAGGGAACGGAATACGGATTTCCGTGTCTGTACATCATGCGGCGGACCGATTCTTCTTTCCACAACGGTAAAACCTCCCAAATCCTCTGACTATGAAATATATATAGGGGAGAACATCATCTATGTCTCCATGTACCAGGCGCGATATCTGGACAGGATCGATATGGATATGGTGCCGATGTACTGCAACTACATGTAACCGGAACAGAAGGTATTACCGGTGCCATTTATAGAACGCGATCATACTGCCGACATTCTGATGCATGTCTGGGGAGAAACAACCGAAGAGCTGTTCAGTGAAGCGGCCGGCGCCCTGTTCTCCATCATGTTCCCTTCGTGCAGACCGGGTAATGCCCACCAGGCCTTTACCCTCTCAGCAGATTCATATGAGGCACTCCTTGGCAAGTTTCTCTCTGAGATTATCTATTATGCAGAGGTGGAGTGCGAAGGATACACATCAGCGGATGTCAGAATCAACGGGTTCACCCTGGAGGCCAGGTTGTCCGGCGAACCGTACGACCCCGCACGCCATGCCGGGGGAACAGAGGTGAAAGGCATATCGCGCTCAGGAATGAAAATTGAAAAGACAATGCGAGGATATGAGACTGATATCCTCTTTGATGTGTGAGGAAAGGATGATCGAAGGCATACAAAAGGCAGGACCCTTTGAATGGGAGATTCCCGTGGGGTATACCCCGGGAATGCGGGTACCCGGACGCTTTTTCCTCTCCGAAGAGCTCATGCCGACACTGGAAAAGGGAGCCCTGCAGCAATGTGCGAACATGGCCACCCTGCCGGGAATAGAGAGATATGCGCTAGCAATGCCGGACATTCACTGGGGCTATGGATTTCCTATCGGCGGCGTGGGGGCGTTTGGAATGGACGAAGGGATCATATCCCCCGGTGGTGTCGGGTTTGATATCAACTGCGGGGTGCGCCTGATTGCGACGCCCCTGACCGTTAAAGACCTCGGCCGCATTCAACCGCTGCTGAGTCATCTCTTCAGTAAAATCCCCACCGGAATCGGAACGAAGAGTCCACTCAGGCTTTCCGACCAGGACCTGGACGCGATGATGATCGAAGGGGCATCATGGGTCGTGAACCAGGGATACGGCATGAAGCGTGATATCACCCGGTGCGAAGAGCAGGGATCCATTGAAGGTGCGGACGCCACCTATGTAAGCCCAAAGGCACGCGCACGCGGACGTCCGCAATGCGGCACCCTCGGGGCAGGCAACCATTTCCTCGAAATTCAGACCGTTGATGAGATATTTGATCCTGTGGCGGCCGATGCATTCGGCATCTCCGGCGGACAGGTCTGTATTATGATCCATTGCGGATCACGTGGGCTGGGTCACCAGATCTGCACGGACCATATAGCATCCCTTGAAAAGGCAACCAAAAAATACGGCATCTCCCTTCCTGATCCGCAACTGGCCTGTGCCCCCCTCACAAGTCCGGAAGGGGAAGCATATTTCAGTGCCATGGCATGTGCGGCGAACTATGCATGGGCCAACCGCCAGATGATCACGCACTTTACCAGGGAAGTACTCGCGAAGCTGTTTTCCATCGATTATGATGATATGCCCCTTATTTACGATGTTACCCATAATGTCGCCAAATTCGAAGAACATATGATTGATGGCAAAAGAAAGAAACTCTGTGTTCACCGGAAAGGGGCAACACGCGCCTTTGGCCCGGGGAACCATGACCTGCCACCGGGATGTGAGGATATCGGGCAACCGGTCCTCATTCCAGGGAGCATGGGCACCTCCTCGTATGTCCTGAAGGGAACGCAGACGGCGATGGAAAAAACGTTCGGAAGTACCTGCCACGGGGCAGGCCGGGTGCTCTCGCGCTCACAGGCTAAGAAGCACCTGGATGGTGGTGAGATTCGTGATCAGCTCGGAGTGCAGGGTATCAGCGTAAAAGCCACAAGCAACAAGGTCATAGCCGAAGAGGCCCCTGATGCCTACAAACCTTCCGCCGAGGTGGTCCGCGTCGTTCATGAAGCAGGACTCTCTCTTCGGGTTGCACGGCTTGAACCAAAAGGAGTAATCAAAGGATGATACAGAAAGTCGGACTTGCATGGGACTGTGCAACACCATTTCAGCGGTATATCGAAGACTGCGGTGTACAGTGCGAACTGATAACCCCCCAGATGATGGCGGCACCCTACTACCGGGGGAGGATGGTATCGATTATCATCCCGACCGGATTCGGAAACCTGGCATATTCAAGCCTTCTTCCCGCCCTCAGGGTATCTTCCAAGAGGATTGAAAAATTCCTGATAAAAGGGGGAAATGTGCTGGCCTTTGGCGCGATGTCGCCGAAACCGGATACCTATGACTGGATGCCGGTCCCGCTCACCTATGTCAATGAATACTTCTCAACTCCGATTACGGTAGACCCCCATAACCCCCATGCCCGGATTATGGATGATTTTGATCTCTCTTCCATCGAATGTGACGGGTATTTCAGTGACTTTGCCGGAGAGGTCCTTGCGACAACAGATGATGACCGTGCCATCATGATTTCCCATGAAGTCGGTGCAGGCACACTCCTTGTTGCCTCCCTGCATGAATACCCTTCACGCGGATTTATCAGTGGTTTCTGCTCCGGTGAAACAGAAACCTTATTCTAATTCGGCATTCTTTTTAGATTTACCAAGCAGATGTGAGGTTTCCGTGATGAGTTCATACGTTCTTTCCATTGATTCCGGTCCTGAGGATATGGCGGGCTTTGCCATGTGCATTCATGAACTGGTAAACAGGCTGCCGATAACAGCCAGATCACTGAATAAAAAGGGAGTCAGGATCGAAGAAGGCCGTGTTGTGGATGCGGATTATACCGGGCCTGTTCTCGAGGCGGCAATGCAACAGGACCAGACGTTAAAAAATGTTCCTGAAGCCGGGGCGTACAAGGGAATTCCGGTCATTGTCGCACCCCTGCACGGTTCGGAAGGAGAGGTGATCGGTGCAATCGGCCTCGTGGATATCACCGGTATCTTTGACCTTGGAACACTGATGGAGCATCAGTCAATGATTATGAAACAGGTCTGCGGCAAGGATCCATGCCCTCTGCCGACCGAACTCATCGATGCAAAAAAGTGATGAACATGATCGAGGCAGCATTCAGGGTACTGAAAATTCTTGAAGAATCTACGGCCCCCATTTCGGGGGAGGAGATCAGCGAACAACTGGAGATCAGCAGGTCTGCTGTATGGAAGCATGTACAGGAGCTGCGTACCTACGGGTACGACATCGCCGCTTCACGCACAGAGGGGTATGAACTGGTAGCATCCCCTGACCGCCTGCTCCCGTATGAAATTAAAAAACACCTGAAAACCTCTGTGATAGGGCGTTCTATCGATTATCATGACAGTGTCCCTTCAACCATAGGTGTCGCAAAGGAACTCTGCAGAAAAAAAGATCTCTCTGAGCTGCATGGGACGGTGGTAATCGCAGAAGAACAGTCGGGTGGCGTTGGCCGTCTCGGCCGTGCATGGTATTCCCCACGGGGAGGGATCTGGAGTACCATCATCCTTCGCCCGGATATCCCAATAGATCATGTCTTTATGGTGACCATGGCGGCTTCCATTGCCATAGCTAGAACCATACGGAAATTCTGCGGGGCTGGTGCACTCATTAAATGGCCAAATGACATCTACATCGGCAACGAGAAGATCGCAGGTGTTCTCCAGGAAATATCGGCAGAGGCGGAGACGGTGAATTACTGCCTGCTCAGCATCGGGATCGATGCCAACATCTCACAGGACCAGCTCCCGACAGGCGTGAAGACCCCCATCACCACCCTCTCCATGGCATGCGGCGCGCCTGTCGACCGTGCACGGTTCCTTGCACAGCTGCTCAAAGAATTCGAGACAAGGTACCGGGAGATCGAATCCGGCGAATATCTCACCATCACCCGCGAATGGAAGAGTCTGTCAATCACCCTCGACAAGAGAGTTAAGATAACGACTCCCCGGAAGGCCTTCGAAGGGGAGGCAATCGACATCGATGAATACGGTGCGCTCATTGTACGCAAAGACAACGGCAAAATTGAACGGGTTTTTTCAGGGGACTGCTCCCCGGCCTGAGTAATTTTTTCCTGTCAACCGTCAATGATATAGGAGGTTGACATGTACGGAAATGAAAAAAAAAGTCAGCTTGTCGCCCTCACAGCCACCTTTGTGGCACTGTTCACCGTAGGAGCATGGATCTCCATCCCTCTCCCCCCGGTACCGCTGACACTCCAGACATTTTTTGTCCTTCTTGCCAGCGTTATTATGAAGCGGTATGCGGTTATCCCGGCCGTCCTGTACCTGGTTCTGGGGGCACTGAATGTCCCCGTCTTTCATAATGCACTCGCAGGTATCGGTGTCATACTCGGGCCGACCGGCGGATTTCTTATCGGATTTATTCCTGCGGCACTGATTGCAGGTCTCGCTTACGAACAAAAGGAACGGATCATCCGCATCACGGGTCTTATCGCCGCCACGGTCGCCATATACGTCTTCGGGATATCCTGGCTTTCATTCTCGACGGGTATCAGTCTTGCACAGGCAGTGCTGATAGGTGTCATCCCGTTCCTTGCGGGAGACGCCCTGAAGGGAATCGCGGTCTACTATATCGGGGAACGTATCGAATGATTGTGTGCAGCGACCTTGCATTCCGCAGTGTTGCCATCCCTGATCTCTGCATCCCGTCGGGACATACCTGTGTCATTGGCCCTAACGGGAGTGGAAAATCAACTCTCCTCTCCCTTTTTGCGGGAATCGAGACACCCGAGCAGGGCCGGATATGCATCGATGAGACGACGCCCCGCAAAACGGATGTGGGATGGGTCGGTGAATTTCCGGAGGACAACCTCATATTCAGGACCGTGCATGACGAAATTGCATCCGCACTGCGGTTTCGTCATCTTCCCCACGAGGAACTTGAGCCAAGAGTCGAGCAGGCACTCAGGGACATTGACCGGGTAGATCTCAAAAATGCCCGGTGCAAAGAACTTTCCGGCGGTGAAAAGGCACTCGTTGCCCTGGCAGCTGCCATTGCCGTCCGTCCTAAGGTTCTTGTTCTGGATGAAATCGACTCCCATCTTGACCGTGCGACGGCCGAGCATGTTCAGCGAATACTCCCGTCATTCTCCTGTGCGCATATCCTCCAGTCGACACAGAACATGGATACCGCTTCCCATGCGGATCATCTGATCTACCTGGAAGAGGGAAAGGTCCGCCATTTCGGATCACCGGAGGACATATTTTCGGACCTTGAAGATACTCAGTTCTATCCAACACTCTGGAGGTTTGCGTCATGCATCTCGCACTTGAAGAGGTAATCCTTTCGAGGAAAAACTGGAGCCTCTCGGCACATGCCACTTTTTGTGAAGGGATTCACCTGATCACCGGCAGGGTCGGAAGCGGAAAGAGCACTCTTGCACAGGCAATCGCCGGACTCACAGAACCGTCTTCCGGGAAGATCGTGTTGCATGGAATTCACAGACACACCCTCTCGATGCAGTTTCCCGAATACCATACCACCGGCCATCTTGTTCGTGACGAAATCCGTTCGTGGGGCCTGGAACCAGGGAAAATATGTATGGAGGCCGGACTAATGGGGAGAGAATATGAGCGTTCATTTGCCCTTTCGCGCGGTGAACTCAAACGCCTCCACATGAGCTGCATACTTGCGGGAACGAGAGATCTTCTCATCCTTGACGAGCCCTTTTCAACCCTTGATCCCGAATGGAAACATCGTATGTGCCGCAAAATTCTTTCCCACCATCCTCCGGTCACCCTAATCTTCACACACGAACAGGCAGTCCTGCCAAGGGTCGACTACCTCTGGGAACTGCGGGAAGGAAGCCTTCATGCGCTTGGACCGGTTCCGGAGGCAATTCCTTCATGGCAGGGAGCCCCCCGGTACATCGAAGAAGTGCTCAAATGCGGGGTTGTCCCGGACAATATCACCATCGAAGATACGGAGGAAGCCCTGTGCAGGATGCACGATTGAGGATCGCCAGCACGTTTCTTCTCTCGTGTACCGCTTTTTCTTCGGTAGCCGGTGCGGCCCTGGTTTTTGTGTGGTGGACGATCTTTGCACGGGACAGGCGTAACCTCCCCGGCCGAAGGACCGCGGTCATCATCTTCGGTACGCTCGCGCTCGTCGCCGTCTTCACCTCCTTTGTCGGGGGAGACGGAACAGGATATTTCCTTCGTCTCTCGGTGGTCATGCTTATTGCCTTCTGGGCCTTCGGCGGCGGGGCGGGAGAGGAGCTCTTTGATGTGGCCGTCTGGGCCTTCGGAAACCGGTTGGGTTTTGACATTGGTCTTACCGCAGATATGGCGCTCGGGTCACTCGGCCGCATCGAGGATGACATCATACTCACCCGGCATGCCATCGCCCTGAAGGGGACAACCGGGCCGGTGAGATCGCTTGTTCCCCTGGGTGTTTCGGTCGTTCTGGTACAGATACGGAGGGCCGGCTGCCAGGCAAAGACCCTTGCCGTCAGAGGGTATCATTCGGGAGGTACCTATGTACCCCGTTTCAACCGGGGAAAAGAGGATTATGTGGCTTTTTTCTGCTCAATTCTAATTATTTTGGCTCTTTTAGGGTCTTTCGTGAGTTATTTATAGCTTCAGGAAGTAAGTAATTAGAGGCTTGATCTGTCTATTTCCTTGCCCCCGGAAGGTGGAATATGAGTTTTAATCCTGTAAAGATCACAGACACGACCCTGAGGGATGCACATCAGTCTCTCATAGCAACCAGGCTCAGGACCGAAGATATGCTTGAGCTGGCTCATGAGATTGATAGCATCGGGTTTTTTTCCGTTGAGGGATGGGGTGGTGCCACTTTTGACAGTGCTATCCGGTTCCTCAATGATGACCCGTGGCAGCGCCTCCGTGACCTCCACGAGGCCCTCCCCCACACCCCGATACAGATGCTTCTGAGGGGACAGAACCTGGTTGGCTACCGCCACTACCCCGACGATGTAGTTGAAAAATTTGTTGAGGCCGCCAGCAGAAACGGCGTTGGTGTATTCCGCGTCTTCGACGCTCTCAACGATCTCAGAAATATGCAGAAATCCATGGAGACCGTCAGGGACATCGGTGCACATCTTCAGGGCACAATATGCTATACCACAAGCCCAGTGCACTCTACCGAGGGATTCATCGAGATGGCACGGGACCTCTATGCAATGGAGTGTGATTCCATCTGCATCAAGGATATGGCAGGCCTTATCATGCCGGAAGCGACACGGGACCTGATCACCGGAATCAAAGAGGAAATAGACATTCCGATAGATTTACACTCCCATTCCACCTCCGGCATCTCCCCGATGAGCTACCAGACGGCGATCGAGGCGGGAGTTGATATTCTCGATACCGCAATGTCCCCGTTTGCAATGGGTACTTCACAGCCCCCGACGGAAAGTATTGTTGCAAGCCTTGCCGGGACGTCCCGGGATACCGGCATCGACCTTCTGAAACTCAGAAAGGTCAGGAATATCTGCCTGAGAATCAGGACAAAATACGAAACCCTGGTAAACCCCATCTCCGAGCGTGTGGACAGCGACGTGCTCATCTACCAGCTTCCGGGAGGAATGATCTCCAATCTGGTTTCCCAGCTCAAGGAACAGGATGCACTGAACCGTCTCGAAGAGGTTCACCAGGAGATTCCCCGTGTTCGGGAGGATCTCGGATACCCGCCGCTGGTCACCCCAACCTCACAGATTGTCGGCACCCAGGCAGTCCTCAACGTCCTGATGGACGGTGAACGCTATTCCAATGTCACGAAGGAAGTCCGCGACTATGTCCGCGGGATGTACGGCAAACCCCCGGCACCCATCTCGGATGATATCCGCACAAAGATCATCGATGGCGAGGAGCCTTTTACGGGAAGACCGGCAGATCTCCTGGAACCTGCCTATGAAAAGATGAAGAAGGAAGCGGAAAAAGAGGGACTTGTTCATAAGGAAGAGGACGTCCTGACCTACATCCTCTATCCAGCAATCGCTCCTTCATTCCTCCGTGGTGAACGCAAACCCGAACTCATCCCCAAAAAGGCCGACACGTCAGCACAGGCAACCGGCGGGATGCCCGCAACAATGGAGGTCGAGGTAGATGGCGAAATATTTGCCGTCAGAATCCTTTCGGTTGATGGAGGAGCCATTGAGCAGACCGGCGCCATGGGAGCAAAACAAATCCCGCGCACCGCAATCGAAGGTGGTGTAAAGAGTAACATTCAGGGAATGGTTCTCAAAATTGAAACCAGTATCGGCGCCCAGGTAACAGCGGGAGATACGCTCATCGTCCTCGAAGCAATGAAGATGGAAAACCCCATCAAGGCTCCTGCCGGCGGAAAGGTTACCGACATTTTCGTTGATGTGGGAGATTCTGTCCAGAACGGCGATGTGCTTCTGGTGATTGAATGACCAATTTCGAAAAGGTACTCATAGCCAACCGCGGCGAAATTGCCATCCGCGTTATGCGGGCATGCAGGGAGATGAATATCGGAACAGTTGCCATCTTTTCGGAACCGGACAAAAACTCGCTGCATGTAAAGTACGCCGATGAAGCCTTTCTGGTCGGAGAGGCGCATCCGTCAAAAAGCTACCTGAATATGCACCGCATCATTGATATCGCCCATATGTGCGGTGCCGAGGCCATTCACCCAGGATATGGATTTCTAGCGGAGAATGCAACTTTTGCAAAGCTCTGCGAGGATGAGGGGATTACGTTCATCGGTCCTTCATGGAAGACCATCGAGACGATGGGATCCAAGCTTGCTTCCAAGCACATGATGGAGAGCGCCGGCGTCCCGGTCCTGCCGTATACCCCTGACGGGGTTACATCCCTGGACGAGGCCAAGGCGATCGCAGAAGAGATCGGGTACCCGGTCATCGTCAAGGCCTCTGCGGGAGGCGGCGGCATCGGCATGCAGATTGTCGAAACCGAAGCTGAGCTCCAGGAGGCAATTGAGAAGGGGATGCGGATTGCGGAATCTGCATTCGGTGATTCAACGGTCTTTATCGAGAAGTATCTGGTCAAGCCGCGGCATATCGAGTTTCAGATCCTTGCCGATCAACAGGGCAACAGGATTCATCTGTATGATCGCGAGTGTTCCATTCAGCGGAGGCACCAGAAACTTGTCGAGGAGGCCCCCTGTCCAATCATGACTGAGGAACTCCGTGAGCGCATGGCAGCATCGGCGCTGAAGGTCGCAGAGGTATCCGGGTACTACAACGCCGGTACGGTCGAGTTCCTCTATACAGACGGGGACTATTATTTCATGGAGATGAACACCCGCCTGCAGGTGGAACATACGGTCACCGAGATGGTGACCGGTATCGACCTGGTTCGCCAGCAGCTGCGGATTGCTGTCGGTAAAAAGATCCCGTTCGCCCAGGAGGATATCCGCCTCAACGGCCATGCCATAGAGTGCCGAATAAATGCGGAAGACCCCCTGAATAACTTCCAGGCCGACCCCGGCAAGATTGTCAGGTACCGCTCCCCTGGCGGACCGGGCATCCGCGTCGACTCGGGCATCCACATGGGATACACGATTCCCCCGATGTACGACTCCATGATATCAAAACTCTGCGGATGGGGTATCGACCGCAGGGAATCCATCGAACGGATGCGGCGTGCAATCTTTGAATACGTGATCATCGGCGTGCGGACGACGCTTCCGCTGCATCACGCCATCATGAACAACCGGCACTTCATCGAAGGGAACACGCATACCCATTTCCTGCAGGAAGAGCATGTCAAGGCGAACCTCGCACGCTATCTGCATGAGGAAGAGACACGTATGCAGACACTCGCACATTCCCTGCGACATGGCAAGGAGGCCGCAGCAATCGCAACAGCAGTTAATGTCTATATCGCGGCGCAGAAACAGCAGCAGAATGAGAACCAGTAATTTATCATCGTCTTTTTTTAGCGGAATGTGAGATGTATCATCCCCTGAATTGGCAGTGACCGGAGCGCCGCAGACGCCCATTCCCATTGGCACATCCCCCAAATATCCATGTACCCTTTTTCCTGCATGCACACGTCCGGATTTCCAGATGAGAAGCTTTAATAACGAATCCAGCGTTCTTATTATGCACTTGTGTGCGATGCACACGAGGTCTGCAGCATGCTGCAGAAGCACGTACATACATACCACTTGTATGCTGTCGTGGCCTAGTTGGTTAGGGCGCCAGACTCATAGGGTTTGAGCACATTTCGGGGCGCTTTAGTCTGGGATATCTGGAGGCCGTGGGTTCGGATCCCACCGACAGCACTTTTCGTGGTTGCGTTTTTTTTGGATTTTCATATTGATGATGTATCCATCAGCATGCTTCCTTTCTGATCAGATGACCTCCGCGAGTAGCATCGCCGACATTTCTTCCTTGATCATCCCCTTTTACTCACAAAAATTACCAGAAAGATTACGACCACGATGAGAAGACCACTTAACATATACATGGTTCCCCATGAGAAGAGCTGATCTGTTACAATCGTCCCGTAATCAAACTCCGCCAGAATTGCAGGCCCGAAAATAAACACCAGTCCTGCCAGAACGACTGCACCAAGTGCAATAACTACTCTCTCCCCGCCCATATCCCATCACATAGAATACTCGCATTTTTCTTCCTATAATTCTTTCCGCCCCGACCATCCCCCAGTGCAACGATGCCGGGTGAGCGGTGCAGAGATGAACCCCCAGCTCGGGTTATTACATTTTCCAATTGTACGCAACAGTATATGTACCAGTAAAATATTCCCGGAAAATGACCCGCAATCAGCCATTTGCCTCTCTCCAAAGTCTTTTCAAACCAGAATACAAACACAGGATGTCTGATACATGAATCTTGAATATGAGACCCCCACCAGGGAAAATTTTGAGTCGGTTCTTGGCTACAGGACCATCCTGGACGGCACCTCGTTTCTCAGGGGGTACGAAGAGGAGATTGAGGAGACGGGAAGCTGCCCCCCCATCAATACCTTCCTGCGTCTCCTCTATACCAATAACTGGCTCATCAATACTCGCTGGCAGGGGTGGGCAGACGAGGCGACGGCATATTTTGAACAACCGTCACTGCTTACGCTGGCAGACACCCAGTCACTACGGCGCATCCTCACCGTCCATGTGCGCATCGACCGGATGATGCCCGGCGAGATTGCCGACCTCATCCGCCGGGGATACATGCTCGCAATTCTCAACCGTATTTCCGAGATCCACGAAACAGAATAATATAGGCACCGGAGGGGGCCACCTCCCTACATTACCGGCCCGGAATCACCCCTGAAACCCTATGCCCCGTGAAAGCCCGGCCATCCGTGCCTCCCCGACCGCCTCATGATATTCTTCTATTGTTATGCCCCTGCAGAGTTCGGGGACATCATCCTGTGCGCATGCCTTCCATTCGGGCCGGTACTGGTCCATAATATTCACATACGTATCCGGGGAGATCTCGGCTGCAAGAAACCGAAAAACCTCCCTGCTCCCGGCAAGGCCACCGGGAAGCACCAAGTGCCGGACAAGCAGCCCCCGTTCGGCAGTACCCTCCGGATCTGTTACAAGGTCGCCGACCTGCCGGTGCATCTCTCGTATCGCCGTCTTCATGTGAAAGGGGTAGTCGGGAGTTCCGGTCAGCCTTCGGGCAGTCGACTCATCCCCAAACTTCGCATCCGGCATGTAGATGTCAACAACCCCTTCCAAAAGACCGAGTGTTGTAACACAGTCATACCCTCCGGTGTTGTAGACCAGCGGAATGGTAAGGCCGTCGGCCGCAGCAGATGCCAGAGCCTCAAGTATCTGCGGGACGTAGTGGGTTGGAGAGACAAGGTTGACATTGTGGCATCCACCATCCTGGAGCCGGAGAAATATCCCCGCAAGATCCTCAGCATCGACGGCTCCACCCTCCCCCATCTGGCTGGTACGATAGTTCTGACAAAATATACAGCGCATCGTGCAGTGCGAGAAAAAGACCGTCCCTGAACCATTTCTGCCGACAAGGGGAAGTTCTTCACCAAAATGCGGCCCATATCCCGATATTTCCGCAATCGCCCCCGCCCTGCAGAATCCGTACTCCCCCCCAGGACGGTTGATGCCGCATTCACGGGGACAGAGGCGGCAGGCAGCAAGAATACCGTATGCCGATTCGGCACGCTCCTGCAACACCCCTCTTCTCCACAGGCTCACGTAGGAAGCCTCTCCGGACATGGAGATGCATGGGCCGTCAGCGAATATGAGTGTTGCGCGGAGGGGCGTGCCACCAGGAAGATACCGGGCATCGTGTCTTTTACCACCAACGGTGATCCGCTTCAACGGGACGAATTAAACCGGGATCATCATCGGCGGAGGAGTTCACCCGTTCATCGACACGGTGGCACCCCATCTCTTCGGCAGGGTAGGTTTCCAATGTCGGGAGATACCCCTCCTCGCCGCGTAACCAGATCTCTTCGAGCGGCCGGGCCAGGATGACCGGCATCCTCCCGTGGATCTTTTGTATGAGGGAGTTTGCGTCACAGGTGGCCATAACGCAGGTCAGAATTTTCCCGTTCGACCCCGGTGGTGTCCACCAGTCATACAGACCCGCACACCCGAAGAGATGTGCTTCCCGCACATACAGATAATATGGAAGGGTCCTGCCGCGCTCGCGCTTCCACTCGTAAAATCCAGATGCAGGAAAAATACATCGCGACCCAGGGAGAAGCCCCATGAATGCAGGTTTTTCAGGCAGGGTCTCCGCACGGGCGTTGAAGAGCCATTCCCCGGATTTCGCATTCTGCTTCCAGGACGGTACGAGACCCCATCTGGCCATGGCACAGCAGGTCTTTCCCTTCTCGCTGAAGATTATCGGGACCTCCTGCGTGGGAGCGATATTGAAGCGGGGAACAATGCCGGGCATGGGGCCGTCAATAGAGAAACGTGCCACAACCTCCTCCGGCCTGTCCAGAGCATACCGCATGCACATGGTATACCACTGGGCGCCCCGCACCATCAAATATCCGCACCCCGTTGTCGGGTTGGTGACATTCAAGTACCTTGCAGATGAACCAATACCTCTAGTGAAGAACCTATGACCGCATCATCAAGAATTGAATACACCAATGATGGCCTCCTCATCACCTTCGAAAACGGTCGGGCATATGACGTTCATCCCGGCAGGGAAGGGGATGTCGTCTGCACCCTTGTTGCGGGCACCATCGACTTCCACCCCTTTGCAAAGGCAGTTTCCACTCTTGTGGACCAGGACATTCACGATGAGATTGAACGATGTGCCGATCTCTATTACCAGAAAAGAAAGTAATTGAATTTAATGCCCGTACTGGTTGATGAGACGGATGAGATCGGCAAACCCGTCCATCTCCATCTGCAGCACCTGACTCCGCGTCATCCCCATGGATGTCTCGGCATCTGCGGTGAGTGTCTCGGGGCCCCGGATGACCGTCCGTTGTACCCCATCCGCACTGAGAACCTCTTCTGCCTGCCGCTCATGGACAAAGGCTCTGCCGGGGATGATGACGACCTTTTCCAGCTGTGAGCAGTCGAGCTCCCTTAGATCCTCCAGCGTTATCAGACATGCAATCTCCTTTTTGACGCCATGGACCCATGATTTGTTGCCGCAGGTATCGAGGACATCCTGGACATACCGTGCTGCAATACCTCCCGATATGAGACTTGCCTTCTTCCGGACACGGGGAAGTTTTTCCATCAGTTCGGGTTCATCAAGGATGGCAAAGGGAGATCCGTTCGTCGGGTCGCCCATGGGGGTGCCGCTGATCTTCAGGGAATACCGGCTGTTCAGGTCACGGACCATCTCCTGGAAATCCCTGACAGTCTGGAGCCGCTGACCTTCTATGATGGGTGCATTCCCGAGAATCAGCCCCTGGTCCGTCCGGTTGGCAAACCGCATCAGTATAAGGCCCTTGGCTCCACGCTCTTCGAGCCATGCACATGTCCGCTCAAGTTCTGCACCGTCATTGACACCGGGGAGGATCACCGCCGCCGCATACACGTCAATTTTTCCGCACAGTTTCCCGAGGACCGCAAGGGACGCCTCGGGCGTCGGGTCCCCCATCCAGATCCGGCGCAGTTCGGGATTTGCCGCAAAGATGGTGAATGAGACTTCGGTAAGCCCATTTTCGACGAGAAGATCGGCGATGGCGGGATCATCGAATCCCTTCCCGCTCGTATACCCGATATGCAGCGGAACCTCCATCGAACCAAGGAGTTCGATGAGATCGGCAAAGTCAGGATAACAGGACGGGTCACCGCCTCCGCTGATCGTAATCCGCTCGATATCACCGTCGATCAGCTGAAGATTGCCGAGCACATCATCCGCAACATTCCGGAGATCCTTGAATCCGTCATACCGCTCCCGTACAAAGCCGGTGCAGTAATCGCATCCGACGGAAAACGGCAGGCAGTACCGGCACCCGAAGGGTTCGGGATTCTCCTCTTCTTTCACTTTTTTGAAGTAGCAGTACCGGCAAAACCCTCTGCAGTCATGGCCGGGCCGGCCTCCGATATCAACCGTCAGGTGCGCCATAAGTATGGTACAGTCTTCGATTGACTCCGATAAAGCAGTTTGGAATTCGCCACTCACCATCCTTAGAATAGGCAAGACTCATTCCCGGTGACCCTATCCTGTCTCGCCCTAACACCAAGCTTTTTACTCTGGAGCACGAATAAAATAAGAGCGCCTCAGTGGCTTAGTCCGGCATAGCGGCTGATTTGTAATCAGCAGGTCGGGGGTTCAAATCCCTCCTGAGGCTCTTCTTTTTTCATTATGTCCCTTTCGACAGGCAAACCACCCTTATCGTGCTTCCTGCATTTGTGGCCTTATCTCCATCACTTCCTGGCAGGCATCGTCCAGCCGTTCTTTCGCAGAAGGAAATTTATACCTTGACGTACAAGGAGCACCCACCGAGGGAGGAATCCGAGAATGGCAAAGACAGAATCAATGCACAGGAAAGAAACACAGGATGTGTTTGTTGACCAGGCGCGTGCACGTCTCGATGAAGTCAGAGGGATGGAAAACGACGTGAAAGAACGTATGAAGACGGCACCCGATGCAATAAAAGAAGACCTTGCCGCGTGTGCTGTGGACATTGAGATGTTCATTAGCCTTGCGGATGTCGAGATCGACATGATAGCAGATGCTGAGGAAAAGGATTGGGAAGGGAGGCGGAGCCGGGTTGACGAGGCCGTTGGTAACGCCCAGCGCGAACTGGAACGGGCTCATGAGATCATGAACAACCCCTATGCGTACCTGCGCTCACCGGACAATTTCCCCCGTAAGGGAATCGACTGAATCACAGAATCATCTCACTTTTTTTAATCGCAGACGGTCCGGCATCTTGCGTTCATGGAACTGCTCTAATTAACGAAATCTGAAATTTATTTGATTAGCCGGAGACGGGAGTGTCGCCAACAACCACACCCCTGAAATCCCCTTCATCAGAACCTCCTTCATCCCACCGTATCAGGGCCAAAATAGTCCGTATACTTTATTCCCCTGCAACCATTCCCGCGATGTAGGCAATGGCCTCGACCGCATCCGCCTCTTTTTGCCGGATGCATGATGACTCCACCCAGGCAGCAAAACGGTCAAGTTCTTCCGGATCAGAAGACTCCCTGCACCGGCGAATGACACTCCTATACGTCCGTTCGGGATAATACATCCCTTCCGCTGTTTTAATGATCTGATCGTGCAGTCGGGAGGTGATTACCCCCCAGGCGAGAGCCTCCTCGCAGGTGATGCGAATATCAACCAGTGCCTCGGATACCGCATCATCCGTGAAGGGGTCACAGGCAAGCGCCACTTCGTCATCGGAGATGAGAACGCCGTCCCTGTACATCCGGTATATCCTCCCTATCCCGATCATCCCGAGGGTATCCATCTCGCAGGCCCGGAGTGCGCCCATGCTCGACGCCCCGACAACCTTCACCCCGGCTTTCAGGGCAGCTAGAATCTCCTTGTGGGCGACCGAGCAGTCCTGAAAAAAAACACCGTCGATGAGACCGATGATATCGGCCCCGTCTTTGACGGCACGAAGGATATCCCCCCGTTTTGCCGGGGGACGATACTCTGCGGCACCGAGGATACGCCGTGCCGCCGCTGTATCAAGACTTGGACCCAGGAATATAACCACTGCGGGCACGCCGGCACCTCTCCCCGACCCGTTCATTATCCATGGCATAGACCTCCAGCCCCGGCACAATCACGCGGACCACGGGAACACCGATCTCCTCACGGGTGAGATCAACAACGATACAGCGATCAAGCCCCCCGTGCGCAAGCTGGTCAAGGGTGTATGCGATGTCCGCCATAAAATCCTCCGACCTGAAGGAGAGGAGATCGCCGAAGGCAATCGTCTCGTCGGCCGCGAACCATTTTTTGTTAAGGCGCTTCATCCGGTCATATCCCAGCATCCTGCGCATATCCCCTTCGGTTGTGTCCTCCCTGGCACCATGAATCTGCGTTGCACGCGACTGTGCCACCTCGGTCAGCGCCCGGAGCGTTGCAATCTCCGGACAGGTGTGGGTACCCATGCCGGTGACGAGAAGGGTCGGGTCCCTGAGCGTCACGTCGTCGGCGATTGCTGCAATGGTGGGAATGCCGATATCACTCGTGATGTCACGCACAATCACCTCAACCCCTGCAGCCTCAAAGGCCGCAAGAATCCTGCTGCATCGTGGATCATCGATCTCCGTTATGATCGGTCCTGCCCGGCCGGAGGCCTCAACGAGCGACCAGGCATCGCGTTCCACCACCTCGGACAGTGCATGAAACACCGCCTCTTCAAGGGTGTTTCCAGACGCGATCCCGTTGGTGCTTGTCCTGAAGAGACGGATACTCCCATGCGCTACCGGGTGAAAAACGGCATGGGTCGGGACGAATATCTCCTCATCCTGCATGATATCATACCCTCGTACCCACTCAAGCGATGCACCGGGGTCGGCATACGAGGGGAGAATCAGATCCCCGGGAAAGACAGCCCTGCACTCCTCCGAGAGCTCGCCGAAGGTCCCTTTGACCACCGCCCGATCCAGTGGTTCGGCAGAGTACCGCTCAATTCCCTCCATGATGGCCGAGACGCGGGCGGCCACAGGTGTTGCCCCCTTGCCGTTATAGACAGATATTGCTCCCGTCGCAGCCTCAGGCCGGATACACGAATAGACCGGTATGCCAATCCGGTCAAGTTTGGTGATATCCGCAACCCTGGTGATGCCCGAAAGGGGAACCAGCGGTTCGACGCGGCAGAGCGTCTCCTCCGGCGGGACGGTCCGGTGCGTCTCCATCTGGTACCCCTTGACACACGACGAGAGTTTCATGAATGATCGAAATATTGGACGCAGCCGAATAATACAATTTTCATTCGGGCAGCCGCTACCCGGCAGGGAGGAGGACAACGGCTCCGGAAAAATTAACCCCATAGATTTATGTAGTTCAGACCCTTTTTCCCATCATCTGAGGATAGTCATGGCACTGGAAGAGGAAAAAACGGAGGTCCTCCCGATCACCGGCATGGTCTGTGATGGATGTGTGGCAGCGGTAAAAGCTGCACTCGAATCGGTTGACGGTGTTGCCGGCGCCGAAGTAAGTCTCGAAAAAAAGCAGGCCATTGTCAGGTATGACCCCTCAAGGGCTTCCGGGGATGATTTCCGTCGTGCGGTTGAAGCCGCCGGATACGGTATTGGCGAGTGAAGGGCGGGCAACCCCTGCCAGGTGTCTTTCTTAGGAGTATACATCGGCGTACTATGACAACAAAGAATGTGACACTGAGAATTACCGGGATGCACTGTGCAAGCTGTGTCGCAACGGTCGAAAAGGCCCTGCTTGCACTCGACGGTGTCCGGGAAGCCACGGTGAACCTGAATACCGAAAAGGCATTCGTAAGGTATGACCCGGAAACGGTAACGGCAACAGAAATGGAGAACGCCGTGAAGGCCGCAGGGTACGGGATCATCCGGCAGACCGTCAGTATTCGTCTCGGCGGCATCCATTGTGCATCGTGTGTCCAGACCGTTGAAAAGGCCCTGATGTCACTGGACGGTGTGAGCGCCGCACACGTCAACCTGACAACCAACCGGGCGGTTGTCTTCTATGACCCTGAACGGGTGCGCCTATCGGAGATGAAATCCGTCATAGAAAAGGCGGGGTACCAGTATCTCGGATTCGAGGGGGATGCAGCAGAAAAACAGGAAGAGGAGATGCGGTCGGCCGAACTCCGCAACCTGAGAAACCGTACACTCATCGGTTTTGCAGTCTCGCTCCCCCTGATGGCAATCATGCTCTTCAACGTCCCGCTGCCGATTCCCATGCCGTACTTCATGTTTCTCGTCTCCACACCCTTCTTCCTGTATCTCGCCTACCCCGTTTTCAGGGCGGGATGGGGAGCTCTCAGAAACCGCACGCTTAATATGGACGTCATGTACTCCATGGGTATCGGGGTTGCCTACGTATCGAGCGTCCTTGGAACCTTTGAGATAGTACTCACCCAGGAATTTCTCTTCTATGAGACCGCCGTCATGCTCACCGCATTCCTGACTCTTGGCAGGTACCTTGAGGCACGGGCAAAGGGACGGACCACCGATGCCATCAAACACCTCATCGAACTCCAGGCAAAGACGGCGACCGTCATCAGGGATGGAGTGGAGACCGAGGTCCCCATTGAAGACCTGAACATTGGCGATCGGATCGTCGTCAAACCCGGAGGGAAAGTCCCGGTTGACGGAACCATCTCTGTTGGGGAGAGCTACATCGATGAGTCCATGATCACGGGCGAACCTGTGCCGGTCCATAAATCCCCGGGAGATGCGGTCATCGGGAGCACCATCAATACCAGCGGTTCGTTCACCTTCGAAGCGACAAAAATTGGAAAAGACACCTATCTCGCCCAGATCATCCGGATGGTGGAAACAGCACAGGGAACAAAACCCCCGATCCAGAAATATGCAGACCGTGCCGTGGCATGGTTCATCCCCGTCATTCTCTTGATCGCCATCTCCGCATTCCTTGTCTGGTATCTCCTTCTGGGCGCACCACTCCTTTTTGCCCTCACCGTCCTCATATCCATCCTCGTCGTCGCCTGCCCCTGCGCACTCGGGCTTGCGACGCCGACGGCCATCACCGTCGGCGTCGGTCGTGGAGCTGATTTTGGCATTCTGATAAAAAATTCCGAAATTCTTGAGCTCTCAGAGAAGGTGACACATGTCATCTTCGATAAGACAGGCACCCTGACAAAAGGGGAACCCCGAGTCTCTGCCATCGCATCCTTCGGGATGAGCGAGGATGAAGTGCTATCCTATGCTGCGGGAATCGAAACCCACTCCGAACACCCGCTGGCAGGTGCAGTCCTTGACGAGGCGGAGGGGCGCGGCATCACACCTGTCGAAACAACAGGGTTCTCCTCGACCGGAGGCCGCGGGGTGGAAGCCCGCGCTGGAAAGAAAGAGATACTTCTTGGCAACCGCCCGTTCATTGAGGAACGAGGTATCGGGATACTTGCTCTCGTCGACGACGAACTGAACACAAATGAAGCAGCCGGGGCCACGGCCGTCATCCTGGCAGTCGGCGGAGCCGTTGCAGGCGTCATCGCCATCTCGGACACCATCAAAGAGACCTCGTCTGCTGCGGTCAGTGAACTTGAGGCAATGCAGATTCAGGTCGGCATGATCACCGGCGACAACGCCCGCACGGCGGGTGCCGTCGGGGCAGCCATCGGGATTGACCAGGTGATAGCAGAAGTTCTCCCGGAACAAAAATCGTCAGAAATCGCACAATTGCAGGAAAAAGGAAACATTGTTGTCTTTGTCGGCGATGGCATCAACGACGCACCTGCCCTTGCCCAGTCCGACGTGGGTATTGCCATCGGCAGCGGGACGGATGTCGCCATCGAAAGCGGGGATATTGTTCTTGTCCGGAGTGAGCCTCTCGATGCTGCAGCAGCACTTCAGCTCGGACGCAAGGTGATGGGAAAGATACGGATGAACCTCTTCTGGGCTTTTGCCTATAATACCGCACTTATACCTGTTGCAGCAGGGGTGCTGTACCCATTCTACGGCATCACCTTCCGGCCGGAACTTGCAGGACTTGCCATGGCCCTGAGTTCGGTTACGGTCGTAAGCCTCTCCCTTCTCCTCAAGCGCTATGTACCACCGGCCATCAGGAAAAAGACAGAACCAGCCGGAAGAACGTGGGTGCAGTGAAAAGATATTATCCAAAAACATCAGAATTGAGCCAATGAAAAAAATTCAGGCAAATGCACTCGTGGACATTTCGGCGTTCATTTTTTTCATCCCCATGACGCTAAGCGGCATGGTAATTGATCTCATGAACAAGGGGGGAGGATACGAGGGAGGCAGAAATCCGGCATATATTGCAGAGATATTAGGAATGAACAAAGATCTGTGGATAGACATCCACACCTGGACGGGGTATGCCTTTGTCATCCTCGTGCTCGTTCACCTCCTCCTGCGTGCAGCCTTCTTAAAAAATATCATCATATATGCCGGGGGAGGTAAAAAACAGCCTGAAGAATGCGAAGATTAACGCTGTAGACCATTAACACAATCATAAAATACTCTTCTTAGTCAACCTTACTTTATCCATCAACAGTGAGGTGTGAGTATGGTTGAGAGATTTTTAGAAGGAAACAGAAAATTCATCGAGGAAGACTTCAGTAAAGCCCCCGAACATTATGCAAAACTTGCAACCGGACAGAGTCCCACATCACTCTGGATTGCCTGTTCTGATTCACGAGTAGACCCGGAACGGATTGCCGGCGCACGAATGGGAGACATGTTTGTCCACCGCAATATAGGAAATATTGTTCCCGTGGGTGACAAAAATCTCGGCACCGTTCTCGAATATGCCGTAAACCACCTGAAAGTCAATGATATCGTCGTCTGCGGCCATTCAGACTGCGGAGCAATGAAAGCACTCGACCACGAGAGCGATGAAGAGTACATCCCGGTATGGCTCAAGAACGCCGAAGACGTCAAGATTAAAGTGGACAAGGCATTTGGTGGTCCGGGAGAATGTACAGACCCGGCCGCCAGAAAACGCGAGATTGAATTTGAGAACATCCACCTTCAGCTGAAAAACCTCCGGACGTACGAGGCAGTCAGGGGAGCTGAAGCCGCCGGGGACATCAAATTACACGGGATCTACTACGATCTTGCTACCGGTGCACTGGAAATCGTAGAAGAATAATTCCATATCCCCTCCCTATTTTCCAAATTTGGTGCTTTTCAAGGGCTGCAGAAGAAACCGGGCAGAATCCGATAGCTTAAAGGATGAAAGCAGATTTGCCCGATTTAATATGACTCAATATCATGTTAAGGCATGGAAAAGGATGCTTTGCAAAATATACGGGCATGTAGCGCAAAACGAGATTTTAGACGCATAAGATTATGCGTGAGGGCATCATGCTCACATCTGCAATTGATTAACTATAAATATTAGTAAACATTTTCCAATTTACACTCAGAGTATGCTCAAATAATTTCTTCTTCCAAAATCCCCCAAATACCCGGAGTTTTTAGAAAACTTTTAATAAGCTCCTGAAAGACGTTAAATCACCTATCTCGTATAGGTAGTTGTGTGTTATTTGGTGGTTAAAAGCCAAATGAGGTGAAATGAAAAATGGTATTCCATCCCCCAGTACAAATTATCTCCAAGGTCGGAGACGCTGGTAAGGGCAAGTGTGCCCTTCCGATCTGGAACATGCTCCTGCGTGGATTCATGGCAGGCGCATACATCGCAATGGGTGCATCCCTTGCAACCGTCTGTGTTACAGGTGTCGGAGCTCTCCTCGGTGCAGGATTTGCAAAGTTCATTCTCGGTGCAGTGTTCCCCGTGGGACTTATTATCATCGTGATGACGGGCGCTGAGCTCTTCACCGGTGACGCAATGTTTGCCCCCATGGCAGCATTCAAGCACAAAGTCAGTTGGGCAGCAGTTATGAATCTGTGGATATGGGTTTACATCGGAAACCTCATCGGTTCCGTTCTCTTTGCCTACCTCATGTCTGTCGGACCTCTTACGTCCTTCTCCCCAACGGGTGCCGGCACTGCAACCGCATTCGGTGTGACCGCAGTCAGCATCGCAGCAGGCAAGACAAACTATATCGGTGCAGTTGCACTCTGGTCCGCATTCTGCAAGGCCATCTGCTGTAACTGGCTCGTCAACCTTGCAATTCTGCTTGGTATCTGCGCAGATGATGCAATCGGTAAGATCGTCGGTATCTGGTTCCCGATCATGGCTTTCGTTTCCACCGGATTCGAGCACTGTGTCGCAAACATGTACTTCATCCCTGCCGGAATCCTCACCCAGCCCTACCTGACCGCAGACCAGGCAGCAGGCCTCGGCGCAAAGCTCGCCAGCCTGTCATGGGTCACCATGTGGACCAACAATCTCGTCGTCGTCACCATCGGCAACATCGTCGGTGGTATGATCTTCGTTGGTGCACTCTACTGGATCTCATTCAAGAAGGAAATCCAGGCACTCGAGTAACGAATCAGAATGAAAATTAAAGGAACCCGGGTACAGGTCTCGATCATCCACATTGCGATGTTCACGATCTTTGCCCTTTTTTTATCGCTGTATGTTATCTTAAGCGGAGAGTATCAGACACTCCTGTGGGGCATTCCGGTACTCATCATGATGATTGTTATCCCCCTTCTGCTGAATTACATGAGCAGGAAGGAATATGATCAACTCATTCCGTCCTATGAAGCAGAAGCCAAACTGACACGCATTTCCACAATCAAACCTGCCGACATTGGAAAAGTCGTAAAGCTGGAAGGTGTGGTCGAACGCGCTCTCTTCAAATCACTGAACCGTCCGCAGTACCTGATTGCTGATAAAACCGGCGAAATATCGGTCAAGATGTTCACCTCGGCGTCAGAAGATATCCGCAAGGATGATGTCGTGGAAGTGCTCGGTCAGGTCATTAAACGGTATGTCGTCACCGGCGAACCGGTTGTCAATGCGGTAAGTATCAAAAAAATCCGCAAAGATAAAAAGAACAACTAACAGCAGGCAACTCCGTTTCCGTCACTTTTACCTTCTTTTTTCCCAGGGATTACTTTTGATATCCACAGTAGCCCTGCAGTGCAGTGGACCCCAACCTGCTCAATTAATGTACAGGAGACACCAAATTACTTGACAAGGACGACGTGATACCTATGAGTCAAACAACGACATTTTCTCTTTCAATAGACAATCCACGACTCTGGCTCATTGTTCCGGTCATTTCATTTGCCGGAATAATTCTCGGATTCGTTCTCTCCGGTGTACCGGTACTTGAAAATAGCGGCGTCTACAGCTGTGTCATTGCATCATTTATCCTGGGAGTAATGGCATTTCTCAAACCCAGACGGGATATCGTTGCACTTCTCGTCCCGCTGTTTGCAGTTCTTATCTTCAACCCATGGAGTGCTTATACAACTGGACCGGTGACTCAGGTACTGTTTGCCGGAACAATCACCGTGGTTGCCTGGAGGCTGGAAAAAAAATTCAGCACCAGAGTTTCACCAAGAAATTGATGATTTTTTGTATGCGCGACTTGTCCCTTCCAACAAATTTTTGTCCACAAATCCCATTTAAAATTGGTTTCCTCAGGAGAGGTAAACAAATTTTTATTACTTTTTTCTTTGAGTAAAATAATCCATGATTATACTGCTATTGAAGAAAAAAGAATAGAATACAATTATTCCACCGATATTATTTATTATAACCATCATAGTTAAATAAACTAGGTTCTGATATATTTTTGTTAGAGGTATTGATCATGGATATGAAGTACGTTCAGACAACCTGCCCGTATTGTGGGACAGGATGTTCATTCAACCTCGTGGTCAAAGACGGCAAGGTCGTTGATACAGCCCCGTATCACCGTTCCCCCGTCAATGAAGGCAAAATGTGTCCGAAAGGGACCTATGCCCACGAGTTCGTGAACAGAGAAGACCGGCTTTCCGTACCACTCATCAAGAAGGATGGTAAATTCGAGGAAGCCACCTGGGATGAAGCATACAAGCTCATCGCAGAGAAATTCAAGGGATACAAGCCCGATGAGATCGCATGCCTTTCTTCAGCACGTACCTCCAATGAGGAGAACTACGCCCTGATGAAACTTGCACGCGGTGCATTCAAGACCCGTCACATCGACCACTGTGCCCGTCTCTGCCACGCATCGACGGTTGCAGGTCTTGCGGCATCATTCGGATCCGGTGCAATGACCAACTCCATTGGCGACATCGCCGAATCAAAGTGCGTCTTTATTCTCGGGTCCAACACCTTTGAGCAGCACCCCCTCATCGGCCGCCGTGTCATGCAGGCCAAGATGATTAACGGTGCAAAGCTCATCTACGCCGACCCCCGTTACACCTGTACTGCAAAGCAGGCAGATCTCTACATGCAGTTCCGCTCAGGTTCGGATGTTGCAATCCTGAACGGTATGATGCAGGAGATCATCAGGAACGGATGGGAAGACAAGGAATTCATCGCATCCCGCGTAAAGGGATACGAAGAACTCAAGGCCGAGGTCATGCAGGAGAAATACTCCCTCGAGAACGTCTCCAAGATCTCCGGTATTCCCCCCGAACAGCTGAAACAGGCAGCCGAATGGTTTGCAAAATCCGAATCCTCCTGTATTCTCTACTCGATGGGTATCACCCAGCACACTGTCGGTGTCGACAATGTGAAGTCCGTCGCAAACATCCAGATGCTGACCGGAAACCTCGGCAAGGCCGGAGCCGGTGTCAATGCACTGCGTGGACAGAACAATGTGCAGGGAGCCTGTGACATGGGAGCACTCCCGGTGGTCTTTACCGGCTACCAGAAGGTCATCGACCCCGCCGCACACAAGAAATTCGAAGACGGATGGGGATTCCCCGACGGCATCTGTGCACCAGCAAACGGATACGAAGTCACCACCATGATGGATGTCCTCGCCGACAAGCCAGGTGAACTCAAGGCACTGTACATCATGGGTGAGAACCCGCTGATCTCGGACCCCGACCTTACCCACGTCGAGCACGCATTCAAGAACCTCGACTTCCTCGTCGTCCAGGATATCTTCCTGACCGAGACCGCTCAGCTTGCAGACGTCGTACTGCCCGCAACCTGCTACGCAGAAAAAGACGGCACCCAGACCTCCACCGAACGCCGTGTTCAGATGTGGAGAAAGGCACAGGACCCGCCCGGACAGGCAAAGGTAGACTGGAAGATCATCGCAGAAGTCGGAGCCGCAATGGGCTACCCCGAGCAGTTTGCCTGGGAATCCGCTGAGGAGATCTTCGACGAGATGGCAGGCCTTACCCCGTCCTACCACGGCATGAACTATGAGCGTCTCAACAAACCCGAGGCTCTCCACTGGCCATGCCCCACCGAGGAGCACCCCGGCACACCGATCCTGCACATCGGCAAGTTCTCCCACCCCGACGGCATGGGTGTCATGCACGTCTGTGCATACAAGCCGCCCGCAGAAGTTCCGGACGATGAATATCCGTTCGTCTTCACCACAGGACGCTGTCTCTGGCACTGGCACACAGGTTCCATGACCCGCCGTTCAGCAACCCTGGACCACGAAGTCCCGACCGGATGGATTGAGATCAACCCCGAGGATGCAGCAGCACTTGGCATCAAAGACAAGGAAATTGTCAAGGCAATCACCCGCCGTGGCGAGATCGAAGTCCCGGCAAAGGTCACCGAAGACATCATGAAAGGTGTCATGTTCATGCCGTTCCACTTCGCGGAATGTGCAGCAAACAGGCTCACCAACAATGCACTTGACCCAATCGCCAAGATCCCGGAGTACAAGGCCTGTGCGGTGAAAGTTGAAAAGATTCAGGAGGCCTGAAAATGGTAGCAAAAGGCGATATGTTGTATGCATCCGCAGCTGATGCAGCAATGTGCGAGAAAGGCGAGTGCGGTGGCGCAGTTACGGCCATGCTCAAATACGCACTTGAAAGTGGCATGGTCGACGCAGTCCTTGCAGTGAAGAAGGGCTATGACGTCTTCGACGCCACCCCGGTCATTATCACCAACCCCGACGAGATTGCACAGACTGCAGGTTCACTTCACTGTGGTACCGTGCTCCTCCCGAAGCTCATAAAGAAGTACCTTGACGGTGCACGCAATGAAAAACTTGCAATCACGCTCAAGGGCTGTGATGCAAAGGCAATGTACGAACTTGCCAAGAGAAACCAGATCAACCTCGACAATGTCGTGATGATCGGTCTCAACTGTGGTGGTTCCGTATCACCTGTCAGTGCACGCAAGATGATCACCGAGAAGTTCGACATCAACCCCGACGATGTCGTAAAAGAGGAGATCGACAAAGGCCAGTTCATCGTCATCACCAAAGACGGCGAACACAAGGGCATCTCAATCGACGACCTCGAGGAAGAAGGATACGGACGCCGGGCAAACTGCCAGCGCTGTAAGACAAAGGTTCCCCGCCAGTGTGATGTTGCATGCGGTAACTGGGGTGTTATCGGTGACAAGGCCGGCAAGGCAACCTTTATCGAAGTCTGCAGCGACAAGGGTGCAGCCCTCGTCGACGGTGCAACAAAGGCCGGTGCACTTGTTACTGAAGCACCCATCCCCAAGGGCATCGAGATTCGCGGCAAGGTCGAAAACGCGATGCTCAAGCTCGCTGACAAACACCGTGCAGCCCAGTTTGGTGCACTCGGTGAGAGCGAGGACCGCCTGAAGTTCATCATGGACGAGACCTCCCGCTGTATCAAATGCTACCAGTGTATCGAGAACTGTCCCATCTGTTACTGCGTCGAATGTTCGACCAAGAAGGCACATCTCGTCACACCGGGTCAGGTTCCGCCCCCCTTCATGTTCCACCTGATCAGGTTCTCCCATATATCGGACTCCTGTATCAACTGTGGGCAGTGCGAAGAACTCTGTGCAATGGACATCCCGAACTCACTCTTCATGCACTCCCTCCAGGTGGAGATGGAGAAGATGTTCGGATTTACCCCAGGTGTCAACATGGATCTCCCGGTTCTCGCCCTCGTGGAAGAACCGACCGAGCGCAAGCGTCTCAGCGACACCGGCGACGACCAGATCTTCGACATCTTCCAATAATCTCACTTTTTTTTGTTGCCGGCCCCACACCGGTGAGAACAGATTAATAATGCTCAAAAAATAGGCATCTGCTGATATCCTCATAGATGCGATTCAGGATGGGCGTTCGTCATCAGGGTGCATTCTGCCTCCCATTCTAAGCTCTAAAGCCCAAATCCCTGATCTCCATTCCAGGCCTGACACTCCGTGGCTGGTATTTTATTCAGCCTTCAGCCGCAGGTGCCCAGTCCCCCCATTATGGCTCATTTCTCACTGACAAGAAGAGTGTAAACAGCTGCAAACAGCACCAGGTTCCACCTGAAACGCCTTGCATACCAGTATACCACTGCACGGGCAACCGAATTCGGCATGGTCCCGGGAGTAACGACGGACTCCACCATATTCATTGTTCGGGATTTCCATGGCGTGCGAACGGAAGCGTATCTTCTCTGTGCAGAATACGGGGTCCTCATCTGGTGAATTAACGACACCAACAGGTAAAAATATTCCTCTGACGGCAGGGGAATTGTTCACCATCTTCCAATGCTTCATCTCCCCCCCGAAAGACGAACGGATAATGGACACATATCACCAGATCCCATGATACGCATTGAAAGATCAATACAGGCACAATGCCGGGTTTCAGCTTCGTTTTGAATAATAACAGTAACAATAAACAGACCCGATGCCGGGTTTCAGCTTCGCTCTGGAGAATAATAGTAGTAGAACAGT
>JAENZA010000259.1 GCA_016841485.1 Methanobacteriota archaeon
AGAAGGAGCGAAGGAATATTTGTGCCTCCTCTCCGGAGAATTTTCCGAAGCATCTGAACTGGATCGTCAATGATGCTCCCCGTCTGAATGGCTTCATCAACCCGTGGCACCAGCACATTGAGCACCGGATATTCACGGGCGACATGCCCGGAGAGCGCATCACGGATCATTGCCTCGGAAGGGCGGCGGTTACTACCGTGATCAAAACTCGCCCAGTACACTCCAGCCCGAAAGAGATGACGAATAGCGATCTCTTCCACGCCCGAACGGATCCCTTCTTGGAAGGCTTCAATGCGGTGCCGATACTCTCCTTCACGAGCACGGGCATTCTGCCGGACTCCCTTAAGGATAAGTTCGACTCGCTTTTCGCAGGAGCAGGTCATGCTGCATCACCCCGTGCGTGCGCTAAAAGAGCATCCATCACCTGGATAACACCAGATCCTGTCACTTCTTCCGGAAAACCACCATCGCCCTCGATCTTTATCAGTGTTCCAATCCTTCGAGCATCCTTCACGACATAAAGAGAGATAGGGAATATTGATCGTTCGCTGGATTCGCTCCCCATACGTATCAATGTGGAGATGAACCACCGAACGATAGGGTGAGCAGGCGTTAAAGCGTTCGCGCGCCCCACTACCAGTGACGCCCCGTTCCACCGGTCAAGATCCGTGGGTACCCCACGAACACTGCCGATGATATAGAGCCTCTCATCCCGTTCTTCAATTGCAAGCCCCAGCACCGGCGCAGCGGTCCGAAGAAACGCCTTTGTCCGTTGAATTACGGCATCGTCCTCGGCAGAACCGCCGTCCCACTGTACACCAGTGAAGACGCCTTCAACGCGCGTTGCAGCCTCTTTTATTCGGTCAATCTCCTCAACAGTCTCTTCGGCAAGTCGCTTCAGGCGCTCCCCCCGTGCATTCTCATCAAAGGCTTTCCTGAGATGTTCGCTGAAAATATCCTGTGCAGGACCGACAACCAGGTGATAAATCTCCTTCCTGGAGAAGAGAGTGCCATACATACTCGCCTCAATGGATGTTGGGTACCAGGGGTTCACCACCGTCACGCTCGGGGACGTCTGCCCCAACCGGTCGACACGGCCTATCCTCTGCTCTACCTTCGCCGGGTTCCACGGCATGTCCACATTAATGATGGCACTTGCTGCATGCAGGTTCAACCCCTCACTTGCTGCGTCGGTACAGA
>JAENZA010000260.1 GCA_016841485.1 Methanobacteriota archaeon
AGCTGCAGGGCGGTCGCCGTATCCAGGATATCGTTTGAGGTCGCGCCGTAGTGGATCCACCGCCCGGCGTCGCCGCAGACCTCGGTGACGGCCTTGACGACGGCCATCATGTCGTGGTTGATCTCGGCCTCGATCTCCTTCGCCCGTTCGAGACGTGCCTCCGGCGCAGAGATCGCGATCGTCTCCGCATCTTCGCGGGGAATCATCCCGTGCACGGCCTCGGCACGGGCCAGCGCCACTTCGGCCATGACGATCGCCCGGAACCGATTCTCCTCGTTCCAGACGGCACGCATCTCGGGGGTGCCGTACCGGTAGTCGATGGGATGGATTGCCATAGTAGGGAAGTGTTAGCATTCGCTGATTAAATATGGGTGGGAAGGATGGTGAATACAATACTATCTTGGATATGATATCGATCGACTCGTGCCGCCTCAGGAGCGGTGCTGCTCGATCAAATTGTATGGTTCGAGCAGTAGCAAAGATAATACCAAGTCCTTCTCGTACATGAAGGGAAGATGAAGATCTGGTAAGCCCTCACTTTGCGATCACAATTGATATGCCAAATCAAATTACACCCGTTAATCGGAGAAACCTTGCAAGATCGACTGGATCGACTAAAATAACGAGATGATCTTTTCCAACTGTTTGACCATATTTTTTCAAATGAGTTACAAGCGTGTCTACTGGATCTTTGGCCAGTACTACAACAATATGGTCGGGTTCTGTCCCATGATATGCTTTGACCACTTGGTGAGATATGTCTTCAAAACGAATTTTTTTGCGTTTTACACTTCAGATTTAAGGCATGTTTCATATTTTCCTAAAATGGTGCGATTAGAGTTTAAGACCATTATAGGTGTCTACTCTGGTCTATGGCGTGCGCCCGGGGTGCCATCATATCCACCTCTTCTTTTTGAAGTAGAGGAGCATGATGCCCGCGACGACCGCCATCGAAGCGAGGACCGCGGGATACCCCCAGGGATACCTGAGTTCGGGCATGTATGCGAAGTTCATGCCGTAGAGCCCGGCGATGAAGGTGAGCGGGATGAAGATGGTGGCGATGATGGTGAGGACCTTCATGATCTCGTTCATCCGGCTGCTCTGGCTCGATAGGTAGACGTCGAGGGTCCCGGACATCATATCCCGGTAGGTCTCCACGGTCTCGGCGACCTGGATGGTGTGGTCGTAGACGTCCC
>JAENZA010000049.1 GCA_016841485.1 Methanobacteriota archaeon
TGCGATCTCGGCGGGCGGCACATGGGTGATCTCGACACCGGTCAGGAGCCGGACGCCGTAGGCACGGGCACTGTTCCGGACTTTTTCCGTTGTTTGGACGAGGGTATCGATATTTGATGCGTCCGCATGGTCGGTAATGCCGACGACGGTGTAGCCGAGGACCGCCGCCCGGCGGATCAGTTCGGTTGGGAGCAGTTCGCCGTCCGACAGGGTGGTGTGGGTATGGAGGTCGTACATCGGAGGATCACCGGATTTTAGCCGCCACTCTGCGGATCAGCTCTTCCTTGCTCCCCTTGTATTCAACGATTATGCGGCCTTCTTTTTTCATCCAGTAGCCGGGATGGGATGCTTCCTCAATCCTTGCGGAGAGGCCGAGGCGTTTTGCCGCCTTGTGGATGGCCTTTGCCGTCGGGTTCTCCTGTGCCTTGTCTGCCGGGACCCTGCGCCCTTTGCTGCGCGGGAGGGACACGTCAAAGTAGCACGGGTAGAGGATGCGTTCTGGATCCATGCAGTAGTATATGACATTGTGAAGGTATAAACCGAACTTCTGAGATACCACTATTCATGCATCATATCGACGTCAGCATCGAGAAGGATGTCTTCGACGCAAACAACCGCCTCGCACACAGGAATCATCACCGGCTGGTGGATGCATCCGTTCGGGCTTTCGACCTCCTTGGTGCAATCGGGTCCGGCAAGACGGCGCTCATCGAACAGATGGTGCCGAAGCTCAGGGAGCGGGGTCTTGTGGCGGGCGCCATTGCAGGTGATGTGTACGGGGATGACGACTTTCAGCGGATCCTCGCGACCGGGGCCCCTGCGGTGAATGCAAACACCGGTAAGGAGTGCCACCTGGATGCCCATCTCGTGGAACACGCGCTTGATCAGATTCCCCTCGATGCGATCGACATCCTCTTCATCGAGAATGTCGGGAACATGGTCTGCCCCACCGATTTCAAACTGGGGGCCGAAAAGCGCATCGTGGTCGTCTCCACCACCGAGGGTGACGATGTCGCAAACAAGCACCCGATGATGTTTCGTGAATCCGATATCGCGGTCATCAACAAGGTGGACCTTGCAGAGTACGTCGGCTGCGATGTCGGGCGGCTTGAAGCGGACATTCACCGCTATAACCCGGGGATGCCGGTGTTTAAGACCAACATGAAGACCGGCGAGGGCGTCGACGCCCTCCTCGATGCGATCGTTGAATGATCAGTGCAGTTAAATAGCTGCAAAATGAATTATTATAGCACTTCAGTGGGTAGACCGCCGGTACTTCCGGCACCGGCCCGCTCCTGAATATTATCCTACAACCGAAAAGGTGCGTATACAATGCAGTGGCATGGCAGATCAGTAAGGAAAGAAACCGGCGGACGTCTCAGGCACGCCCGTGGTAAGAGGAAGGCAGAGATTGGAAATGCATCAGCGGATTCCCACATTGGTGAGGACCGTCGCCGTATCATGCGGACCATGGGCGGAAACAACAAGGTCCGTGTCCTTCGTGCGCAGTATGCAAATGTCTCCGACCCGAAGAACGGCGTGACAAAGAAAGTCAGCATGGAAACCGTCGAAAAGAACACCGCAAATCCCAACTTTGTCCGGCGAAACCTCCTGACCAAGGGAGCAATCATCAGGACCGAGATCGGCCGGGCACGCATCGTATCCCGCCCCGGACAGGATGGCGTCATCAATGCCGTCCTCGTAGAGTAGGCGGATACAATATCATTTTTTCCCGCAGCGATGCGGGTCATACCAATTATTAAAGAAGCGTATGCTTTTTAGGTAAGTACCAACTCATACTGTACTAATGCGACGCATATATCACCGGTTTCCCAAGCGGTGTGATCTCGTCTTCGATGTCAATGTACCGTTCAGCGATGCCGTTGCAACGATTGTACGGCTGAACGGGACGCATGAGGCGGCCCGGTTGGGGGATGAAATGGTCAGGATTGATTTCCAGGTCCAGGTGGCGGATCACAAGACCTCATTTTTACCCGTCGATGAGGTTCCTGGTCTCCTCTATGACCTCACGGAGGCGGTTGACTTCCAGATTGAGCTCAAGGAGACGCTCCTCAGTACGGAACGCAGGATTCCCCGGTCCCGCAATGTGTTCCTGGTCAGGCTCGATGAGGTGGGAATGGCTACGGAATGTACGATCACAAAGACCTCCTCGATGACCGGACAGGATGCGCTTGATCTGAAACGGTTCATTCTGGGTGCTGTCAGTTGACCCTTGAACAGACGATTGCTGCGCCGTTTAAGGCGATGAGAAAGGAGAGTCTCCGGCCGACGGAATTCATCTATTTTTTTGCCATCGATCGCAAGTGGATGGACCGTGATCAGGCATCCTTGGTCGTAAACCTCGGCAAGAGGCAGGGCCTTCTCCGTGAGGTGGGAGGGGTGCTCGTACCGTCCTTCGACCCGTCGGCGGTGACGATCCCGCTGGGATTTCGTCCAACGAGCGATATATTCAATGTCAGGGAAAATGCCTGCGACCTCATGATGGCACGGATAGCGGAGGCCCGGGGGACGGAGGTCTCGGCAGTGGCTGCCGAGGTAAACGGTCTTGTCAGGGAGTCCTTTGACGATCACCTGCGTCCGGAGGCTGCCCTGGTGATCGTGGCACGGCGCCATGGCGTCCCCTTCGAGGATATGCTCGAATCTCTCCGGCAGACGCTTTCCGGCGACGGCTGCTGAAGACATCGTCTTTTTTTCGGGAGATGCATCTCCCCTGGGTCCTTCGTTTCTTTGATGCGGCATATTGCCGCAGCTCTTCCTGATGGTGTTTTGAAAAACGCTCTCCCGCGAACGGTAGAGAAGAAAAGAGATATAGTATATTTCTCAGGTTCTCTGTTCCTTCGCCTGCATGTGATGCAGGTTACTCTGCCTTTGCTTCCTCGGGCGGGGCGAAGTACTCCTGAAGGGTCTTGCTCCCGTATCCGGTGACCTTGGCATTGATCTGGACGAAATCGCCGGTGATCTCTGCAGCACGGATGCTCTTTCTCCTGCGTTCTCCCTGGTAGGTCGGGGCGAACCCTACACTCTTGGAGAGGAGGAGGCGCCGCCTGCCCGCACCGGGAAGGTCCTTTCGTGCCGGGATGCCGGTCTTGTCGGTACCGCCGGTGATCATGATCGTATAACCGGCAAATCCGAGCGCGTCACCGGAAATCTCGTCACCTATGCTCTTGCCGATAAAGGCATTTGCCACTCCGCCGGTCGCTTCAACTTTGTATGATGCGCCGTCACGGGGGTCAGATAAAACAACTTTGAATTCTGCCATGATGT
The DNA here is from genome assembly GCA_016841485.1 of Methanobacteriota archaeon. GTDB lineage: Archaea > Halobacteriota > Methanomicrobia > Methanomicrobiales > Methanomicrobiaceae > Methanovulcanius. Next base: position 3,286 of record JAENZA010000049.1, read on the forward strand.
ATTCTGCTCCTGCGAAAGTGTCTATAATATTAGTTGGAATGTATTAAAAATCATGTGTTCCGCGACCCTTGGTGCCGCCATGATTATTTGCCCCAGAAGGGGCGTTCTTTACGCTTCATTCGGGTAAATTCTTCCAGGATATCCAGCATTGATGCGGAGAGATGGTTCATCATCTCATGCTCGAGCACCTTGACGTGGTGTTCGGGAATATCGACGTAGAGGTCGTCGCCCACATTGATCTGGCGCCCCACGGTCGGACCGTCGATGGAGATGGCAACCTCAAGACCCTGGATCGCTTCGCTGATGTTCTCCTGCCCGCTCTTGATCTGTTTTACCTTGCCGACTTTGCGCCCGTCGAGGTGGACGAGGTTGACGCCTGCCTGCAGTTTGCCGCCGAGGACACGGACGCCCACCACTGCCGGGTTGGACTGACGGAAGACACAGTCGGGGAGGAGGGTGATCTTTGCCGGGAGGATGAGTTTTTCAAAACTCTCCTTCTCCATCGTGCGCCGGGTATTCTCCTCCCAGTCGAGGTAATCGTCAATGAGATGGTAGATGACACTCGCCTCAAAGAGGTGGACATGCCGGTTTCCCGGCTCCTCGAGGGTGTCGAGGGCGTCGGGGAGGATGGGGGTGTTGAAAGCGAGGAGGACCGAATGGAGGGGGTTTTTGATGGTGCCGACCTCGATGATGTCGTGCCTGCTGACCGGCCCCACCTCGGCCCGCATGATGGGGATGTTGTTCTCCTCCAGTTCCTTGGAGAGCGCCTCGAGGGCCCCGATGGTGTCGGCCTTGATGGAGATCCCTTCGTCCGAGAGGGTGACCGCCACATCCTCCATCTCGCGGATGACGGCCTCGACGATCTCGTCACGATCGCCGCGGATGACGCGAAGTGGCGATCCTGCCATGGCTCCCTCGAGTTTCGGGGCGGCCACCTTGATGCCGGTCGCGGCCGTCACGTTTTTGACCCGGTCGAACCGGTCCTCGGTGAGGATCTCCTGCATCGGGCGTGGCTGGAGAAGGGAGCGGATCTTGGTCTCGATTACGCCGCCGCTCTCGGCGCCCACGACGATATCGTCCCCGATGTTGAGCTGCCCGTCATAGAGGATCACGTCAAGGGTGGTCCCCAGGCCCCGTTCCTCCTTCACCTCGAGGACGGTCCCGATGCCGGGCCCTGATGTGGAGAGGGCGAGGTCCTGCGTCATGTACCGCTGCGCAAGGCCGACCATCACCATCAGGAGGTCGGCAAGGCCCTCGCCGGTGATGCCGGAGACCGGGACGATGGCAATGTTTTTTGCAAAGTCACGGACCCGGTCGTAGCGTTCGCAGGAGAGCCCCATCTCCGAGAGTTCGCCGATGAGCTCGTAGGTCTTCATCTCGACATCGGTTCGGACCCGCTCGTTCTGCTGGGCAAAGGTCTTTGCAAAGGGGGCGCCTGCCATCTTCTTCCACCCGTGGACGCGGTCGACCTTGGTGGCTGCAATGACAAACGGCGTCTTGTAGGTCTTTAAGATCTGGAGCGCCTCCCGGGTCTGCGGCTGGAAGCCCTCGTTGATGTCCACCACGAGGATTGCCATGTCCGCAAGTGCCCCGCCCCGTGAGCGCAGGGTGGTGAAGGCGTGGTGGCCAGGGGTGTCGATGAAGAGGAGGCCGGGAACATCAAACTGCATCTTCCCTGAGGTGCCGCTCATCTCTTCGATTGCCTCGAGGGGCACAATCGTCGCACCGATATGCTGGGTGATGGCCCCAGCCTCTTTATCGACGACCGATGAGCCACGGATTCTGTCCAGCAGGGAGGTCTTGCCATGGTCTACGTGGCCCAGTACGCAGACGATCGGCGTCCGTATCGTCGATGCGGCCATTCCTTTCTGCTCTTTTTTCTTCTTTTTTGCCATGATATTGTCCCTCCGGCCGTCCTATTGACTGAAAAAGTATCTTCGGCGTTCCTCCTGGGTCCATTCTCCGGAATGTACGCCCAATTCCTTGGTACTCATATAAATAGTCACCGGGATTCTTAAGAGTGCCTGAGGGTTCCTGCCCCTCCCTCCTTCGGGCACTAGGAAGGTGGCGTCCCTGTCCTTACGTCTCAGGGGGGAAGGGGGGGATGCCGCGAGGGCGAACGCTCCGTTCGCCGGGGCGGGGCCGCCCTGGCGTGGTGGTATGCGGTACCGTACGGGACGGGCGTTCCTGCAGATCTTTCCCGTTTACGGGAGGCCGCAGGGGAGGTGTTGCCCGGGCAGAATCAATAGATTAAATATTCGGGACGTAGAAAATAGAAAGGCATTTTTGCCGGGGTAGGGTAGTGGTTATCCTCAGGGATTGTGGTTCCCTGGACTCGGGTTCAAATCTCGGCCCCGGCCTTTGTTTTTTCGTGCATGATTTGTTGTGCACGGGTATTTTTTAAAAGCTCTTCAACGGCAGCCTGTTTTTCACGACCTGTGGTTTCGTCCCACGGGCGTTCCCCGAATCGGGGCTGAATGTTCGATGGAAAAAGCGGTCATGGGGTGGTCGTGCAACCGGCACCTCTGCGACCGGGGAATGGGCATCGTCCGTGTTCATTGCCGGGCCTTCGGGCCGGGTCTCTAGAAATCCACGCCCATGCTGGTGTTGAGCAGATACGTGGAGGAGAGCCGTTCGAAGAACCGGACGAACTCTTCGATGCGGGCATCATCGTCTGCGGGGGCCGGGGGGAGCAAGGGCTCCGGGTGTGGCGGCTCGCCGGTCAGGTCCGCGCCTGCCAGGAGGAGGATGAGCATGATATGCCTCCCTTCGAGGGGGCATGTGCCGAAGAGGAGTTCCAGGAGCTGGCTCGAGGTGATCGTCTCCTTCGTGAACATGTTCTTTCGTATGGTGACCGATGCAGGCTCTCTGCTCTCAAAATAGGTGCCGGTGGCATCCTTTCGCATCGCCTCGAAGGCCGCTCCCTTCAGGCCGATACCGGGGATCCTCTCGACGACCGATGCACTGGTGCCCCCTTTTTCGATGGCGGCGGTGCAGAGCGAGCAGAGCCATCGCTCTCCTGCGGCGGAGATGGGATAGGAGATGGAGCCATAGCACCGGAAGGGCTCCGTACCGGCGATCGGGCAGTCCGCACACTGCTTGCCAAGAGGGGCGAGTTCCTCCGCGAGGTCGAGTGCCTGGCCAACGGTAAACTGGGTGCGCCGTTCCTCTCCGCCGGGGCCGAAGAGGGTGTAGGAAAATGTGGTTGCACGTATCTCCTCCTCTGCTACCCCGGCCTCGGAGAAGTGCTGCATGATGGCACGGGCACTGGACCTGAGTTTTATTCTCGTTACGATCTTCTCAATCTGCAGTGCCTCTTTTACCGTACAGTCTCGGTGGATGAGGTACTCGATTGCCATGAATACACTGTTGTCAGACAGCATGTTAATAATTAGCTCCGGGTTAAGGCGCCTGCGTACCTTCTATTTATATGGGCCCCCTGCATGGCACAACCTTCTTCTGTCCCCGTGTCGTCCCCCTAAAAAATGGTGGGGGAAGTCCTCTGCCCCCAAAATGGGTCCGACGGGTCTGTGGGGGTCCGGCCGCGGGGTACGGTGGCAGTCACCCTTTGCATTTATCCATCGCAGTGGCATATCGCTACGCATGCAGGATGCTGCCGGGGCGGACGTCCTTCGTCGCAATGCCTATCTCCTGATCGTTCTCTTTGGCATCGTCGCGATGTTCGGTGACGTGATCTACGAAGGCGCCCGGAGTGTGGCGGGCCCGTATCTCTATTATCTGGGGGCCACTGCGTTTATCGTCGGCCTGGTGGCGGGGGTGGGGGAGTTTCTCGGTTATCTCCTCCGCCTGGTGTCGGGGTATCTGGCCGATATGACCCGGCATTACTGGACGCTGGTCTTTCTGGGGTACGGGATGCTCGTTGCGGTGCCGTTTCTCGCACTTGCCGGTTCGTGGGAGATGGCGGCAGGCCTCTACATCGTGGAGCGGATGGGCAAAGGCATCCGGGCGCCTGCAAAGGATGCGATCCTCTCCAACCTGACAACATCGACGGGCAGGGGGTGGGGGTTCGGGATTCATGAGGCGCTGGACCAGATAGGCGCCGTCGCAGGACCTCTGATCTTCACCGGGGCATTTCTTGTGCAGGGCGACTACCGGGGAGGTTTTGTCCTCCTTGCCGTGCCGTTTGCCCTGATGATCGCCGTTCTCCTCCTGATGCGGTACCGGGCTCCCGACCCTGCCACGTTCGAACCGTACGCGGCGCCCGAACAAGGGGCCCCGCCGCTCCGGGCGCTGGCCCGGTATGGCCTCTTTACGGCACTGACGGTGGCGGGATTTGCCGCATTCCCGTTAATCAGCTTCCACTTCATAGCAGAGGGGATCGTTCCCGGCGCCCAGATCCCGCTCTTTTATGCGATTGCGATGGGGGTGGACGCGGTGGTGGCCCTCGTCGTCGGGCGGGCCTACGACCGGTTCGGGCTCGTTACCCTCGTCCTGATGCCCCTTTTCGGGATGGTCATCCCCTTCCTGGTCTTCGGGACGGCATATGCCGCTGCGCTTGCCGGAGCCGTCCTCTGGGGGGCGGTGATGGGGGTGCAGGAGACGGTTCTCAGGGCGGCGGTGGCCGATTACACCCATATCTCGAAACGGGGCCGTGCCTACGGCATCTTCAACACAATATACGGCGCATCCTTCTTCATCGGCGGCATCGCAGCGGGCTGGCTCTATATGGTCTCGCGGACCTCCATGATCCTCCTGATGGTCGCCCTGCAGGTCGTGGCCCTCGGGGTCTTCTTCACGGCGAAGAGGGAGCTGGAGGGGGTGGGCCGGGGGGGCCGCCGGGACGGTGAAACGGCATGAGTGACGATGGGGACGGCACTGCATTTTACGAAGTCCAGTACATGCGCCATCCGGCTCTGCTGGCAGTCGTCGGCATCATCGCGGCCCTGATGTGGATCTCCTTTGTGCAGCAGATTATCTACGGCGTCCCCTTCGGGACGAACCCCGCACCGGACTGGGCGATGTGGTTCTTCGTCCTCCTCTTCGGTGTCGGCCTCCCCGTCCTTATCTATGCGGCGCACCTCGAGACGGTCGTCCGGGACGGCGCCCTCATGTTCCGGTATGTGCCCTTTCACCTGGCATGGCGGGTGGTGCCCTGCACCTCCATCGTCCGGGCGGAGGCGGAGGACTATTCTCCCCTGCGGGAGTTCGGTGGCTGGGGTATCCGGTTCGGACGGCGTGGACGGGCATATTCCGCCTCCGGAAACAGGGGGGTGCGTATCGAGTGCCGCGACGGCGACCGGTTCCTGCTCGGCTCCGGTCGTGCGGCGGAGCTTGCCCGGTGTATCGGGGAGTGTATGCGAAGAGAAGAATGACTGCCCTGTCCCGATGCTCTCTTATTTTATGTACGGGCGTTGGTGGTGGTGGTCTTTCCCACTTCGCGTGCAATCGAGCAGAAGTACATGCGGTCGCCGTACTGGACGAAGGTACGGGAGACCTCCACATCGATGATCGTTCCGTCCTTTCGCCGGTGCACGGAGAGGCTGCGTTCCTTTCGGCCCGGGACCGCCTCCGTCCACATCCGTTCCCACCTCTCCAGGCTGATGGAGGGGTTGACATCGAAGACGGTGATGGCGCCGATCTCATCGGGCCTGAATCCGAGGAGGTCCTCTGCCGTCCTGTTCGCCTTGTAGACCCTGCCTGCCGCATCGAAGAGAAGGATGGAGTCGGAGGCATGGTCGAAGGCGAACTGGGTGAAGAGGATCTCCCGTTCAAGGGCTTCTTTTTCGGCGATGACCTCCAATAGTGAGCGGTTTGCGACCTGCATCTCCCGTATCCTCTCTGCAATGAGCGCCTCCAGGTTCTGGTGGTACTGGCGGAGCTGTTCGGTGCAGTGTTTCAGGGCGGTGGTATCACGCCCGGTGGCGTGGAACCCGCTGACCCGTGCTCCTTCGCCGAAGAGCGCCCTGAAGGTCCATTCCTCCCAGGCCAGGGTCCCGTCGGGCCGGATGGTGCGCACCTCGACCGTTCGTGCCGGCTCATTTGGTGTAAGCGAGGAGAGGATGTCTTTTACCCGTTCCCTTCCTTCTGCTGATACCATCGGCAGAAACCTGAGCCCCATCATTTCGTCTTTGTTTCGCCCCGTCCGTCGGCAGAAGGCCGGGTTTGCGAAGGTTACCGTCATGTCGGGCTTCAGGTGCACGATCGATTCGGTCTGGTCTGCCGCGAGCGCTTCATAGCGCTCGTGCCAGTCGCCGGCGTGTTCCTTTGCGTCCCGGTACTCGGTCTCATCGGCAAAGGTGATGGCGCACCCCTCCTTTCCGTTCTCGAAGACCACCGGGACGAAGCGGAGATGAAGGGCACGCCTCTCCCCCTGGATTCTCGCCTGCAGGCGAAGGTCGCCCGGTGTCCCCTGGACTGCCTGCCGGACGCCCTCGAGGACACGGTCATCCCTGAAGAGCGAGTGGG
>JAENZA010000261.1 GCA_016841485.1 Methanobacteriota archaeon
GTCATCGGGGTCTACGCCTTCAAGCACGCGGGCCTGGACGGCGACGGGGTGCGGGAGGCGCTAAAGGTCCTCTTCTGGCTCGCGGTCATCGATCTCCCGCTCATCTTCGTCATCCTCCAGGTCATCGCCGGCCGGAACCCCGGTGGGCAGATAACGTTCATCACGACCCTCGCCTACCTCTTCCTCGCCGGTGCCGCGGTGCTTTATGTCGCCGTCCTCGCAAAACGCGCCTCCCCCCGTCTCCTCGCCTACGCGGTCCCGGTGCTGATGTTCTTCGGGCTCGCCTGGGAAGTCGTCGTCGACTTCCGGTTCGCCACCAGCTGCTGGGAGGGCTACCACTTCTGGATACCCGTGGTGCAGTATATCTGGTACATCCAGTATACGATCTTCCCGCTCTGAGGGGAGGGCAGCCAGGGTTTCGGGGTCTCAGGATCGTTGCGGTCGCACTCGAAGACCCGGGATCTTCTCAAGCTCCTTTTCTGCGAACAGTCTTACTTCGCCACCTTCGGTGCTTGAACTCCGGGCGTCCCGCTCGCTATTATTCACACCTAACAGTGCTCACGCACTTTTCAGTCACATAGACCCATGCACGGCTTTCCACCGGGTATCGCCATAGGGGGTGGGGTCGCAGGGGAGTGCGACGTTCCTCTGGAACGGAGCACGAGAAGCCGTTAGGCTTTGAGGGGGGGGAGTGTCCCCCCTCGCACCTATCGGTGCTCATGCTCGCTGCGCTCGCACTCCCCTGTCCCCTCCCCTCAGGCGCGATATCCACCACGGTCCACTATACCGAGCTATTCGCCTATCCAACCTGCCCTTGTTTGCACCCATGGAGCAGGCCTTCGTCCCGCTCAAATCCCCGCTCTCGGCAGCCACACCAGTACGCAACAGCACGGTCGCCCTCAAAAATCCACCCGAAAAAACTGCGGTCAGGGAACCCCCGCACCCCTCCCCGCACCAAAAAAGACTAAAAAACCATCTTAGAGCGTATTATCAAGCAGTATCCACGATTCGTTGCCGATGAACGTCCCGACGACCACGACCCGCGTCGGGTCCGGAACGATACGCGTCCCGGTCGCCCCGGCCCGGACATCGAGCGTGAAGTTCTCGTTTCCCGGACCAGTCCCGCCGTTCCAGCACCGAATCTCCACTGCCCGGTCCATATTCATCCCGCCGTGATTCGTGAACGTGA
>JAENZA010000262.1 GCA_016841485.1 Methanobacteriota archaeon
CGGGGTGACGAACCGGATATCCTGGTAGCGCGATGCATACCGGCTGATCTCGTCTATGGAGCGGTGACGCATGCATCGCCCGAAGAGGCGGGGCGTCTGGCAGTATCCGCAGGAGAACGGGCATCCCCGGGTGATCTCGATGAACCACTTGATCTGCGAGAAGGGCGGGTGACCGTCAAGGAGGACGGTGTGGCGGGCAGGCGTGTAGCCGGCGGCGGTGGCGACGCCGGGGGGCGGGTCCCTCCCCTCTTCGATGGCGGCAAGGAGCGCCGGGAGGGTGTACTCGCCTTCCCCGACGACGACGTAGTCGGCGTACTCCGCCACCTCGCTGTAGCAGGCGGAGGGATGAGGCCCTCCGGCAATTGTTATGCAGTCGGCTCCCGCGATCTCGTCACGATAGAAGCGTTCGTTGATGGAGTTTGTGCTGTAGATGGTGACATCGGGGCGCGGTTCGTCGGTGACCTCAAGGTGGTAGCCGTAACCCTCGCATGCCGCGAAGAGGACGGCCAGTGAGTTGTTCGCCTGGGGTATGGCTCGCCAATTGACGTTCATGGGTGTAAAGAAGATCCTCGCCTGCTGCCCGGTTCGGAGATCGGGACCTGCAGGAGCGGTCGCGGTGCAGACCCTTCGGCGCAACCGGGAAACGATCGGCTCCGCCGAGTACTCAGTATACCGTCTCTACAAAGAAGAAGATTAATGTGACGCTACCGACGAAATATGAGAAGGTACATGAAAATCACCGATTTCATGAGGATATTTTCGAGCGAGCGCCGAATCGAGGTCCTGGACGCACTCCTGCGGCAGGAGCCCAAAGATGAGATTAAAAAACATATTCCCTCCTCGACCTATGCTTTTACCGTCAGTTACCTCAAGAAGGTGGGCTTTGTCAGGGAGGCTGACGGCGAGGTCTCGCTGACCGATAGGGGGCACGCCAACCTCATCATCTTCGAGCGGTTCAAAGAGAGCATCGGCACTCTCCAGATGCTCTACGAAGTCTTTCCCGACCATGACATCGCTTTCCCGGACGAGTTCGCTCTCCGCCTCTGTGAACTCCAAGGTGCCCGGGTTATCGCCTCGGAGCCAGCCGATATCTTAAAACCCCACCGTGTATTTACTGACTATCTGAAGAATACTCGGGAGATATACGGCGTCTCCCCAATCCTCTTCCCCGATTACCCCGAGTTTTTC
>JAENZA010000050.1 GCA_016841485.1 Methanobacteriota archaeon
ACGAGAAGAAATGCCTCTCCGCAGGTGCAATCAAGGCCTACCGGGACGCGGGAATTGCCCTCTCTCCGGGAATGGAGGTCGAATACGTCGTCCGGGACGCGAGGCACCATGCCGTCGACCCGGCCTGGCGGGCAGGAACCCCCGACCATGCCTATTACGGCCGCCTGCTGACAAAGGCGTGGCGGGAAGTCGAGTTCGCCTTCTCGTGTCAGGACGAGGGGAAAAAAGAGAGCGGGATTACTCGGGGAGGAGGTAGTACCCGTCCCCATAGGTATCAGGATGCATGGACAGGCCAAGCGGAATTGTTCCGATTCGCTCGTCCGGCGTGGTGAGGTCGCTTATCACAATCCGTGACGGGGAGACCGTGTACAGGGCATCCTCTATGAAGAGCGAACGCCGGACGGCATCACGGTACCAGCCGTACCCCGCCTTCTCATCGCCGGCGTCTCCCTGATTCACCCGGCCCTTGAGGATAAACCCGTTCTCCGGGGTCACGGTGAAGACGTAGGCCCCTTCCCAGTAATCCGTCGTGTAGGATGCGTACCCGCTTTTATAGACCGGCACCCGGACGACCTCGCTGACCGGGATGACCAGGAGATGCCGGACGTAATCGAAGAGGAACGCCCGGTGGTCCCGGAGTGCCTCGGAATCGGTGCCCGCCATCCCTATCTCCACCTTGTCAAGCTGGCGTGGGTTGTTCACATCGGCAACGTCGAAGAGCGCAAGTTTGAGGCCCTGGGCCGTCACCCCGCCCCACTCGCTCACCTCCGTCTCCTTGCCGATGCCGATGATATGCGTCGCATCATAGGGGTGCAGGTAGTCGGAGTAGCCGGGGATCTTCAGTTCGCCGAGCACCGCGGGGGTGGTGGGATCAGCAAGGTCGATCACGAAGAACGGGTCCATCTGTTTGAAGGTGACCATGTAGAGCCGATCGCCCACAAAGCGGGTGGAGTAGATGCGCTCTCCGGCGGCGAGACGTTCCAGTTTTCCCTTCTGTTCGAGGTCGGCGTCCAGCACGTAGACGTTGTTGTACTGGGTCCATCCGGATGGGCCTGCGGTGCCGAAGGTGGTCGCGACCCTGAGGTTGCCCAGGTACTCATCAAGGGAGAACTGGTTGAGGAGTCGTCCGGGGACGTCGCCGGTTGCCTTGTACGAGATCACCCCCCTGTCCAGGCTGAAGCGGTGAAGGATGGTCTCTTCTGTGGGAATGCCGTTCACCTGCGTCCCGGAAGAACGGACCGGCCCATAGTCCGCTGCCTTTGTGTAGGCCAGGTACATGTTCTCCGTCGAGGCGTAGAGGGTGGTGTCATACCCCAGCAGGAAGGATTCGGCGTCCAGCGGCTCGCCGTCCCGGATATCAAACGAGGTGGCGGTATGGTAGACATAGGACCAGTAAGGCGCCACTTCGGGAGCGTGCACCGGTGGAGCAAAGACGACGTCCGCCCCGTCCATCACGAGCGGCATCGGGACCGGACTGTCGTGGTAGGAGATCGACTCGCTGGTGATCAGGTACACGGTGGTGCCGATCATCCGCCCGTCATAATACTGTCCGCTCACCGAGAGCGTGCGGATGAGGTCGGGACTCGTCCGGTCACGGATGTCATATACCTGGATTTTGGTGAGCTCTCTTCCATAGGGAACCGGCACCGCACTCCCTTCGGGCGTAGAGTAGACATTTTCATGCACGCGGGTAAAGACCGCAATCCGGTTGTTCTCGAGGAATAGTTCCGAGGGAGTTCCCTCTATAGGGGTCCGGGAGAGGACGGCCGCCTTCTCAGCAGGATAGGCATCGACGATCACAAGGTCGCCGCTGTCGATGAGATAGAGGTATTTACCGTCGTTTTTTAAGAAATCCGGTTCATCGACGCCGGCGACCTGGACATTAGTGGTTGAGTAGCCCGTACCGCCCGCCGCATTGATGCTGTCTGCCAGACCTTTGGTGGCCATCGGAACAGGGGACGGCGCGCCGGTGCCGGCCGCCTCATAGACGACCTCGCCGCGGAACCCATCCTCCACCATCATCACCTGGTACTCGTACCATGCCGGTTCGGTCTGACCGAGATATGTGTGCACCTCTTCGGCCGAAGAGAGAACGAGCATGTCCGGTATATCGCTTGGCTCGCCGGGCTGTTCTGCGTCATAGATGGAATAGCCGATGATGGCGGCAGCAAGAATTCCGCATACCGCAACGACTATCACCAAGGGGTTGTTGTGCATTCCATTCACCATCCGATGGGCGACCCATCACAGATGATAGATGTATCTAAAACGGTAATTAATTATCTTTGACTTCAAATAATTTCGAAGTTATACAAAAAACATATTTGCCACCATATCGTCCGATAGAACATCCCCGCCAGTCCCTCCCCCCGCATCGGAACTTAGGCCTCGATTTCAATTACTTCGGCATCAGGTGCATTTTTGCGAATACTCGCAATCCCTTTCATGCACGATGCCTTGGATGAATACCCCTGCCCGATTGCAATCGTCTGCCCGTTTGCCGCTTTTAATCTGAATCGATACTCCCCGGTCCTGTCCCGATAAATTTCAAACTTCCCATGAGGCATTTCCATCACTACCCCCAATACGAAACACCACTATTTAATGGATTCGTTTATCCGGCCGAATTTTGAGCATCGTTTACATGATGCCAGAAAATGAGTTGCACAATGAGAAGGGGAAAATAAAAAAGAGGATCTTCGCAGGAAACGGGCAGCTTTGTCACATGACCCCGCAACCGCCCCGAATTCGGTTTGGTGCATACGATTTCATTGTCCCTTTCCTTCCTTTGAATCCTCTCATGGATAAACACCCCTCCCTGATGGCAGATGGGGGCCGCAGGCATGGACAGCAATTCCCCCCGAACCCAAAAAAAGAAAAGGGATCTGTCGATATGGTAGAGTATGAAAAAAATGATCGGTACCGGACCCGTTCTTTCTCCGCTCCCTCTGCTTGTTATCGGGACCTATGATAAGGAAGAACGGGCCGACGTGATGACCGCCGCCTGGGGAGGGGTATGCTGTTCAGCACCTCCCTGTGTGGCCTTCTCTGTTCGAGAGTCCCGTTATACCTACGAAAACCTGCTGCAGACGGAGGAGTTCACCATAAACATACCTTCCGCTTCATTTGTGGATGAAGCAGATTATTTTGGAATTGTGTCCGGCCGGATTACGGACAAACCAAAGGTCTGCGGCCTGACGGCAAGCCCAGCACCGGATGTGCACGCACCCATGATCGAAGAGTTCCCCATTGTCCTGGAATGCAAAATGATCAAAACCGTACCCCTCGGGTCGCACCTCCAGATCATCGGGGAGATTGTCGGAATCCTTGCAGACGAGAATGTCCTCGATGAAAACGGCGACCCGGTTCCGGGACGGATGGACCCGGTACTGTATGATCCGATGGGAAAGAACTACTATAGAATCGGCGAGAAGATCGGCCGGGCCTTCACGTCGGGCAAAAAATTCCAGACCACTGTCTACCAGTTATAATACTCCCTTCTTCCAATTTTTACGGCTTTGGTGGCCCCGGGGACACGCTGAATGAAACGTGCCACGAAGTCTCCATTTCATCTGTGACACACCCCGGGTGCGGGCTTACCCTGCAGGGGCATGAGAGAAGAGGGCGCGGGGTGCGGGGTATGGGTTCAGAAGCAGGCGTATCCATTTATTGCACTTCCCACACATCATATAATGCACTATACTCACCACATCTGAGGAGAGCAACATGGGAAAAGGTAAAGTCGTACTTGCGTTCTCCGGCGGACTGGATACTTCTATCTGCGTCCCCCTGTTAAAGGAACACTATGGTTTTGATGAAGTAATTACCGTCGCTGTTGATGTAGGTCAGCCCGAGGCCGATATCGCAGAAGCGACCAGAAAAGGAGAACTGATCGGAGACACCCACTATACCATCGATATTCGCGAGAGATTTGTAGAAGAGCAGCTTTTCCCCTCCATCAAGGCAAACGGATCCTATGAGGGATATCCAATGGGAACAGCCCTTGCCCGCCCTCTCATCGCCGAGGAGATCGTCACCATCGCGAGAAATGAAGGGGCAACGACCGTGGCCCACGGATGTACCGGAAAGGGAAACGATCAGCTGCGGTTTGATTTTATCTTCAGGAAGGCAGGCCTCGAGATCATCGCACCAATGCGCGAGATGAACCTGACCCGCGAATGGGAGATGGAATATGCCGCAGAACACGGCATTCCGGTTCCCGTGGTAAAGGAGAAGCCGTACAGCATCGATGAGAACTGCTGGAGCCGCTCCATAGAAGGCGGACGCCTGGAAGACCCGGCATTTCATCCCCCGAACGATATCTACGCCTGGACCGTCGCACCTGCCGATGCGCCCGACACCCCCGAGGAGATCACCATCGGGTTCGAAGAAGGCATACCGGTCTCCCTGAACGGGGAGAAACTCTCCGGATACGAACTGATCAAAAAACTCAATGAAATCGCAGGGAGAAACGGCGTTGGCAGAAACGATATGATAGAGGACCGTATCCTCGGCCTCAAGGCACGCGAAATTTACGAGCACCCCGCCGCAACCGTCCTCCTTACCACCCACACCGACCTGGAACGGCTGACCCTGACCCGGCAGGAGCTCCATTTCAAAAAGATCGTCGATGACAAATGGTCCGAACTCGGGTACATGGGACTCGTCGACGAGCCGCTGTTCTGGGCTCTGACGGCATTTATCGACAAGACGCAGGAACGGGTCACCGGTCTGGTGGACGTCATTCTCTACAAGGGAAGTGTCACCGTTGCGGGGCGAAGCTCCGATGAGGCGATCTATTCCGACGATCTCGTCTCATTCGAGAGTACGACGATCGACCAGAACGATGCGGTCGGATTTTCAGCCTACTACGGATTCCAGGCCCGCCTGTACCACAAAAAATAATTCTTTTTTATTACGTCTCTCCCGGCAGTTATTACCAGTGATGGTAGCAGCGCGGTTCCGTCAGAACGGGTATGATACGATTGTTGTCCGTTATCAACTCACCAAGGTCCAAAATGAAAAGCTATAACTTGCACAGATGAATATCGAGTATTATGTGTGCCTTTTTTGACAGGTTCAAAAAACCGTCACCAAATATCGTGGAAAGCCCACCACCACCCACAGTCGGACATGGTGCGGGCCTCCAAAAACCCGAATACCGGTCGGTCCCCTATTTCATCGTCGCGTCAGTCGAGATGGGAAATACCACCACCAAATGCATTCTGACAGGAACAAACCTGGAAACAGGCCGTTCGTACGTCATCAACAAATTCGTCAGCATGAGCCGTGATGTCCGCCCCCCCAAACCCGGCGAGGAGGTCTTTGGCGCCACCCTGGTCGGGACGCCCATCACCAAGGAATCAGTGGCCGAACTCGTCAAAGAGACCCTCATCAAATGCCATAAGGACGCCGGGCTTTCGATTCAGGACGACCTCGACTTCGTGGTCCGTTCGACCGGGGTTGTGGCCGCCATGGACTCTCCCGACCAGATTGGCGACTTTGTCAAGGCACTTGCAAGCGGGTGCCTTATGGCAGGCGTTCCGCCGAAGAAGATGACCCCGCCGATGTCCAAGGAAAACCTCCCCCCCAAACTCCAGAAGTTCAGCTTTGCTGACAAGGTGACCTTCTGCGGTACGGTGGCGGGAGTGACGCCGCCCATCGGCTCCTCGGGTGTTGAGATGGTCGCAAATGAAATGGAAGGCGAACTTGCGATGGCGGGTATCAAGGAAGGCGCAAAGTGGACCAGTGTGGACTTTCGAAACCCGTGCCTCTCCATCGATTTCGGCACCACTCTCGACGGAAGGATCACGAGCGATGTGGACCCGAAAGCCGAGTATCCATTCGCCCGCACGGTCGGCAACTTCTGCGGCCTTGCGGGGGCCGTCCCCGATGCGATCGTCAGGGGAACGGGCCTCGTGCAGGAAGGAAAAGGCACGGCACTCGACCTCTTCGGGGAAAAAAGCATTATCGGTGGTCTCTCAAGGAAAAAGACCTCCCGGGTAAAGGAGTATGAAGACCTGATCCACGAGATTGTCGATATCCGCATCATCCCCGCGGAACGGGAACATTTTGGCAAGGTCCCCGTACAGGCCAATATTGCATTGGAATCCGGCATTGCGATGATAGGATGTGACGCAGGGAAAAATTTCAGCGGGGAACAGGACCTGAATGAAATCGGTCATGATATCTATAAGAATCACGGAAAAGATGTACTCACGCAGGTAATCGACCACGTATGCGCCCGGATGGCACTTCGCCTCATCGATGTGGCCGCAGACCAGGGACTGGTGCCGGGGAATGCATCGATAGGGTTTACCGGTCGTGCAGCAATTTCAGGGAGAAAACCTGAAATTATCCTGGAAGGCGTAAGGGAGAGGGGTCTTTTCGATAACCCGGATGATCATATTCTCTTCGTCGATGACGGGCTGGCCCGTGGTGCAGCACTGATGGGAAGATGCATGCTTTCCCTCGGAAAACCGAAAGAACCGATCGGCGGCGTCCGAGGCGGACCCTGCATTATGGGCAGAAGAATGAAAATTGGAAAATAAGGATGACCATGACAGACAATACCGAAGAAAAATTCGACCTCCTGGTTCCCCCCGGGGTTCCAAGAAAAATCATCTACGATATTCAGGCGAAGTTCGATGTCGAGATTGTGCACCGGCCGCAAAAAATGTATTTTGCCAATATGGATGGCGATGCACGAGAGCTCCTTGCGTTTCGTGGAGACCTAAAAACCGTGCAAAAGATTGAAGAGTACCTTTTTACCCGTCTTGAGGAATTCATCAGTGATTCCGGTGACGAAAAGGAAAAATAACCTTTTCGCATCAATCCAACAGATTGATAACTCTTTTTGCATAAGTATTCATCAATGGTGTGGATACTGTCAACGGAGGACAACTATGTCAATGTTGATAACATAATTTCGCTGACATTTGACAACAAGTGCAATTCGTTCGTTGCGGTCGTCGGCCATCGTGATGTCCGCCTCCAGCATAAGATATACCATTACAAGCCCCTGGGAAGCCTGCTTCAGGGAACGCAGCCGCCGACAGAGAACGAAATTCTTGAAGAGATCATCTCTGCAATAGAAACGGCCCGGCGTGAAGGCAGCCCGGATATCCTGGATTTCAATAAGGTTCTGGACTACTAGAAATTCAAAAAAAATATTTTTGGCAGGTTATCGTTCGAGTAACAGCGACAGAAGAGCCTTCTGTGCGTGCAGCCGGTTTTCCGCCTGATCCCAGACGACGCTCTGCTTCCCGTCTATGACGCCGGGGGTGATCTCCTCGCCCCGGTGTGCAGGGAGACAGTGCATGACGATGGCACGTTCGGATGCCAGGGAGACCAGCGCTTCATCGACGCAGTAGCCCTCAAAGGCCCGGAGCCGTTTTCCCTTCTCTTCCTCATCGCCCATCGACACCCAGGTATCGGTATAGACGACATCAGCACCCCGCACTGCATCTGCCGGGGTCTTGCAGAGGGTATAGGGGGCGCCAATCTCATCGGCCATGAAAAGCACGCTTTGATCGGGTGCAAAGCCGTCCGGGGTTGCAATACGGATGCTGTAGCCGGCAAGGGCGGATGCGAGGATGAGCGAATTGCATACATTGTTCCCGTCGCCGACCCAGGCAACCTGCAGGCCCTCAAGCGTTCCGAACTTTTCCTTCATCGTCATCACATCCGCAAGAATCTGGCAGGGATGCTCCAGGTCCGAAAGCCCGTTGATCACGGGAATTGATGCATGCATCGCGAGTTGTGTCACCGTATCATGACCCTTGGAGCGTATCATGACCGCCGAGAGGTAGCGCGAAAGGACCTTTGCCGTGTCCTCGATAATCTCTCCACGGCCAAGCTGCATATCGTTCGGGTTTAAAAAGAGGGCATACCCGCCCAGTTCAAACATGCCGACCTCAAAGGAGATCCGGGTGCGGGTGGACGCCTTCTCAAAGATCATTCCGAGGGTATAGCGCTGTTCGAGTGCATGGTTCTGGCCGCTGGCTCGTTGTTCCTTGAGACGGACGGCAAGGTCGATCACCTGATGGAACTCACTCTCCGTCAGGTCCAGAATGGAAACGATGTCCTTTTTCATCGGATCTCCCTCATATGCTCCATACGGCGTTCGAGCACTGCGCGGGTGCCGATATCGCTGCGATGCCGGACAGCGCCGGATACCGAGGCGGCCGCCCGCTCCGCAATCTGTTCGGCCTCTTCAAGCGTATCTCCCAGACCGACAAAGGCAAGCGTCCGCGACGTCTGGGTGAAGAGAACCCCTCTCTCTTCCACGACATTTGCATAGTAGAGAACGGCATCCCCGTGGTCCCCGACGGTGATCTCCATCCCTTTCTGCGGATGCTCCGGGTATCCTTCAGGGACAAGGTATTTGCAGACGGAAGCCTTGTGCAGGAAGGAGACGTCGTCCGGTCCGAGCGTCCCCTGCGCAATCTTGGTTACGATCCGGCCAAAGTCGGATGAGAGAAGGGCGAGAAGATTCATGGCCTCGGGATCCCCGAACCGTGCGTTGAATTCGATGACCATCGGGCCGTCTGCGGTGACCATGAACTGACCGTATAAAAATCCCTTGTAGACGAGGCCCTTCGCCCTCATTGCCCCGAGAATTCCTTCCATGATGCCGACAGCCTGCCGGTAGTCATCCCCGGTAACAAAGGGGAGCGTATGGTCCGGCATCGAGTACGAACCCATCCCGCCGGTATTCGGCCCTTCGTCGCCTTCAAACGCGCGTTTGTGGTCCTGGACAAGTGGCATGGGCACCACATGCTCTCCGTCGACGAAGGTCATCAGCGTAAACTCCTCGCCGATGAGCCGTTCTTCGAGAACTACTTCACCGCCGATTTCCCGGATATACTCCTTTGCCCCTTCCAGACCGACATGCTCTCCCATGATCTTTACGCCCTTGCCGCCGGTCAGACCAATCGGTTTGATGGCATATTCGCGCCCCGACGCCTCGATATAGGCGCACGCGGCATCAACATCATGGAATGCAGCAAATGCCGGGCAGCCGGCAATACCAAAGTCCTTCATGAGGTTTCTGCAGAATTCCTTATCCGTCTCTATGCGGGCGGCCTTACGCGTCGGACCGATACAGGAGATCCCTTCGGCTTCGAGCGCATCGGAAAGGCCGGCTTCGAGGGGTGCCTCGGGTCCGATGACCGCATATATTACACCGCATTCTTTTGCGAATGCAACAACAGCCGGCACATCCGTTTCCCTGCAGAGACAGATTTCTTCAGACAGCGCGGCAATACCAGGGTTTTTCCTGGACATCACAGAACAGATAGTAACATTACTGCTGCGGGAGAGTGCCTCAGTGAGAGCATGCTCTCTGCCCCCTCCACCCACAACAAGAATCTTCATATCCATATATACTTCCCTGACTGCTAAAAGATTGTTATCAGTCAAGGATATCGGAGATGCTGACCAGGGGTATCAGGGAGACGCCCGCTTCAGCGAGGGCGGCCCGTGCACCCTGTTCACGGTCCACCACTGTCACTACGCCGACGACGGTCGCACCGGCACTTCTGAGGGCCTCTATCCCGTAGAGGACGCTTCCACCCGAGGTTGTCACATCCTCGACGAGCAGGACCTTC
>JAENZA010000051.1 GCA_016841485.1 Methanobacteriota archaeon
CCGGGCGGGGGGAGTGCCGCTCCGCAGACCATGCAGATGGAGTCCCTGGCACCTGCCGCCGGTTCCCCGCACTGCGGACATGCCCGTTCCTTCGCCCCGCTCCTCTGGCTGTGCTCTGGTGCCATTGTCACGTAATAGTGATCTACACATTTTCTCCTATATATCCGATGCGAACCGCCCCCGGAGCCCCGGGGGCCCTTCAGCGGACCGTAGTGCTTAACCGTTCCGGATGCCATCACTTACCTATGATTCGGGTTGCCATCAACGGCTACGGGACCATCGGCAAGAGGGTTGCCGACGCGGTCGCCGCACAGCCGGACATGGAAGTGGTGGGAGTATCAAAGACCAGGCCCTCTGCAGAGGCCTATATTGCAAACGAACGGGGCTATCCGCTCTATATCGCCGATATCGCAAACCGGGAAAAGTTCGAGGCGGCGGGTATTGCGGTCGCCGGTGATGTGGAGGAGATGCTCAAGAAGTGCGATATCGTCGTGGACGCAACGCCGGGCGGTGTCGGCAAGGAGAACAAAAAACTCTACCAGCTCTACGGAGTCAAGGCCCTCTGGCAGGGCGGAGAGAAGCATGAGGTCGCGGGGATCTCGTTCAACTCGTCCTGCAACTACAACGATGCCTTCGGTGCCGATTTCGTCCGCGTGGTCTCCTGCAACACGACGGGCCTCTGCCGGATTATCCAGCTCGTCGACAAGACGTATGACGTCAAATCGGTCTTTGCAACAATGGTGCGCCGCGGTTCGGACCCCGGCGGCATCAAAAAGGGGCCGGTCGACGCCATCGTCCTCAATCCGGTGACGATCCCTTCGCACCACGGTCCGGACGTCCAGACCGTCCTGCCGGACATCAACATCGTGACCACCGCGATGATCGTGCCCACGACCTTCATGCACATGCACGTCCTGCGAATGGAGCTGGTCAACGAGGCAAACGCGGCCGATATTCTCGAGCTTATCCGAGGCCACCCGCGCATCGGGCTCGTGAAAGGCTCGACCGGGATCACCTCGACGGCGGAGCTCAGGGAGCTTGCCTCCGACATGGGCCGGCCGAGAAGCGATCTCTGGGAGTCCTGCGTATTCGAGGACTCGGTCTCGGTCGTGGAGAACACGCTCTACCTCTTCCAGGCCATCCACCAGGAGGCCGACGTCGTGGTGGAGAACATCGACGCCATCCGGGCGATGATGCAGGCGACGCCGGTTGCCGAGGAGTCCGTCCGGATGACGAACGAGGCACTCGGGCTTAAGGCCATTTAATTCTCTTTTTAGAAAGAGGGAATAATGGGAGCGGATGCTCTGTCGTTCTCAGGGATCGAGGAGAATAATCGACTGCTTTTTCCACCGTCCATATCCGGTTTCCACTATTGAGTCCAGAGCGAGAGCAAATTCTTCCGGGGCAGCACCGGACACCTTCTGGCCTTCCCCGGGTGCTATCGCATAGTCGCTTCCGAAGGCGTCATACAATGCAAAATAGATACGCCGCGAATCACCGGTAAGGGAAAACGCCTTGGTAATCCCCATCGGCGACGACTGCATGCTGCACGCCTTCTCATGCATGAACTGCCAGTCATCCATCACCTCGTCAATATATCTCTTATCGATCTCCAGGCTGGACTGCAGCCTGGCGTATGACGCGGCCAGTCTGGGAATCGCATCACCGATATTCTGCCGGTAGGTGAACCTCCCCCCCGAGAGGTGCTCGTTTCTCATTGCATAGATTGCTTCTCTCATGGCTTGTTCGATCGCCGGGGACTCTTCAGGCCGTATCAGGAGGGAGTCAAGGAGTTGCGCCCTGATGATCGATGCCTCCCCCATGAGGCTCTCGAGGTAATCCTTCTGAAATGTCCTCTGCGAGACGTCATATATCACGACGGGGATGTCCGATACCATCGTTTCAGGCAGTAATATCGCCCGGTTGATCTCGCCCCCCTTTTTGTTGACGGCCTTCTCTTTCTTTGAGATTTGATAGTATACTTCGGCACTCGTCCGCCTGAACTCCGGCGGGATGATCATGAGGGGCTTTTTGAACATACCCCACTGGTAATGTCTCCCGAAGACCGCCGAACTGATTCCCCCTGTCTCCTTCTGCACCGGAGGGGCGGAGCAGGCAAAGAGGCAGGAACACCTCGCAATCCGGAGGACTTCATCGGACTCGCCGCGGTAGGGATAGGTGAAGAACTCAATGATCTCCCGGAAATCCATGATACTCCGTTTTCGGGCGATTTGTGTGACATCGAAGGCACCGAAACGGGATATCTCCTTGATCGTTACCCACCGGTCCGCAGAAGCGTCAAGGAGGTGATTGTGCTCGTCTTCGACCCGGACCTTGACATACATTTCTTCCGGGGGGCGGGGACCTGCGATGTGATATATTTCATTTTTGGCGGATTTGAGATAGGGCGAAGGATCGAGGAAAAAATACCCGTCCTGAGAATCATACCGGACATGGCCGACATCCGCAAAGTCCGGGTTGCAGGCAATCTCCCGTTCAACATTCGACAGTTCATATCCCATCGAGCGCTCACTGAGTGCCATACATGATCCTTCCCCCTCAATCCCATAAGGCAATCGTTCGATCATTGAACAACTCACATTCATAGGGGGGAGAGACCCGGGTGAATCCCTCCTCTCCCGAATGTGTCGAATTTCGTTGCCGTGGCTCCCGTTCCTCTTCCGAGAGCAACCATTAATGCGGCACACATCCAACAAAATGCAGCATGGATGATTACGAACTTGCGACGAGAAATACGGTCGAAGTCGTCACCGATGAGGAGCTTCGAAGCGTCCTTGCCCAGGAGACGAAACGGGTCTACGCGGGCTACGAGCCCTCCGGCGAGATCCACCTCGGCCATCTCGTCACCATCAATAAACTCATGGACCTCAGGGATGCGGGCTTCGACGTCGTCGTGCTCCTTGCAGACCTCCATGCATACCTGAACCGCAAGGGAACGATGGAGGAAGTGGGCGAGCTTGCGGACTATAACCGGCGTTGTTTCGAGGCGGTCGGCCTCACCGGCGTGGAGTTCGTCCTCGGTTCCGAGTTCCAGCTCTCGCCCGACTACCAGCTCGATGTGCTGCGCCTCTCCCAGAAGATAAGCCTGAAGCGGGCCACCCGGTCGATGGACGAGGTCGGCCGCCAGATGGACAACCCGATGGTCTCCCAGATGGTCTATCCGATCATGCAGATGGTCGATATCGCCCATCTGAAGGTCGACGCTGCGGCAGGCGGCATCGACCAGCGAAAAATCCATATGCTCGCCCGCGAGAACCTCCCCCAGATCGGCGTGAAGGCGCCGCTCTGCATCCACACCCCCATCCTCAACGGGCTCGACGGGAAGAAGATGTCCTCGTCGGCAAAGAACTACATCTCGGTCGCCGACTCCGAGGAGGTTATCACGAAGAAGATGAAGAAGGCCTTCTGCCCGCCGGAGATCGAGGAGAACCCCGTCCTTCAGGTCCTCAGATATCACGTCTTCCCCCGGGCAGGAACCGTCACGATGCACCGGCCGGAAAAGTTCGGCGGCGATGTGGAGTTCTTCTCCTACGAGGAGATGGAGGGAGCCTACGCTGCAGGCAACATTCACCCCGCCGACCTGAAGGCCGCCGTTGCGGGCGGGCTCACCGAGGTGCTTGAGGATGCCCGTGAGTACATGAACGAGAACCGGCCGGAATAACCCGGCCATACAGGGCATATATAACCAATTAAAACGAGGAACCATGGAAAAACGTGACCGCATGCGAGACCGCTTTGACCGCGAGATCGAGAAGATGGGCGTCCGCATAAAGGAAGCCGACAACTTCAAGGTCGAAGAGAATGTCTTTGACGAGACCACTCTCCTCGCCCTCTACCGTCTCGTCCACAAGGGGAAGATAAAGGTGATCGGCGGGTCTATCTCCACAGGTAAGGAGGCAAACGTCTTCTACGGCGAAGGTGAGGAGTTTCCCGTCGCGATCAAGATCTATCGCATCCAGTCCGCAAACTTCCGTTCCATCTCCGACTATATCATCGGCGACCCACGGTTCTCCTCCATCCGGCGTTCAAAAAAAGAGATCATCTTTGCCTGGACGAAAAAGGAGTACTCCAACCTCTCCAGGGCCCTCGATGCGGGCATCCGCGTCCCGCGTCCGGTCTTCTTTGACCGCAACATCCTCATAATGGAGTTCATGGGCGAGGACGAGGTCCCGTACCCGCAGCT
Source organism: Methanobacteriota archaeon (assembly GCA_016841485.1). Lineage (GTDB taxonomy): Archaea > Halobacteriota > Methanomicrobia > Methanomicrobiales > Methanomicrobiaceae > Methanovulcanius. The sequence goes on from JAENZA010000051.1 coordinate 4,205, forward strand.
GCGCCAGGCCGCAATCGACGACTACGCCCCGGTCTATGCAAGCATCCTCGCCTCCATGAAGACGCTCTTCAACGAGGCGGGCCTCGTCCATGCCGACCTCTCGGAGTTCAATATCCTCTTCGACGGTGAGGAACCGATCATCATCGACATCGGGCAGGGGGTCACCCCCGAACACCCGAAGGCGATCGCCTTTCTGGTCCGGGATATAAAAAATATCAACCGTTATTTCAACAAAAAATGTCCGCTGAGGGATGAGGAAGAGATCTTCCGCGACATCGTCGGCGAGCACCGGATGGAGATCTAAAGCCTCCCGGGTGTGCAGACTGCCTTTTTTTCAGGATACTTTTTTCCAGAACCATCCGGGGGTACACGCACCATCCAGAAAAAACGGTACCCGCATTCGCAAAAAAAAGAGAAGTGTGTGGAATTATCCGTTGATCCAGTAGGAAACGCTATCCTGATTCGCATCCACCCATGCCTGGGCGGCATCTTCGGGAGTTTCGCCGCCTTCGACGGCAAGCATCACGGATTCCATGTCCGAGGGCTCCCAGGAGAAGCGCTCAAGGATGGCATAGGCCTCGGGATTGTCTTCCTTGAAGCCCATACGGGCAAGGCTTGCGATGTACTCCTCGCCGCCGTAGACGCCCTCGGGATCGTCGAGATACTTCAGGTCGAATCGGACGAACTTCCAGTGCGGAGTCCAGCCGGTGACAACAATCCATTCACCTTCTGCATAGGCGTCAGTGAGCTGGGCCGCCATGCCCGCACTCGATGACGCAACGAGCGTGTAGTCTTCGAGACCATACACTTCGATGGCGTTCTCGGTCGCGGCCATGATACCTGCACCGGGTTCGATGCCGATGATCTTTCCGTCAAACTCGTCGACGACGTCGTTCATCTCCGCAATCGAGTCGATGGTCACATACGACGGGACCACAAGGCCAACCTTTGCGCCCTCGAGGTTCTGACCGACCATGTCAATCGAGTCCCCGTAGGTGTCCCAGTAGGCTGCATGGGTGGCGGGCATCCATGACGAGATGCTCATGTCGACCTGACCATCGGACAGTGCCTGGTAGAGCGGACCGGCGTCAACGGCCTTGAGCTCGACATCGTAGCCGGCCTGTTCATACACCGCCTTTAAGACGTTGGTACTTGCAATCTCTGAATCCCAGAGCACATAGCCGATGGAGACCTCCTTTACGGCTTCTGCGGTGGGTTCGGTCGTTGAAGGACCGGCTTCATCGGTGCAGCCGGCAACAATAATTCCACAGAACAACACTAATAAAACAAGTAAAATTCCTTTAGATTTCGAATTTAGCACATAAAACACATCCAATTAGTCAGTAAAAAACCGCCAGAAACGGTCCGGGACTGACGTAGGGAAAATTTGATGGGGTCTATATATACCTCTATTGGTTGTGACCCGAGCTGATCACATTCTGGGTGATCCGGTCGAGTATGATGGCAATGATGACGATACAGAGGCCCGCTTCGAACCCTCCACCGATATCGACCCGCTGGATACCCATCAACACATTAAGGCCAAGCCCTGCGGCCCCGATCATCGCTGCGATGACCGTCATCGAGAGGGCCAGCATGATGCACTGGTTGACCCCCGCCATAATCGTGGGCATCGCGACCGGCAGCTGCACCTTGATGAGCTTCTGCCACTCCGTCGCCCCGAACGCCTCGCTCACCTCGATGAGCTCGAGCGGGACCTGCCGGATGCCGAGATTGGTGAGACGGATGGCGGGCGGCATCGCAAAGATGATCGTTGCAATCATCCCCGGCACGTTCCCGAGGCCAAAGAAGATGACCGCAGGAATCAGGTACACGAACGACGGCATCGTCTGCATCAGGTCGAGGACGGGCCGGAGCGCGGCATCGACCGATGCAGACCGTGAAGCAAAAATTCCCAGGGGAATGCCTATCGCAAGCGTCACCACCGCAGAGGTGATGACAAGGGCAAGGGTCAGTATGGTCTCAGCCCACAGGTCCAGGAGATAGATGAAGAGCAGCCCGAAGAGGGTGAGCAACGCGATTTTAATGTTCTTTTTGGTAAGGACCCATGCAAGGGCCGCGAAGATAATGATGAGGATAAGCGGGGGAATGGCGGCCATTCCGTCCTGGAACCCGCTGACGAGGATGTCCATCCCCGTAGTAATGGCGTCCAGTAGCCAGCCGAAGGTCTCATCGATCCACTCGACAATCGCCTCGACCGCCTCGCCTACAGGGAGAATATCAGACATTATGCTCGACCTCCAGCCGGGCAAGACCCGCAAGCAGCGATCCCCGCACAATGATTCCCTTGAGTTTTCTCTCACTATCGAGGACCGCCACCGGATAGGCCGTCTCCGCCATGATTGGCATCAGCGCCTGTGCCGGAGTATCCATTTCGACCGTGGGGCTGTCGATGATCATCACCTCCCTAAGGGGTATTTCACGTTTTTTGGCCTCAACGGCACCGTCAACAGTGACCAGGCCACGAAACACCCGGTCTTTTCCCGCAACGAAAATGCTGGAAATGCCATACTCCTCCATCAGGCGAAGCGCATTCCTCGGCCCCGAATCGGGAAGGATGAGCGGTTCGGGACGCTTCATCACATCCTTTGCGACAAGGACACGGGAGAGGTTGACATCCTCGACGAACCGTTCCACATAGTCACAGCGCGGGTTCTGGAGGAGATCTTCCGCGGTCCCGACCTGGGCAATGGCGCCGTCCTTCATGAGCGCGATCCGGTCGCCGAGTTTGAGCGCCTCATCGAGATCGTGGCTGACGAAGATGATCGTCTTGTTCAGCCGCGCCTGCAGTTCGATCAGTTCATCCTGCATGTCACGGCGGATCAGAGGGTCAAGTGCGCTGAACGCTTCGTCCATCAGTAGGATGTCCGCATCGCTTGCAAGGGCCCGGGCAAGACCGACCCGCTGCTGCATACCGCCGGAGAGGCCGGACGGAAAACTCTCCTCATACCCGGAGAGCCCGACGAGATCAATTGCCTCACGCGCCTTCTGTTCACGCTCTGAGATAGGAATATCCTGTATCTCTAGGCCAAACGCAACGTTTTCCAGGATGTTCCGGTGGGGGAGCAGGGCAAAGCTCTGAAAGATCATACCGATCTTCGTACGTCTCAGCTGGCGGAGTTCGTCCTCGCTCATACCGACGATATCCACTCCGTCGATCTCCACGGCCCCACTCGTCGGATCGATCAGACGGTTGATACACCGCAGAAGCGTCGACTTTCCACAGCCGGAAAGCCCCATCAGGACGAAGAGTTCGCCCTCGTAGACATCAAAAGAAACGGACCGGAGGGCAACATTCTGCTGCGTCTCCTCAAAAATTTCCTGCTTTTTCTTTCCCTGATCGACAAGGGCAAGGGCATCTTCAGGACGTTTACCGAAAATTTTCGTAAGGTTTCTGACACTGACTTTGATATTTTTATATGTTTCTTCTTCCTGGGTTTCTTCCATGAAATGGCAACTCCGGGAGTGTTTCGAGAGATTGCAGAGGCAATTCCGAATTACATGAAGGTATTTGTATTACTGTCACAAGAATATTAGGTTCCCGGCGGGGGGGCACTCCAATGCGGTTTGTTACGATATACATTCCGGTATTTCCGATAGTTATAGCAGGCATTCCCCCGTTCATCTCCTCCAAGACGCGCATAATGCACTGCCGCCAACCATTATCCCCTTCCCCGTCCCATAGTGATCAGATTTTAAGGGAAGATACCCACCATGACCACCACCGATATAAAAATCACCGCCAGCCGCGTCGCTGTCCTCATTGGAAAGGGCGGGGCAACCAAACGCCAGATCGAAGAACTCACCGGCACAAAGCTCATTGTCGACTCCGATGAGGGGCTTGTGACCATCGATGGCGAGGATGCCCTCGCCGTCATGCGGACGACCGAACTCGTACGGGCTATCAACCGCGGGTTCTCGCCGGAGCGGGCCTATACCCTCCTCGAGGAGGAGGATCTCCTGCTCGACATCATGGACCTCTCGGGGGTCTGCCAGACACCGAAACAGATGGAACGTCTCCGGGGACGCATCATCGGTAAGAACGGAAGGGCCCGGGAACAGATCGAAGACATGACCGGCGCCCTCGTCTCTGTCCACGGGAAGACGGTGGCCATCATCGGCACCCTCGACCAGGTGAAGATCGTCAGCGAAGCCGTCGAGATGCTTGTCGAGGGCCTGCCGCACGCAACCGTCTTTTCCTTCCTTGACCGAAAACGCAAGGAACAAAAAGCGAATATGTTTGAATATTACTACTGAAAGCGAAAACAGGAAAACGACGAGGCCTGTCGGGCGCGGGTAAATTGACCATATTTACCTGAAAAAAGTATTGGTTTTGACCGTTTCCGGATTTGTGGGTTTTTAACCTGCAAAACACCAATTCACGGGTAAAAAGGGATTGTTTCCACTGGAGGCTATTCCGGAGGATCCCCTGAGGATTCGTGAAAGAACCAATATACTGCGTTTTCAACTGGAAAAAAAGGGGTATAGATGAAAATTTCGGACCTGCCGCTGCCGGCAGAACTGGTCGAAGCCTACATCACCAGGGGGATTGACAGCCTCTATCCTCCCCAGACGGCGTGCGTGGAGAAGGGCCTCCTGACAGGGAACAACCTCCTCGTCGCCATCCCCACGGCATCGGGAAAGACCCTGATTGCCGAGATGGCGATGCACACCCATGTGGCACAGGGCGGGCGCTGCCTCTATATCGTCCCCTTAAAGGCACTCGCGAGCGAAAAATACGCTGATTTTACCGGGAAGGGCGCCTCGGTCGGGGTGGCAACCGGCGATCTCGACCGCCGGGACGCCTATCTCGGACGAAATGACATCATCATTGCCACCTCCGAAAAGGTGGACTCCCTGCTGCGGAACGGCGCGCCCTGGTTGCGGGATGTCACCCTTCTCGTTGTGGACGAGGTTCATCTCATCGACTCCGAAGACCGCGGACCCACCCTTGAGATGGTGATCACCAAACTCCGGCACATGAACCCGGCGATGCAGGTGATCGCCCTCTCTGCGACGATCGGCAACCCGTCGACACTTGCCGGGTGGCTGGACGCGGACCTCGTCACCTCCGACTGGCGGCCGGTCGACCTCAGGGAAGGGGTCGCCTATCGCGACACCATCTACTTCGACGGGAGCGAGCGCGAGTACCCCGCCATCACCAAACACGAGGACGTCAATCTCCTCCTCGACTGCGTCGCAGACGGTGGCCAGTGCCTGGTCTTCGTCTCATCACGTCGCAATGCGGAGGCCTACGCCAAACGGGCTGCCCAGGCGCTGAAGCTCGATGAACCCGGCCTCCAGGAGCTTGCGACCCGCCTCGAGGCGGCGGCCGAGACCGATATGGGCAGGGTCCTTGCCGCCTGCGTCCGTAACGG
>JAENZA010000052.1 GCA_016841485.1 Methanobacteriota archaeon
GGTCGGGCAGCATCGGGAAGGTCGTAACGCCGGTGTAGACCGAGGTTCCGTTATGCCCGGCATGCAGGTCTGTCTCCGAGTCTTTGGGGACGTAGACGTCGACGTCGGCGATCGCAACCCTGACCCGGATCTCCCCGTCCGGCCCTTCTTCGCAGACCTCAATCTGGTCGAGGTCCTTTGAATCGTGGTTATCGATCGACGACCAGAGGAGCGACCGGAGGTCGCGGGGGTCGTCAAGGGCATCCGGAAAGACTTTCGCGGCGAGCGCCCCGACTTCCCGGAGGACAGGTGGCGGAAACCCGGGAATAAAGCCATATTGCTGCATCGCTGCCCACGCGATGGCTTTCAGGTCGACGGGCTGCTGGTTCTGCATCTGATGGAGAGATTCGTTTGCGGGTATAAAACCGCTTGGAAACGTCCGTGCTCTCAAGAGAGCTGTTCAGTCGGTTTACAGGCCTGATCGACGCCCGGACTGTGAGTGCCCCGGGGGCTGAAGGGTGGTGGATGACGGGTGACCGGCCGTTCACCGGTCCTCTTTCACCCACCAGACCGCTGCAGTCCGCCTTACCGCTGTTTCGACGTACTTCCCGGATTCGCTCCGGCGGAGCACCCGGGCGAAGTATTCCCTGACGGGGGAGAGGTCTTCCTGTTCGGGGTTGTGCATCGCCGCCCAGGTCCGGACGGCCTCTTCGACGGAGTCGTAGACCGCATCCCAGACGGCACGATAGATCCGGACGTTCGGGTGGATCCCGGCGTCGTGGAGGATGTTGACGGGGTAGCTATAGTCCGGGTACCCCTTCCGCATGGCCGCTTCTTCCCCGAAGACCGTTCGGTACAGCGCCATCTCGTCGGGGCTCCGCCACTCTCCCGCGTGCCAGAAGAGGTAGACCGCCCGGAGAGCCGCGGCGTCGAGTTTCTGCAGGGCGGCGGCGAGATCGTAGAACCCGAGCGAAAACGCCGCGATGACCACGTCGTGCGGCTCGATATCCCTGCCGATCACGGCATCCTCCCAGCGCATCCGGACGCAGGAGTAGTTGGTGCGCCCTTCCGCCGCCATCTGCTCCTGCAAAATGGAGAGCATGCCTCCAGACGGGTCGAGAGCCGTCACGTGGGCGGCGGTACGGGAAATCGGCACGGCAAGCCTTCCTGTCCCCGCACCCACGTCGAGCACTGTGTCGCCAGCCGCGAGATCCAGGATCCCGAGTTCCTGCTCCGTCGCTCTCCTCTCGTCGCGGGTGGCCCGCCGGTAGGCAGCAGCACGCTTGTCCCAGACGGCGGCGGGATCGCGGTCCTTTTCGACACGTTCGGACGAACCCGTGTGGAGCGCTTTCCAGAGTTCGTTCCAGTCGATAATGCGGTGCATGTATCTCCCTCTCCCTCAATAGGCAAATACGTGATTCTTGCGAACGAGGTGGAGGAGGGAAGAACCACTCTGGTCCTGATCCGGGAAAGGCTAGGGTACTAAAGAGGAATCAGCGCACGAGAGCGAAGGACGTCAGGTGTAATCCGAGAGAACGCTTTTTGCCCCGAAAACTCCCAAAAAACGCCCGATGAAGAGATTGCTGTAAATCATGCGAAGGAGCAGGTAGCGGGTCGTCATCTGCAACCCCGACGAGGGAACAATCTGTCGTGCAAGTCTTCTCGCGTCGTCCTGCTTTTTCGCAACGAGCGGTTTTAAGAATCCCTCGTATGCCGGGAAGGCGCGCCGATGATCGCCGCCGTACCTTTCCAGCTCCCGCGAGATGACATACGCGCCGGCCATTGCCATATGCGATCCCTGTCCCGCAAGCGGCGTAAGGCACCCGCATGCATCGCCAAGAAGCGCGATGCGCCCTTTGTGCCAGGCCGACATAACGATCTGCGTCATGCTATCGAAGTAGATCAGCTCGGAGGAAGGGACTTCCTGCAGCACCCGTTCGGCAATCCAGCCCGCCCCTGTGAACTGTTCGCGTACAAATGCAAGACGCTTTTCGTGAGGAAGACGCCCGATGTCGTCATGACGAAAGATATACATTGCGTCCATGCACCGTTCGTCCAGCGGATAGCACCATAGGACACGGCCCGGCTCTTCGTATATTTTTAGCGAACGGCCGATATCATACCCATGGCTCGGGATGTGAAACCCTGCGACGTAATATCCGAGAAAGCGGTCGAATTGAGATTCTTGCCCGAATAACAATGCCCGGACACGAGAATGTACCCCGTCGGCACCGAACAGCAAATGGAACGTATCCGACATTCCATCGCTGAATGTCACCTGCACCCCGGAATCGGTTTCCTGCACCGACCGGATGGTGATGCCAAAGCGCACCGGTACGCCCGCCGCCGAAGCGCGATCAAAGAGAATGCGTTCCAGGTCGGACCGACTCAAATAAGCATATTTCCCATCCAACGCTCGCCGCACGCGCTCTATGGGCACAGCAGGGAAATGAGGATTGCCGTTGTGGTCGACATATTCCAGGTTATCTATCGGATAATGAACCTCCCTGATGTCACGTACAAGTCCCATCCGTTCGGCTACATCCCAACCGGTTCCAAAAAAATCCATCATGTAGCCTTCGGTTCGCATAGCGGGATCGCGTTCGATCACGATCGGATCCCAGCCGTTCTCCTTGAGCAGAATTCCGAGTGTAAGCCCGGCAATGCCGCCTCCCGAAATAAGTACTGTTCTGTCACCCGTACCGCCAACGTCGGACCCCCGGTTCATGTCCTGAAGTAATCTTCCTGTATTAATTACGTTTCGGGCCTTGAGAAACCGTGAGAAGAATGACAGGTGCTATTCTCTGTTCCGGCCCCTCAGGCTCCCGGAAGACGTTCTAATACGCAGTCGTGTTCGAGATAACGGCGAGATCCCCGGACGCATGCCAGCCAGGGAGCAGTGCACCCTCGACGCCGGAGCGGCGTCATAAAACGATTGACTAATGTTCGGGCACGCCGGAGATACAATAAGGATGGCTTTTGCAATACGCCGGGACGTCGAGGTGCCCGGGGAGGAGAGGAGATATTTACCCGAAGCAAAGGCGATGCGCAGAGCAATTGCTGCAGCTCGTGATGGGATCGGTCAGGGAGAAAGTCCCTTTGGGGCCTGCATCGTGCTCGAAGGCGAGGTGATTGGCACAGCCCACAACTGTGTATGGGGATCGACCGATATTACCCGCCATGCAGAGATCGTCGCGATCAGTGAAGCGTGCAAACGATTATCCAGAATCCACCTCTCGGGCGCCGTGCTCTACGCCACCTGTGAACCGTGCCCGATGTGCTATGCCGCATCTCACTGGGCTGATATCGAGAGGATCGTATTCGGCGCCGAGATCTCTGACGCAGCGCGATTTGGTTTCCGTGAACTATCGATTCCAAACCTGACGATGAAGGAACTCGGGGGTTCAGGCATTGAGATAATTCCCGGTTTTCTGCGAGACGAGTGCCTCGCCCTCTTTGAGGAGTGGGCCCAAAGACCGGATAGAAAGACCTACTGATGAGGTGCTGACCTGGCAGCGCTCTTCCTGCACCGGTCCCGGGCCGATATACTGACAGGCTGATATGTCCCTACGCCGTGAAAGGCTGTCAATGCCCCGCATCCCATAATCACATCCGCTGGTAAAGGTTCTTCTCTTCAAGGCCCTGCATACAGGTGCGGAGAAATACAGTATTTTTTCTTGATCCGAGGGGAGAGAAGCCCTCATCGACAATCTCCTTGATCAGGGCTGATATTACGGGCTGAAAGCGGTAGCCGGAGCCCCCTATCCACGCACATGCTTCCTCAGTCGTATGCTCATGGTCGAGTCTAACTGGCCATCGAGCGTCTCCACGTAATCGACGGTCATCTCATCGGGACTTATCAGCCTGATTGTAAAATCTTCCTGGAATTTTTACCGTCCTTTAATCTGTCATACCTTCCGTTCAGGGTTGTCTCGTCGGACCAGGCAGCTCTATGGTCGTGCGTCTCACACGTCCGGCCGCTTTTCCGGCAGGTTCGGTTACGTTGCTGGCAGAAGGACATGTTTCACCCTCCCGATATCAGGCTTTCAGTTCTCCGCCTTATCACCCACGCAATCGCCAGAGTCGATAGGTATCCTGAAGAGCAATGTAATAATTGAATCGCGATTCAATGATATCATTATCAAAATGTCTTAAATTAAAATAATAATTGTTTATACCGTTATTTATCCCAAAGAAGAGTTAATTGATGGGTTCGCTGAGATTTGGACTCGGGAGCTTCGACGTGTGAAGAAGTGGATCCAATTGCATCCTGAAAGGCAAAATCATAGTAATTTAAACCCCTTTCTCCCATCCCAACAATTCGGGCCTTTATGTCACGCAATGACAGAACGGATATATAGGATGGATGTCGTGGGGGTTCCCGATAGTGGCCTTGCAGATCCTGTCCTGCGGGCAGCCTCAGGAAATGTTTGAGTATCTCCAGGAAGCTGTTGGGCACGTTCAGGAAATGTTCGGGCCGCTGTCAAGGAGAATTGGCTATGAGATTGTATCGTGGTCTGATTTTGGTAACGGTCGTTCTTCTCTTCTTCGGCGTTGCGGCGTCGGCCCAGGAGGCGGGGAATGCGACAGAATCAAACAGTGTTGCCCCTGCTCCTCCCTCCGTCGGAGCAGATGTGCCCCTGACTTACTTCGGTCCCGCACCGTCGACGTTCGACCCCGAGCTTGTTGGTCCCAACCAGCTGCTGCGAGCCGGACCGATCGACCTGGATGCCGGCACAATCACCCTGCCGCTGTATGAGGGTCAGCTGGCAGACGGAAGAAAGGTATGGTACATACTCACGGATACGGACGATAAAGGGAATGCGGACGCTCTGGGTCTGAACTGGGCACCCAAGCTGACGTATACGGACGTCGGCCGGGGAGCAAGAACAGCAACGCTCGAGGAGAATGCAACGTTAACGTTTGCGAGCGGAACCGTAGATTTCCAGCCTGAACGCATGGTGGTGCCCGGGGAAGCGCCGAATGCTTTCCCGCCAACGAATGCCACGCCCGGATCGATGGGAGATGAAAATTACAGCCCCCTGGTCCGCATTGAGAATGCCGGCGGCGCTATTTACAATGCGCCGATGATCGCCTTCGATGTCGACCGCGAAGCACTCAACTTCCCCAATGGAACCCCCGATTACAGCATCGTGCACGATAAAGTGGTAAGCATCGATCCGACCGTGAATAATACGGTCACGATCGCACTCACGCAGGGATTCAGCTTCTCGAAACCCGTACTCTACCTGAGCACCGACGCCAGCGATACCCTTGCAGCTGCCCTCGAAGGCGCAACCTACGCGCCGGCACTTGCCGACATTCCGGTCGGGGGGGATGACAGCGCTTTCAGCGGCATAGAGAGGATCTTCGTATTCATCAACGGGCCGACCGGTGTGGACAATCCACAGCGGCAGGGATTGAACAGCGCTCTGATCGATAACCGTTCGCCCCTGAATGTGTTCGGCGGTATCCCCTCTGTCGCCAACGATTACAGCCCCCTGTGGGACATGAACCTGGGCGAATGGACGAATGAGTCTGTTAAGAATGGTTATCGGTCCCGGTTGACGGAAGAGTTCCAGATTCTGGGATTTGCTCAGGATGGATGGATCACCGGGCCCAGCGGGGCGCCTTACGGCTCGGTCGGTATCATCGTGAACTGCCCGATCGCGTACCGTTTCCTCTGAGCCGGTACGCCCGAATTCTTTCTTTTTTCAAAATCCCGCACTACTTCAGATACAGGAAAGCGCCGTATCGATATGCTTAACATATTTTCTGCGCCTGATTATTGCGGATACTCTCGTCTACGCCGGTTCCTTCATAAGTATACTCCGGGTTCGGCACCTATTGCTCCGGTGAAATCGGTTGTTGCCGGGTTCGGTCCGATATCGGAGAATAATCACAATGGAAGGGGTTATGGAGGGGTTGACACCCGCCTTCATCGATGCCCTTGCAGCTCTCGCTGCTTTTTCAGGCGGAGTGGAGAACCCCGTTTCCATCATCGTATTCCGGTCTTCCGCTGCAATACTAATCGTGCTGGCGATACGGTCGGTCGATGTGCGGCTTCGTGGGAGGGAGGTGCTTCCGGATAATTTCCCGGAGTTCGTCGTCGATTCCCCGGAATACCATGACCCGGGAGTTTTATCTGGGGGTCTTATAATTTCAGGGTCACCCCGGAAGGAAGAGTTTTACATCTTCAGCATCGCGTCGAAACGCTGGGCTTTCTCATTTCCCATGAGGCAGAAAGACTGGTACTTCAGCCCCATCTGATTCGCCACCGGACAGGTGGGACAGAGGCAACCTTTGTTTTCGGTGATGCAGTGAAAGCTCCGTCCCGTTGAACAGAACAAAGTTTCTTTGGCATTTTTCGCACATTCATTGTTGGTGGGACACTGTGGGCAGATGCACATCGTCTTGAGCTCACTCACCTTCTTCATAATCTGGTCCAGGGGCATCGCCACCATCTGTTTCTGCATTTTCACGTACATGTCTTCCGGCGGCATTTCCTCTTTCGTTCCAAAAGGTGTCATAACGGGGTGACATAATCAAGGGTTTATAAAAAATTTGTGGCAGTTCCTGCCCAGTCTTGGATATTTCAGTGAATTTAGATTTGAATCCAGAGGAGGGGGACGATGCCAATCCCGGGTCGGAGACACGGCCCTGGAGAACGCTCCAGTATGCAGTAGACCAGGTGCAACCGGGTGATATCATCTGTGTGCACAACGGTACGTATGATGAAGAGGTTCGGATCGTCGGCTCCGGCACTGATGCCAGCCCGATTCTCCTTCAGGGGTTTTCTAACGATTCGGTGTCCATCAGGAGCATCGAGTTTGCTCCAGGAGCATCGCATTACCGGATAGACGGATGCTCGATAACGGGATACGAGGTCTGGGGTATTACTCTCTACGGCAATAACAGCAGGATTCACCTATCCGACCTGGATGTCGGCGGAGGAGAAGTGGGAATCCGCCTGACTGTCGGAGGGAACGAGGGCCCCCCCCGAGTACGGTCCCGTGTCAGAGGTCACTGTGGAGGACTCTGTCATCTATGACTGCATATATCGAGTCGTAAATGTGAATGAGGTCACTCACACTCCAGGAGAGATCGCTACTACCCATCCGCAAGATTCTGGTTCGTACAGGCTCTCCATCGTCCTCTGTTCCGGGTTACTACCTGTCCCCCTCTCAAAAAAGGGGGGATGCCGTGTGGTAAGGCACTCCCGCAGCACACCTGCTCTTGAGCGCCCACTACTTTCGCTCTCCTCCTGCTATCCGCCGGCAGAGGCACGATAGATCTCCCAGTGACCGGTATTGTTGCCCATCCAGACTATCTCGCCGTTGGAGACGTCAGGGTAGGATTGATCGTACTGGTCCTGCGTGACCGGCGTTTCCATTCCGGTGGGGATATTGTACATGTAGATGTCGTGGTTTCCGGTCCGCAGATCCGAGTAGACCACGAGGTTTCCATCGACCGCGACGGAGTCCGGAAGTGCGGATTCTCCGGTTATTTGTGTTGTGTTATTCTCCACCGTGTCATAGAGGTAGACGGCACTCCGGTTCTCGAAGACGTTGATCCAGGCAACGTACCGGCCGTCGCTCGAGACATCGGGATAGCGATCGTCACCCGAATTACCCAGGAAGATTCCTTCCGATTGCCCGAGGGGTGCTACTACGATGTCGAAGTCTCCGCCCTCGGTCTGATTATCCGCCCAGGCCGTCGTATTTCCACCGATAGCCGTCTCCATCTGGTAGTAGGGATTGGTGACTACGGGTATGGTGTTTCCGCTTGAAATCTGGTAGAGGTATACATCGCTCGATGCGTTCGTAAGATTCGTCCAGATGATGTAGTCCTGCGAGACACCCGGATCCAGATGCATCCCGGCGCCGTCTTCCGTCACCTGCTGCAGCCTGCCCGAAGCGGCGTCGTAGAGGTAGATATTCGTGCCTCCTGTCTGCGGATTTGTTCCCGACCAAACCGCGTTATTTTCAGCGATGGCAAGTTGGTACGGCATGGCGAGAGGAATCGATGTGGCATTGGATATGGTTGTGGTGTCTCCTGAGGACGCATTATAGAGCTGCACCGAGGATGAACCGTTGTTAACCCAGACGATACTATTTCCGGATATTGCCGGGTATACCCTATCCCCCGGGCCGCTTGATACCTGCATCCCGGCACCTGCCGTGACGTTCTGCTGGGGCTGCATCGTCGGCGCTTGCGGAACTGCAATTGTCGGCGGTGGCGGTCGCAGAGGTGTGACCGTTTGCGATGGAGGTTGCGTAGGCATGACCGTCGGCGTCTGAGGTTGTGTCGGCGTGACTGTCGGTGTCTGGGCTGGCGTAGGCGTAACCGTTGGTGTTTGAGGTTGTGTCGGCGTAACCGTCGGCGTTTGAGGCGGCGGAGGTGCGACTACTGGCGGTTCGACTACGATTGTCGGTCCGACTACCGGCGGTCGCGTAGGTGTGGGCGTGACCGTTGGCGGTGGCGGAGGTTCGACTACCGGCGGTTGCGTGGGCTGCACGGGGCGTAGCTGTGCCGAAGCGAGTCCCGTCGCACAAATGATGGCGATGACGAGAATCGCGGCGGTCATCGCCCTGAAAGCTATACTTCCCATACGTATCACCTTCCTTGACTGTTGCCGGTTCTCCGTCTCTTTTCAGGAGGGAGAGCCCTGTGCATGCGATCACGATCCCGCGTGCGTTATCGTGTGCAGATAGGTGACGGGTGTATCACCGTTTCTCGGGTATCTCTGCTGTTCCGGATGCGCGTATACCTCGTGAACCGCTCTCAAAAGGGAAGAGCTGCCTGCAGGCGGTGTAGGGCGAAGATGTCCGCAGCATCAGTGATCCCACGCCGCGGCAGGATAGAGGAGGGAGTATATATAGATGCCTGCAGCGGTTGCGGCAGATTTTGTGGGATTCCGGATTGGAAAACGAACTGCAGAGAACGGTTCTGTTCGGCCGGGGTAATGCCGGACTCCCTTCGTCCGCCGGCACGGCCACGAGAGTCTCTATATCCATCCGGTCCGCCCGTTTTAAGGCCATATTCATTGCTACTTTTTCGTTCGGGGCTTCGAAGAGGACGGTGGTTGTCATCAATTCCGATAAAGGAGAAGATCGACTTCTCGATGCTTTTACCGTGAATGATACGGAAACATAAAGCCATTTTTTATCAAATGAACGCCGCTCAGCGGATTTGAACCCCATTCTGGAGGCGTTCCAGAAGATGAGCATGGAACCGGAGATCGCACAGTGGTCTTCCTTCAACACGATGCATCAAGCTTAACTGTGGTGTAATGTGACATCATGTCCTTATGTGCGGCCCGGCAGGAATCAAAAATCACTTTCGTTCCACACGGCGCGGGAGGATTTATCGTTTGATTACCCTATACGGCGAACGGGAAACGGTGCTTTTACTTGAAGAGCCTCGAGAAATAACAGCCGGGAGTTAATAATTCATGAAAAAATACAGCAAACAGGACCAGATATCGATGGCAACCTGGGCTGCGGACTGCGCCGAGCGGGTGCTTGGGCTCTTCGAGAAGGCCTACCCGGAGGACGACCGGCCGCGCAAGGCCATCGAGACGTGCCGGACGTGGGTCA
>JAENZA010000053.1 GCA_016841485.1 Methanobacteriota archaeon
CGAGGAGTTGCCCTTCGACTTTGCCACCTCCTGGAACGACCGCCGGGACCCCCACTTGTCTCCGACGGGAAAGAGGGCGTGGCTCGGGGGGCGCATCTCACGGGCCTTCGATTTGCCGGGCCGGCCCATCCTCCCGCCGATGCGGATGCCGCCCTTCGAGCGCATCTTCATCCCGGAAAGGTGCTGGACGAGGGCAAGGGACTCGTCCTCCATCGGTGCGTCGTCCCACCGGCCGGAGTGTGAAAGATCCCCGGTAAGGCCGAGGCAGGCAAGGACGACCTCGGGGGTGGCGATGGTAACCACGCCGTCTTTGACCCTCTGCGGGACGAGGAGCACCTCCAAAATCTCCTTGCCCCGTCCCTTCTGCGGGATGACGAGGTCGCCGTCGTCGTACCGGCCGTGTGCCGCCACATAGTCGGCAAGCTCCCGGATATCCGCCGCCGGGAGGTCGTCCCACATATACATATACTGAGGGTGGAGGTATGCCCCCGCATGCGCCATCGAAAGAGCCTCCGTCTCGTCTGCAGGCGTGTGGGTGCCGCCCTCCATCAGCCACCACTCCTCGCAGTAGGACGAGAGCAGCAGCACATGGTTGTTCTCGAGAAACTCCCCGTAGGAGACGAGCATCTCGCCCAGGTCGAGGATCTCGTCCACGCTGCCCATGAGGGAAAGCGCCTCCTCTATCGTATCGACCCGGAGGACGTCGCCATTGTGGAGTTTTATCGTCGGCCCCTCGATGGTGTCCACCGGCACCACGCCGGCGGCCTTCCCGGGCCGCTCCACCTTCATCTGGGTGCCGACGGCCAGGAAATTACCCAGGAGATGCAGTGTCGACGGGTTGAACCCGGCCGCGGCAAATCCGGTATTTCGCGAGCGGCCGTAGCGGAGACGAAACCCGCCCTTTCGCATCGGGTACCCGAAGACCGGCCGTCCGCCGATGAGGTCGCGGATGTACTTGTCCTTCGGTTTGACGCCCGGTTTCTTCTCCTTCTCATCGTCGTCATCATCCGAGGACTTGGACGAGACGCCCGCTATAAGGTCATCGAGCCAGTCCCATCCCTCGATACCCACCTTTTTGACGTTCTTCTGGATCTTCGGGGCCTTGAGGGCCATACCCTCCGCGACGACGAGCGCCATACCGCCCCGGACCGTGTTCGTCTCGATCCTCTCGAGGTTGCGGTAGGCCGAGACCTCCACCTGCTCGGTTGGCTCCCCCTCGATACAGACCGGGCACTCCCGGATGATCATCCGGAGTTCGTAGTCGCTCGGGAGGTACTGGAGGCTCATGATATTGTTGTATTTTTTCACCTCCTCCACGTAGCGTTCTACCTCGTCGTCGCGGGGAATGTACCGGTTGAGTCCCAGACCCTTTCTCACGTAGTCGCCCACGAGTACGGAGAGCGCCTGCGCCGTTCCGCCGGCACTCCGGATGGGCCCCGCGTAATAGATCTTCAGGTACTCCGTTCCGTCGTCGTTTCTCCCGATGCCGACCCGCCCGATACCCTCGGTCGGGGCCGCCACCACCCCCTCGGTGAGAAGCGCCATCGAGGTCCGGATCGCATGGTCGAGGATCTCCTCTCTCGTCGTCTCCCCGAACATCTTCGCGATAAAGTCGTCGCCGATGCGCAGTGCCACCTCTTCACGCGACATCTGCTCCCCCAGTTCACGGAGCCGTGCCGCAACCCCTTCATAGCCAAGGAGCGCCTCCACGCGGTCGGCGAGGTCGCTTGCGACCGGGATCTCCACCTCGGTACGGGGGTCGAGTCCCCTGCTGCGGGCGGCCTGGGCAACTGCGATGGCCCGGCTGAGTTCCTCACTTAGAGAGGCAAAATAGGCCTCCATCTCCGGCGACGCCTGCATGGTTCAATAGTACTGCGGGAGAGGCATTAATCCTTGTCAGGAGTGCACACCCAATCACATCATTAATCATTCTTCAGGGTGAGAACTTCTGTACGACGCCGGGGCAGATACGGCCGGTTTTTGCCGGTGCGATCTCCCGGAACAGCGACCAGCGAGGAAGAAAGCGATGTTAAATGTCCGTGCCTACTGCCTGGGAAAGGCGCATGAAGAAGTCATCAAGGCGATCTGCAGATATGGTGTCGAAGTGGTGACCGAAGACGGGGAGAAGACGCTCGAACTCCCCGAACCGTTCTCCATCCAGGTAAACGACCCCTTTGCCGACTACATGATCAGCCCCTGCAATATGTTCGGAGAGCGGGCGATGGAGCAGTATGTCCACGACCTCCTCCACGGCACGGACAGCGAGTTCGTCTACACCTATCACGACCGCCTCTTCGACTATCCCGTCCGTGGCGATGACGGGTTCTTCAGGGGCAACGGCGACGGCAACGGTCTCGACCAGGTGGCATGGGTCATCGAAAAACTGCGGGAGGAACCCTCGTCACGCCGGGCCCTTGCGATCACGTGGCACCCCGAACTCGACGAGCCCTCGGCAAACCCCCCCTGCCTCCAGCGCCTCCAGTGCTTCGTCCGCGACGGCAGTCTCAACATGCATGTGGAGTTCCGGTCCAATGACATGCTCTCGGCACTCGGGGCGAACATGTACGCGCTCGTCCACCTCCAGAAATTCATCGCGGACGCCCTCGGCCTGCCCGTCGGGTGGTATTCGCACACCTCCGTCTCGGCGCACATGTACTACGAACGCGACCACGATGAGCTGATGAAGTACATCACCGGTCTGGGCATCGCTGATATCGTGAAGAAGTATCCGGCAGGCGGCCTGCTCGGGCTCTGAAAAATAGTTATTTTTAGTTATTCGCTCAGGTACTCGGCAAGCGCCTCGGGGCCGACTTCGCCCATCTTGTGGAGCGTCATCAGGGCGCAGCGGTTAACAACCCCTTCCGAATTTTTAATCAGGTCCAGGAGTTTCGGGATGGCAGGCTCCCCAATACGCCCGATGGCAAGCGATGCATAGCCTCTCAGTTCAGGGTCATCGTCCCCGAGAAGGCCGATGAGGGGGTCGATTGCCGGTTCCCCGATGGCACCGAGCGCCGCCGCCACATAGCGCCGGGTGTCCCGGTCATCTTCTGCAATCAGGACCGCGATGAGGTCGTCGACCGCCGGTGCGCCGATCTTTGCCAGTGTCCGGGACAGGTACCACCGGACATCGTTGTTCTGCTCCCTCAGAAGCGCCCGGATGAGCGGTTCGGTTGCCTCGCTGCCCAGTGCCGCAAGGGCATCCGACGCACTGCGGCGTTCGTGGACATTGCCGTTTTTAATGACCAGTAACAGACGGTCCGTCTCCTCACGTTCAGCCATGGTAGTATCAAATGGTTGGTGGCACGACGTCATTAGTTGTTCGTTTGGCACCCTCCGGGCGGGGGCCCGGCACCGCGACCTGCACCCGTGTACGCAGGAATGGTTGCGTCAGGGCAGATTCTATTTTTTTGGTACGATAAAAATTAAATAGCGACGCCCCCCATAAGGCGCTGAGGTGAAACATGACGGATATAGCACATTTGACGGACACCCAACTCAGGCAGGTGAAGGACTGCGAGCATTCCCTTGGCGTGATCATGGTGGCCTATGAAAAGGAGCACCCGGTTGCAAAGCTCCCCGAGGCATCGGTTGGGAAGATTCAGGCCCTGGAAAAAGAACTCGGCGTACTGCTCATCGCCTACGAGTAACCACCCCTCTTTTTTTCCTCCCACAGGAAATCATGGCATATTTATAGAAGGGATCACACAACGTTTTGTTGTATGGAGGACGCCGCACCAGAAACCCCCCTAGATGACCCCCTCATGAAGACCGTTGAGATCATCGTATCCGGGCGGGTCCAGCGGGTGGGGTTTCGGGCATGTGTCAGGAAACTGGCCATCTCCCTGACGGTGAACGGGACGGTGATGAACCTCCCGGACGGCAGGGTGCGCATCGTCGCCTCCTGTGAGGAGATCATACTGGAAAAATTCATCTCCTCCCTCTACGGGTGCCCGAGGGCCGTGGTCCGCGATGTGGTGGTCACTCCCTGTGAATATACCGAATATGCCACCTTTACCATCGAACGAACGGGCGTATACTAACAATCAATAGAGTATTCTGAGTTCCTGTTTTCCCCGGATGGCCCGGCAGAGCGCAAGGACGTTCTGGTCGATGAGTTCCTGTTCGATGGACTCCTGGAGTGCCGTGCCAAGGGCGCCCATCACCTCTTCGTTCAGGTGACAGCGCCGGGTGCTCACCTCATACCGGCCGTCGATGAGTCCTTCGCGGGCAATCGAGAAGACCACCGCATCGATCATGCCCGCCTTCATCGGGTCGATCATGTCGATGACCAGCGACCGCTCCCCTTCACGGAGAAAGCCGTGGTCCGGGTCGAGCCGGGCGCCGATTAAGGGGATGATGGTGTTGCCGAAGAGCATTGCATACCCGAGCGAGAGCATCGCATTGACCGGGTCCAGGTGCGGCCGCGATGTCCGCCGGCGAAACCCGAGTTCCGGGTTGAGGCTGCGGGACATGATCTCGTAGTACATGTCCCCTGCCAGGCGGTGGACCCGGCGGAGCTCGTCCATCTTAATCAGGTAATCAAGGTCTTCCAGGATGCCGACGAGAATTTCCAGTTCGCCTTCGTAGAAGAGATCCGTGCCGAGCGCCTCGCTCGTCTGCTCTATCATGAGCAGGCGCGACCGGAGGGTTGCAACGGCGATGTCCCGGGCAAACCCGTGCGGAGGGCGTTCATACTGCATCTTTCTGACGGATGAGACGGGGTCCTCCCCGAAGGGGTTCAGGATGCCGACAGGGGTGCCGTCCGCATCAAAGAATGAGATGGACGACCCCTGCCGGAGCAGCCGGGTGATGGCGGCGGTGTGGATATTGTGCCCCCCGACGAGAAGAAGGTGGCGAACGCTCTCGAGAGGATACTCCTTATATTGCCCCTTCAGCAGAACCGAGAGCGTCGTTCCCGTTGCCTTGATGTGGCCGCCGAACCCGGCGACCATATGCCATGAAACCTCCTCCTGTATACTGATCACTCTCTTAATCAGTTCTCCTTTCCGGAGTACATTAATTCATCGTTTGCCATCCGGAGGCAGGATTGTGCCCTGTTCCCCGATATTCCCGGGAGAGTATCCCCAAATCCCCTGAAGAAAGAATATACGGTGGAAAACCAGCCCCAATGAGACGATTCCTGCGAGGCACTTTATATATATTGAGATCTATAATGGGCGGCATGGAATCTATTGACGACGATCTGGACGTGGTCACGGAAGATGAACTGATTCATGCCGCCTGGTGGGTCTTTGTCCTGCAGGGCCTGCTCGGTATCATCTTCGGGCTGATCGCGGTATTTTTCCCGGGATTTGTCCTGGGAGTACTGGCATTCTTCCTCGGAGCCATCATCATTCTCTACAGTCTTTCGGTGGTTGTCCAGGGATTTGTCGGCAACGACAAGGGAACAACGAAAATTCTCATGATCATACTGGGAATCATCGGGATCATCATCGGCATCCTCGCCCTCATGAACATCGAGGTGCTGGGGGTAACAATAGCCATTCTCCTGGCATTCTGGGCATTTATCACCGGGTTCAGCCACCTCTGGCTGGCACTCACGGCAACGGAGTTCAAGCTCTACAGGATTCTTCTCTTCCTCTCCGGCATCATCTTCATCATCCTCGGATTCTTCCTGGTACTGACGCCCCTGATGGCGACGGCGACGCTTATCTGGGTCCTCGGCATATTCGGCGTGGCCTTTGGTGTCGTCCTTATCATTCTCGGATTCGTGATGCAGTCCCAGATAAAAAAACTGGCAGAAAACCAGTAAATCATTTTTCTTAGGCCCTGCTTTTTCGGGCGCCGGGGTTGTGCCATGCTAACACATAGCAATGTTTTTTCCGGTCTGCTGATCATAGTATCACAACGATTGTCCGGGGACAGGGTTCATGCGATGACGGCAGTGTCTGTTCGCATGACACTTTACACGGGACAGGACGGGTAGGATACGATGAATACGGCATACTGGAACAGGGACAAGGAGACACTGAAGGGCGACGGCCTTGAGATTCTCCAGAGCAAACGACTGAAATGGACGGTCCGCCAGGCAGCGGAGGTGCCGTTCTACCGGGACCTCTTCAGGAGTGCGGGCATTGCCCCGGCCGACATCCAGTCGGTCAGGGATATAGAAAAAATACCGTTTACGACGAAAAAGGATCTCCAGCAGGGCTACCCCTTCGGGTTTCTTGCCGTGCCCATGAAAAAGGTGGTGCGGATACACACCACCTCTGGGACCACCGGGAAGCCGACCGTCGTCGGGTACACCCGCCGTGACCTCGACAACTGGTCGGAACTCATTGCACGCAACCTGACGATGGTCGGTCTCACCGACGATGACATCTTCCAGAATGCCGTCAATTACGGGCTTTTCACCGGCGGTCTCGGGTTCCATTACGGGGCGGAGAAGGTCGGCATGACGGTCATCCCCTCGGCGACCGGCAACACCCGGCGGCAGATTGAGATGATCGACGACTTCGGGGTGACCGCCCTGCACTGCACCCCGTCCTACGCGATGCATATCGCCGGGGTGGCCGAGAAGGAGGGGACAACGCTCCCGAGCCTGAAGACCGGGATGTTCGGCGCCGAACCATGGTCGGACAATATGCGAAAGATCCTGGAGGAGAAACTCGGCGTGACCGCCTACGACTCGTACGGGATGAGCGAGATGTACGGGCCGGGTGCGGCCTTCGAATGCCAGGAACGCGACGGACTGCACATCTGGCATGACATGTACTACGTCGAGATCATCGACCCCGACACCGGTGAGGTGCTCGGGCCCGGCGAGCGCGGAGAACTCGTGGTAACCCCGCTCGTCAAAGAGGCGATGCCCCTTCTCCGGTACCGGACCGGCGATATTACGATGCTCATGGAGGACGAGTGCCCCTGCGGGCGTGGCGCAAAGCTGGCCCGTTTCTCCGGCAGGTGCGACGACATGCTCGTCATCCGCGGCATCAACGTCTTCCCGTCCCAGATTGAACACGTGCTCCGGTCCATCCCCGAGGTGGGCGACGAGTTTCTGGTCTATGTCGACCGGGTAAACCACCTCGATGAGATGACGATCGACATCGAACTGAAACGCGAGTATTTCAGCGGGGAGCTCAGCGACCTGACCCGTGTGCAGAACAAGGTCGTCGCGGCGCTCAGGGAAGCACTTAATCTGCGTACACGGGTAAAACTAGTTGAACCGGAATCGCTCCCCCGCTATGAAGGAAAGGCCAAGCGGGTGGTCGACCGGAGAGGTGATACCGTATGATTGCATGGGACCCGAATATGGAGATGATGCCCGAGCCCGAACTGAAGAAGATGCAGTTCAAGCTCCTGAAGACCCTCGTCTACCGGCTGTACTCCTTCTCGAACTTTTATCATGAGCGGATGGATACGCACGGGGTGCACCCGGACGACATCACCTCACTGGAGGACCTGAGAAGGCTGCCGTTCATGTACAAGACCGACCTGAGAGACGGCTACCCGGACAAGATATTTACCGCCGACCAGGAGGAGCTCGTCCGTTACCACGTCTCATCGGGAACAACGGGAAAACCGACGGTCGTCGGGTACACGAAACACGACCTCGAGACCTGGACCGAGTCGCTTGCACGGGCGCTGACCTCCTGCGGCCTCGGCCGCGGTGATGTGGTCCAGGTCAGCTACGGGTACGGGCTTTTTACCGGCGGCCTCGGCCTCCATTACGGTGCGGAACGCATCGGCGCCTCGGTCGTCCCGACCTCGGTCGGCAACACCGAACGGCAAATTGAACTGATGCAGGACCTCAGGGTCACTGCCATCTGCTGCACCCCGTCGTACCTGATGCACATAGGAGAGGCGGCAAAGAAGATGGGTGTCTCCATCAAAAACGACACCCACCTGCGAGCCGCCGTCCTCGGTGCCGAACCGTGGTCCGAACAGATGCGCCTTCGCATTGAAGAGGAGATGGGCATCAAGGCCTACAACATCTACGGCACCTCCGAACTCTCCGGGCCGATGTTCTGCGAGTGTACCGAACAAAACGGCATCCACATGTGGAGCGATATCTGCCTCGTCGAGATCCTCGACCCCGAGACGGACGAACCGGTGAAAGAAGGCGAGAAGGGCGAGATGGTCGTCACCATTCTCCAGAAGGAGGCGCTGCCCATCATCCGGTACCGGACGGGGGACATCACCTCGATGGATACCAGCCCGTGCTCCTGCGGCCGGACCCACCCGAGGATCGCCCGCCTCTCCGGGCGGGTGGACGACATGCTCATCATCCGCGGCATCAACGTCTTCCCGTCGCAGGTCGAACACGCCCTGCTGGGCATTCCCGCCGTCTCCGGCCACTTCATGATCGAGGTGGGCCGTATCGGGGCGCTGGATACGATGCTCGTCCGCGTCGAACTCAACCCCGAGGCGTTCTCGGACAAGATCAACGACCTGATAGCAATCCGCAGCATGGTGGCACACACATTAAAGAATGCGCTGAACGTAAGTGTGGATGTAGAGATCGCCGAACCCGGTTCACTCCCGCGGTTCGAGGGAAAAGCCAAACGTGTTATTGACAGGAGGGAGTACTAATGGACCCGTCAGCATATACCATAAAACAGATCTCGGTCTTTTCCGAGAACAAACCCGGCCGCCTGATGGCGATCGCCGGGGCACTCGAAGAGGAATCGATCAACATCCTGG
Organism: Methanobacteriota archaeon; assembly: GCA_016841485.1. Lineage (GTDB taxonomy): Archaea > Halobacteriota > Methanomicrobia > Methanomicrobiales > Methanomicrobiaceae > Methanovulcanius. Next base: position 8,665 of record JAENZA010000053.1, read on the forward strand.
CGTTTTCGATTGCAGAGGCAAACGGCTTCGGTGTCGTGCGGGCGCTCGTGGACAAACCCGATGCGGCGTATAAGAAACTCAACGCCATGGGGTTCATGGTCTCGTTCACCGATGTGATTGCCGTCAGGATGCGGGACCAGCCCGGCGGCCTCTTCGAGATGGCAAAGCTCCTTTCGGATGCCGGCATCAATATCGAATACTCTTATGCCTACTCCGGCCGCGATGCCGCGGTGCTCATCCTCCGGGTCGACCAGGTGGAAAACGCGGTCAAAGCCATCCTCTTCCGGGGCGGCAACCTCATGAAATCCGAGGATTTCATGGCGATATCCTGATCCTTCTTTTTTATTTTCCCGGCCCCGCGGTCCGGCAGTGCACTTGCATGGTGAGGAGTGCCGCCGTTTGCCATCGGCACACTATCCCCGGGAATTATGACACGGGTTTTCGTCAGCTCATCAGAAGAAGTATGAAATTGGCACGCAGATAGATGTGCCGGCGGGACCTTTCGGGGGAAACCACGTGCCGCCTTGCCGCCTCTTCAGGGGAAGAGAAGAATTTTGAGCCCGATGAGGATGAGGATTGCGCCTCCCACCACCTCGGCCCGCCTCCCGATGACATCGGCCACCTTCTCTCCCAGGAGGATGCCGGCAATGGAGAAGAGGAAGGCCACGGCCCCTATGACCGCCGCAGGACCAAGGGCGGGAACGCCGATCACGGCAAAGCTTAAGCCCACGGCAAGGGCATCGATGCTCGTTGCGATGCCCAGCAGGAGGAGCCCTGCCACGGACTGGATGAGCACCCCGTCCTCGTCCCCGTAGAGCCCTTCGAAGATCATCTTGGCGCCGATGCCGAGGAGGAGGACGAAGGCGAGAAGGGGG
>JAENZA010000263.1 GCA_016841485.1 Methanobacteriota archaeon
TGATCCGGCGGAGCGCGTCGCGGACCCTCCGGGGGAGGAAGGGCTGGCGGTAGTCGGTGCGCTCTGCGGCCGGCTCTCCCGGGGCGATCTCCGGCCCGGAGAGGATCTGGTAGCCGAGGCCGGCGAACCATGCAAGGGCGGCTTCTTCGACTTCCGATTCGGTGAAGGTGTATCGTCCCATGGTGTTTCAGCTGCTAACTCCCCCCTCTTTCCAGAGGTCGCATTTCTCGTTGAAGATGAACATGAACTCCCGGCCACGTTTCTCCTTTTTTAGATAGCCTAATTCGGTGAGGCGGAGGAGATCGGTCCTTGCGGTCTGGTAGACGACACCGTGGGTCTCCATGACCTGACGTATGGTGAAGTACTCGTCGCTGTGCTCCATCATCTGCCTGAGGATGTCTGCCTGCCTTTGGTTTATATCTTTGATAGTTCTTATTATCGCTTTTGTTGCGTTCTGCTCACTCTGTTTTTTTTCGATGTAGGTGATCAAATCTTTGCGCGCTTCTTCGATACACCGAATGTTGTACTTGATGAAGTATGTCAGGTCCATCTCGTCGTATTCAGTGTGGAGGTAGGCGAGAGCGTAATTTTTCTTCGACCGGAGTATAATACGCGAGATGGGCATGTGCTCAAAGAGCCAGTAGCCCCGCGAGAGGACGTACCAGTAGAAGATGCTCCGGGCGGTTCTCCCGTTGCCGTCTTCGAAGGGGTGGATATAGCCGATGAGGAAGTGGAGAATGATCCCCTTGATGATGGGGTGGATGAAAGTCCCGGCGTCTTCGTCATCAGTGTTTGCGAACCAGCATAGTTCCTTGATCAGTTCCGGGATCTCGGTGTGGTCGGGGGGCGTGTGGTAGACGATGCCGGTGGCGGGGTCGACGACCTCAATCTCGTTTGTCTCTCTGAATCGCCCGACGGCAACCTCGTCGAGGGTGTCTTTCGTCACGATCCTGTGGATGTCGAGGATGGACTCCGGAGTCAGTTGTTCATCCTTCATCCGCAGGACGGACTGCAGGGCTTCATAGTTATTGATCACCATCTGCTCGGACTTATTCCTCGGCTTTATCCCCTTTTTGAGCATCTCTTTGGCAGCTTTGCGGGTGGTTACCGCTCCTTCGAGAATGCTGGAGGCGATCGCCTCCTCCATGAAGGAATTGATGATGTACGACTTTTC
>JAENZA010000264.1 GCA_016841485.1 Methanobacteriota archaeon
CGCGAGGCGCCCCCCGGAACAGTGGAGGCCCTCCGGCAGCATGCCGCCGTCGTCGTCGGCGGCGACGAGACCGTTGATCTTTCGACCCTGCTTGAGGAGCTGCACCGGCAGGGTGTCCGGCGCCTGATGGTCGAGGGAGGCGGAACCCTGATCTGGGCGCTCTTCGAGCAAGGGCTCGTCGACGAACTCCAGACGTTCGTCGGCAACATCGTCATCGGCGGGAAGGACGCCCCCACGCCGGCGGATGGCACCGGCTTCCTCCTCTCGGAGGATTTTGCGCGGCTCGCGCTCATCGAGGCCGTTCGACTCGATGACGGCCTGCTCATACGGTGGAGGGTGGAGAGAGAGTGAGGCGGGAGCACCCTGCCCGATCGCCCCGTTGATCGATGAGAAGGCGGATTGAAAGCCTCCCGGTTGCCCAATTGGCCGCACTTTGAACCGGCCGGTCAAAAAAAGATCGTGAGGATCAGGGGACTTCTACAATCTGGTCTTTAATTTTGTAGGAGCCACCCGTGACGAGAGCGACGGTTATCTCAACCCGGTTCTCCCCTTTTGCATTATGAATGATGAGTTCGTCGCCGCGGATCGGCTGCATGGTTTCGGTGACGACCTCCCCGGTCGATTTGGTCACGCGTACGTCGATGCTCGTTACGAATTCCTGGCCTTTACCGCCACTGAACGCGATGTACAGGTCGTTCGTAACCCGTGAGGGGTATCCGCCCGTAAGCTGGAACTCAACCTCCTTTCCCGGCGGCATCGTCTGCGTCGGGCCGGGTGTCAGCGAGACCGGCGCCGTGGGCGCAGGTGTCGCCGTGACCACCGGAGTTTCCGTCGGAGATGGTCCGGCGTCGCCGCCGGAGCCCGTGCATGCGGCGCAGAGTGAAAATGCAACCAGCAGCACAATCAGAGCAGATAGCAACCTGAAATTCATAAATCATCCATACGCATCAAAATATTTCATCCTTTCGCCACGCTTGCAGTGTATCCGGCATACGACAAGATAAATACCGGGCACCGCTGCTAGATCGGCAGTCCGGATAAATCGCACCCAGGCCAGAGCAATGGCACGATTAAGGCTGAAAACGTCCCGGACGGGTTATCCGTCAACGTGCAAAATACGCAATATTTATGATTGCGAGAAGGAAACTTCTATCTATACCCTAG
>JAENZA010000265.1 GCA_016841485.1 Methanobacteriota archaeon
TGCGGCGCCGCCGGGCCGGGCAGAATAAGGGCAAGTCACGCGGCCGGGACAGCCTGTAAGGCTCCCCGGATCGCTTTTTTCCGGAGTCCCGGCCCCGGGTAGCACAATTTTCCCGGGGTCCAACGACGGAGTTCACCCCGATAGAAAGGACATTTTTCGGATGGGGGTCCGTGAATATTTTTTTCGCCCAGACAGCCTCCCTGTCGGGAATCTGTTCGTTTTGCGTGGACATTATGGTTCGATCCGAAAAAGGAGCCGTCTGGGTTGCCTATCGTATTGAAAACCTTTATATGGGATGATGTGTCAGGAACAGATACGGTGACGCATGAATGGATGGACATATGCGTGCCTGGCCCTCGGGCTGCTTCTGCTGGCGGCCCCTGCAGGTGCGCTGATACCTGATACAATTACAATCAACACGAATACTCCCTGGTTGACGGCGGGGAGTGGGGGCGCCGCGACCGTCACGGTGCAGGTGCTGAATAATACCCCTGATAGCGATACCCCGGTCCCGGGGGTTGCCGTCGATTTTGCAGTGGATAGCGCATATGGCAGTATTTCGCCTGCCCAGGCGGTGACGGATGGTAAGGGAAATGCGACGTCGGTCTTCACCCCCGGGACGTGCAGCGGGGATGTGCCGATCACGGCACGGGTCTCCTCCCAGGGCCAGGAGATAAGCAACGCTACGGTCTGCCGGGTTGACCACGCGGCCCCATACATTATTGCCGATATCTGGTACGAGTCGGATGTGACCGCCGGGGGGGAGACGGTGATTGTCGTCAGGATGGTGGACCGGTATGGGAACGTGGTGGATAACCGGAACGTAACTGAGACCGTGAACTTCATGGTGGGCTCGCCCACGGGAGGCGCGGTGTTCGTTGATGGCACGGATGAGATCCTGGTGTCGGTGGACGCTGAAGGGAACGCCACCGCAGCGCTCCGGGTCGATACGGTGGCCGGGGAGAACCTTGTCTGGATCCAGCCGCCGAAGCCGGTAAGGGGTGAGTATATCTCCATCGCCGGCGTGGCGGGACCGGTTGTCAAGATCACGCAGGTGGTTGATCCCCTCAGTGCCTCGGTCCCGGCCGACGGGGATAAGGTAGTCTCGTTTACCTACACCCTGTTTGACGAGTACAACAACCCGGCCGCCGGGCAAG
>JAENZA010000266.1 GCA_016841485.1 Methanobacteriota archaeon
GACGCCTTTCTCCTGGGCACGGGCCGCGAGCCGGCCGAGGTTCAGGTACTCCACCGTCTTTGCCTGCCGCGTGGCGTCGACGACCGCCCCGGGGCGCATGCCGTCGCCAAGGGAGATACAGACATCCTCGTCCACCAGGATCTCAAGGAGATAGTCAAACTCCGCGTAGAGCGGGTTCTCCTCCCCCGTCTCTGCCATATTGACGGTATGAAACGCCCCTCCGCGGGAGACGACGCCCATCACTCTCGGGTCCTGCCGCAGGGAGTCAAGGGTGTCAAGGTTGACCCCGCAGTGCAGGGTCAGAAAGTCGACGCCCTGCCGGCAGTGATCGCGGATGGTCGCAAAGAGGAGGTCGGCGTCCACGTCCACCGCACTTCCCGCCCGCCGGACGGCATCGTAGATGGGGACGGTTCCCACCGGAACATCGAATGCGAGGATGCGGTCACGCATAGCCGCAAGGTCCCCTCCCGTCGAGAGGTCCATGAGGGCATCGGCACCGTTCTCCACCGCGGCGCGGGCCTTTTCTACCTCCATCTCCGGATCACAGCGAATACCGGAGGTGCCGACATTGACATTCACCTTGACCCGGCACCCCTCACCGATGGCGCAGAGACGGTGTTCCCGTCGTGGGTTTGCCGGTACGACAATCCTCCCCCGCGCAATCTGTTTGGCCATTTTTCGGGAATCCATGCCCCCTGCGTGCGCCAGTTTCTCGATCTCCGGCGGCACCGTGTTCAGGCACTCCCGTATCAGGGTCTGCATAACTGACATTTGGTGGTATAACCTTATTATCCTGCATGCAGGTCAGATGGATTCCGGGAGACGGCTACTGGGCAAATGCCTATCTCCGGGGAAACGTGCTCGTCGACGCAGGGGTGACGCCGATGCAGGTTGCCGAGTACCGTGATGAGATCGAGTGGATTGTGCTGACCCACTGCCACTTCGATCACATCGCCCATGCCCACGAGATCGCCCATATGTGTGATGCAGAGCTCTGCATGCACGAGGTCGACGCCGCAGGCCTCGGGGCCGATGAACGGACCCTTGCGATGATGTTCGGCGATCGGGCCCCGCCGCTCAGGATTGCCCGGACCCTCAGGGACGGTGACGACGTCGAAGGGCTCAACGTGATCCATACGCCGGG
>JAENZA010000267.1 GCA_016841485.1 Methanobacteriota archaeon
ACGTCTGGCAGCACCTCCGATCGTTCAAAAAGCACCTGTATGACGCACTTCCCGGGAACTACCTGAAGGTTGGCGGAGAATGGATTCCCTTTGCGGAAGACTGGGCTTTCATGCTGCCGATGGTGGAGATGGCCCGCAAGCCGGTGCATATCACCGAACCGCTCTACTTTTACGAACCGACGGGGAGCAAAGACGAACGGACGCGAGCGATGCGCGAGGACCTGATCCACGAGATCGTGAGCAAGCCGTCTTTGTTACCCCGGGAGTGCCGGGAGGTGAAGGAGGAATGACGTATCCCTCTTCTGGCGATGCTTCCGTTACCCGGCGCCCGCTCGTCGCGGTGATCGGCGATGCCCGGCTGGACGAGCACTCCGAGAAATACAGTCTTGCGGAACGGCTCGGATATGCCCTGATAACTGAGCGGTACCGGCTCGTGACGGGAGGTCTTGGCGGTGTGATGGAGGCCGTATCCCGGGGAGCCCGGCGGTCTCCGGAGCACCGGGACGGGGATGTTCTCGCCATCCTTCCCGGCAACGATCCCTGTGAAGCAAACCATTACGCAGATATCTGCATCGCGACAGGGCTTGACGTTGCGCGAAATGTCATCATCTCCAACTCGGATGCGGTCATTGCCATCGGCGGTGGGTCGGGCACGCTCTCCGAAGTTGCAATGGCCTGGGCACACGGGAGGCTTGTTCTCGGGTACCGGGTGGAGGGCTGGAGTGGGACAATAGCCGATCAACGCATTGATTCACGTATCCGCTACCCGGATATTCCGGGTGATAGGGTTTATGGCGTATCTTCCGAGGAAGAAGCGCTTGATTACCTGAAACTCATCCCCACTTACAGCAAAAGGCATTCGGGCATTAAATGGAGAAAGTGAGGGGGTGAAGAGCTGAAAATCGTTTTTAAATCACGCCGTCTGCTCGCGGGCGACGCCTTTCCCCGCAAGAATCTCCCGCAGGTGCTCCCGACCGCCCGGCTCCGGGATCTCCCGCCCCTCCTCCCGGGCGGTCTTGAGCCGGAGGCCGATAGCCACCTTCACTTCCTGCAGCGCCTCCTTTTTGTACGGCTCCAGCAGGGTGAAATCGAGATCGTCCGAGAAGCGGTAGTTCTCGATGAAGACTTTCCGGATCCCTGTCC
>JAENZA010000054.1 GCA_016841485.1 Methanobacteriota archaeon
AGCGGGCTCTTCTTCAGCGTCGCCGGGCGGGTGGGAGACGAGAACTTCGCCGCCATCCTGCCCGTCGCCGAGGCCTTCTTCTCCCTTGCGGGGTACCCGCTTGCAGCTACGGTCCGCTTCGGGGGGATGGACCATGTCGCCGGTATCCATGCCGTCGGCGGCGCACGGGAGCGGGTTGTCGGGGCCGTCGGTACGGCCCTTGACGGCATGGCCTCATCTGGGGAGCGGGCAGAAGAAAAGCGGGAAGGAGGAGTGTAAACTGTCGTCTTCTTCCGCTATCCTGGGAAAAAGGTCGTGTTTCGGGGAATTAGCGATAATGGAAAGATTTCCAAAAATTGGTGGGCAAGAGGAACGCGTCAGAAGACGTGCACCGCGTCTGCCATAAAGGTGAGGTGGATGGTCTCGCCGACCGCGGCGCCGACCGCTGCCCATCCCTGCCGGCTGACATAGGCGATGAACGGAAGGCCACAGTCGACGTGCACCGCGACCACCATGCCGTTATCCACGACATCGCTGATGGTCCCTGCAAAGGAGTTGCGGGCAGAGGTCGAGCAGGCTTCACGCCCGATCATGATGTCTTCGGGACGGACGGTGAAGGTCGCCTCACCTCCCGGATGGGGGGTGAGTGACCAGACGACTGCCTCGGTTCCGTCGGGCCGCGCGATGCTGACGCGGCTGAGCCCCTCTTCGGTGGTGCAGGTGCCGGAGAAGATGTTTCTGACCCCGACAAATCCCGCGACAAAGGAGGACTCGGGATGGCGGAAGACCTCCTCCGGGGTGCCGGTCTGGACGATTTGTCCCTTGTTCATCACCGCGACACGGGACGCGAGGGAGAAGACCTCGTCGAAATTGTGGGTGATGTGGATGATCGTCGTCCTGTACCTCGCGTGGAGTTTCCTGAGTTCATGCCGGAGTCGTTCACGGGTCTGGCCGTCGAGGGCGCTGAGGGGTTCATCGAGCAGGAGGACCGCAGGCTCGAGTACGATGGCCCGCGAGATGGCGGCCCGCTGCTGCTCCCCGCCCGAGAGGGTCTCGGGGTACCGGTGGAGAAGATGTTCGATCCCGAAGATTGCTGCGACCTCGCCAACCCTGCTCTTACGCTCCTCCGGCGCAATTTTGCGATATTCGAGGCCGAACCCTATGTTCTGTTCCACCGTCAGGTGGGGGAAGAGCATGTAGTCCTGGTACACCATCGTCACGTTGCGTTCCCGCGGGGGGACGAAGGTGACGTCCCGGCTTTCGATGCTGATGCTCCCCGCATCCGGCGGGTAGATGCCCGCGATAGTCTCGAGGAGAATGGTCTTGCCCGCACCCGTGGGGCCGATGATGACGAAGTACTCGCCTTCGGCGATGTCCAGGGAGACGTCATCAAGGAGGAATTCTCCCATGTCCTTTGAGATGTTTGTTATTGACAGCATCACGTTTCCCTCCTGTTAGAATTTTGCCGAGCCTCCATAGAGCTCGAAGATATAGAGCGACACGACGGATATGACGATCAGGATGATCGCCGCCGAGAGGGCGAGTTCGAGTTCGCCGCAGGACATGTTGAGAAAGAGGGAGATGGGAAGCGTCTCGGTCTTCATCCGGGTTGCCCCTGCGATCATCAGTGCCGCACCGAACTCGCCGATACCCTTCGCCCAGGTAATCACGGCGCCCGCAAGAAAGCCGCTTCCCGCCATGGGGAGTGTCACCCTGCGTATGGCCTGCAGGTTGGTGCACCCAAGGGTGCAGGCGACGTACTCGTACCGCGGGGAGATGTCGGTAAACGTGGACCGCATGATCCGCAGCATGAAGGGGAGGTTCACGAAGAACTGGGCGATGATGATCCCGAGCGGGGTAAAGACGAAGACCAGGCCGATGGAGGCGAGGGCGTCGCCGAACGCCGTGGTCCCGAAGAAGAGCAGGAGTGCCACACCGGCGACGAGCGGCGGGAGGGCGAGCGGCAGGTCGAGGACCATGCTGACAAAGCTCTTGCCGAAGAAGGTGTAGCGGGCAAGGGCATAGGCCGCCGGCACCGCGACAGCGATACAGAGGAGGGTTGAGATCACCGAGGTGACCAGGCTGAGGTAGATGGCGAACCGGATCTCTGGCGAGAGCAGCGACTCAATGACCGCCTGCGGGTCGGGGCGTGTGATAACGAGCAGAAGCAGCGAGATGATGAATGCGGTGATGACGAGGGCGATGGCAATGGTTGCCACTTTTACCCCGTTTCGCCGCAGATCACCCTTCACAGGTTGGTCCTCCGGCGGTCCCGGAGCTGTTTAGGAGTTGCGTTCCATTCCCTGATGTCATCGACATGGGTGCCGTCGACCCATCCGCTCGTCACGTCGTCGCGGTGGTCAAACAGGTAGACGTAGGGCTTGACATCAAGCAGGGGCGTGCCGTCGAGGATGTCGCACCCGCTGATCTCGAGTATGTTGCCCCTGACGGCCTTCAGGTCGACGATGGAGAGGCCGATGGGGTTCGGGCGGTTGAAGTGGCGGATGGAGAATATGCCGCGTGCCTTCTCCCCGTCAAGGAAGGGTGCCTGAATGAGGTCGTCACCGGTTGCCCGGTGGAAGTGGTAAAGGAGGATGAGGTGGGAGAACGACTCAATGTCACTGAGCCCCTCTGCATACTCCTCGAATATCTCGATGGTTCCCGGTGCCGGATTGAAGATTCCCTGGATAGGGGTATCCTCCTGTCGGGTGTGCCCGGAGTGAATGATCCCGATTGGCGTGTAGGTGATTTGCATCTCCCTGATCTCATTATCCGTCATGGTTCTGGTATTGTTCATTGAATTCGTCCGTATAATAAAAAAGAAAATGTGGGGTGACGGAATTCAGGCATCCCCGTACTTTGCACTGGGGTAGATCTCAAATCCGTGTTTTTCGAAGATGGCAAGCCCTTCGTCTGATGCGACGAAGTCGGCGAATGCCTGGGCCTCGTCAGGATTCTCCGAGAAGGTCAGGGTGCCGATCGGGACGACCTTGATGAACCCCTCTTCGATGGGGATATCGACCTGTTCAAGGTCGGAGTTGTCGAGGAGGTCCTCCCAGATGATGGCGGCGTCTGCCTGGTCCATGCTCGTGTAGACGAGCAGTTCATTCACCGTACCGGATTTCACGACGATGTTGTCCTGGATATCTTCCCAGTATCCGGCTGTCTCCAGCATCTTCTTGGCTGCCTTGCCGACTGCAGGGCCGGTCGGTTCACCGATGGCGACGCGGACGCCGTCTTTCGTCAGGTCCTCAAGGGTGGTAATGTTTTTCGGGTTGCCGGGGCCAACGGCAATCGCCAGCACGTGGTAGATGCACGGGGAGCTGCCGGCGATGAATCCCTTTGATTCGGCAGAGTCAATGTACGACTTGGCTCCCGGCATGTAGGCGTCGCCCTCCTGCAGGAGTTCAATCTGCGAGAGCAACTGTGCGGATCCGCCGTAGGTGTACCGGATCCCGGTTCCCGTACGGTCCTGGTAGACCTGGGCAATCTCGTCCATAGGTTCACGGAGGCCCGCACCGCAGAAGACGACGAGGGACTCTTCGGATGCGGCAGGAGCTTCGGCCGCCGGCGTCCCTGTCGTTGCCTCTCCCGTGCACCCGCAGATCATGCAGGCAGCGAGGAGTACGACACAGAGTGCCGCAATACCCATCAGTTTTTTACTCATATGGGTAAAATTCAGCGGATAAGAATTAAACAGTTTTGATTCATAATTCGGTTAAGTAAATCTGATTTATTTTATTCCTTCTCCGTTTTGAGGGAGAATATCGCACATTTCTCTGCTAACCAATTGTTGTATGCATTTCCGGATATGTGGGCACCCCCTTCTTTCGCGAGAAGAAACCCGTAGATCCCGGAAATAAAAAAATCCGGTTAGTACCGGAAGATACAGGGTGCGGGTCTGCGGGTCGCCGCCAAAAATGGGAATTATCTGAAGATCCTGCCAAAAAGGCCGGTATCCGCCTGCTCCTGCTGGGCAAGCTCTCGGAGGCGCTGCTGTTCCTGTTCGACGAGTGCGACCTGTTCCATGAGTATTTGGCGGGTCTCGGGGTCGCAGTCACCACATTCGCTGATGAGCCGGTTCATCTCCGTGATGCGTTCCTGGTTGGCGGCAATCTCCTGTTGGATTACAGCCGCTGCTCCGGCGTCGCCGCCGAAGAGTGTTCGCATGATGACATTCCGGTTCTGTATCTGCTCCTCGGCACGAAGGGTCGCCTGGGCCGATGCGTTCAACTGCCCGACGATGCCGCGCATCGCCCCGCTGCTGTTCCCCAAGAGCGGTGCTCCGACGGTGAAGGCGTGGACCGCGAGACGGAGGGCATTTGTCTCACGGACCTGCTGGTCCGCACCGGCATTGATCAGCTCTTCCCGCTCGGTAATCATGTGGCGCAGCTGTGAGGCGTTGCAGGCGGTCCCCGGCTGACAGGTCCGGGCCTTGTCCTGTGTTTGTGTCTGCTGCAGGATGCCCGCCTGCGACTGGTTCTGCACCCCGGGCGCCTGGGCCGGCGGCTGCTGTGCTCCTGTTCCGTCCCCGTCTGGTGCGGGGGTGTTCTTTCCCGCCTGGATCGTCATGCTCAGTACCCCGTCAGCGGCTGCGGCCGCCGGTACGGTGATGAGCAGGAGGATGACAAGGAGGGCTGTGATGCTGGTCCATCTTGATGTCATGTAATTACCTCTCGTTCCTGACCGGAAGGGACTGCGTACCGGTCTCTCCGGACTGATAGTTGTCCTCATCCGTTATAACTCCTTCATATGCCGCACCATTTGAAACAAATGAGGCGATGGGAGGGGTTTTTCGCTGCCGGATGGTATCTTTGCATGCTGATCAGGGAGCTGCATACGGGCAATGCCTCCCCGGCGGCTCCTGCCGGCGGCAGAAGAATCAATTCCCGCTTCGAGGCTGTCATCCCTTCGTTCCTCTCCGATTCGGGTTTCTTCCGGGATACCTACAGATTGATATGAGAGGTGCCCCCATGTGATGCCATGAAGATCGTCGATATTGCAGAGGTGCCGTCCGGCCCGAACCCGCACGGGGTGGACGCAAGGAAGATCTATGATACCGTGAATGCGGTGGCGGTGCACATCACCTTACAGCCGGGCGAGTCACTGAAGCTGCACAAGACCCCGGTCGATGTCTTCTTCTATGTGCTGGAAGGCACCGGCATTGTCCGGATTGGCGATGAAGAGGAGGAGGTGGGTCCTGACCGCCTTGTCGACAGCCCGGCCGCCATCCCGCATCTCTGGAGAAACGAGACCGACGCCGTCTTCCGGGTGCTCGTCGTGAAGGTGCCCCGGCCGACGGCGGAGACGAAATTGTTGTGAGAGTATTTCGGAGATTCACCTGTTTCAGGGTGAACCTATGCAGATGTACAAATTGATATAGAGTGTCCACCTACACACTTTCATGAAACCGGTCTATATCAGAATACCACTCCCCGGGGACCATGAAGCCCTGTTCAACCTCAGCCAGATCACCTCATTTATGGTCATCATGGAGGAGGGCGCCGGTGCCAGCGTCTACGGGACCCTCTACAACGGGGGCAATTACGAGAATGTCGTCCTCCGTGAGGGGTTCTCCTCAAAAGACGAGGGCCGCGAGTGGCTGGATGCAAAACTGGTGGAATGGGGCGCAGAGATCGTCGACCCGGCGGGCGAGGAAGCATCCCCGGCAGAAGAATAACCCGTGGGATCTGACCGGATATCCGGCTGCGATGCCGGCATATCCGGGCCCTGTACTCCCCCCGAAATCTGCCTTCCCTCTCCCCCTATGCCCCCGCCTCTGCCGGTGCTGGGTTGCATCACACGGAGAATAATCCATGACTGAAGAGAAACGCAATGATCTCAAAGGCACCGCCCTTAGCCTGAAGGACCTGGTCGCATACCAGGACGGAACGGTTGCAAGCAGGATGCTGATCAACAAACCGGTCGGGACGGTCACCCTCTTCTCCTTCGACGAGGACGAGGGCCTGAGCGAGCACACCGCCCCCTACGATGCCCTCGTCACCATTCTCGAGGGTGAGTGCGAGATCTGGCTTTCCGGGAAGACGCATACGATGAGGGAAGGGGATACCATCATCTTTCCCGCAAACGCCCCGCATGCCCTCTCGGCGGTAACGAGGTTCAAGATGATGCTGACGATGATCCGGGCCTGAGGAGCAGGGATGACGGACGGGAAAGACGGGGACTACTGCACCGTATGCGGCGGGATGGTCCCGAAGGGAAGCGATGTGCGCATCATTCCGGTGGACGGGAAAGAGGTGGGCATCAACCAGCTGCCGTTCATCCTCAAAGAGGTTGCGGACCTGGGGCCCATGAGTGAGGCGCAGGTGAAAGAGGCGCTCCTCGTCCGGGTAAAGGCCCTCAACTATGTGCCGACAAAAAAGGAAGCGGCCTACGCGGACGCCCTGTACGAGGTGTACCTCAGGTACCTGGAAAAAGGAGAATAACAGGCCGGTTCTCTCTTTTGTTCTGCACCGCCCTTAATCGACGCTGATGACCTCGGCGGGACACGAGTCGGCGGCGTCCCGGGCACACTCGGCGAGGTCGGCGGGGATGTCACCCTCAGCACCGTCATCATCGGTCCGGTATTTTTTGACGATACGGCTCAGGTTGTCATCGGGGCCTTCTTCAAATATGTCGGGGCATTCTTCCCAGCACTGGGCGCACCCGGTGCATTCTTCACGGTCAATATGCACATTCATCGTCTTCTTCTCCGTCAGTTCGGATGACGTCTATACGCCCCCACCTCTAGATAAAAGTATCACGGCGTCAGCCGTGCATCCGGGGGGGCGGAGGTGTTGGCCACCGAAGGCCGCAGAGATTGCCGGCATCCCATTTCCCTCCATATCCGTATATGTGATCCGCGTCAATAGAGGGCTATGAAACCGGTATTTATCGGCCTCTCCCCCGACGGTCACAATGAGATATTTTTCAATCTGCACCAGTTCTCCACGTTCGGGACCGAGGAGGTGCAGGGTATCTGGGGAGTCTACGGTTTATACATCCGTGCCGAAGGAGAGTACGAGAAGATCCTCTTTCGGGACGGGTTTCCCGACGGCGGCGAGGCCCAGCGCTGGCTTCGGGCACACCTGAAGAAGTGGGGCGCTGACGTCTTCACGAAAGACATCTAAGGGCATCACCATTCCGGCAGTCTGCCGGTATACGTGCCGTCCGGGGTGCGGGTGAGTCGGCTTTTTCTACTTATTCTATTCCACCCACCTGCCGGTTGCTTCGTCCTTGCGGTACTTCTGTTTCACCGCCGCCCAGGCGACCCGGTGGGCGGTCTCTTCGCGGCTCTCGTCACCACGGCGTCTTGATGGGTCCTGGTACTGGTCCCAGGCGTTGTTGAAGGCGGCACGGTAGATCTCCAGTGCATGGACGGAGAGGTGTTCCCGGACACGCTTCGGGAGTTCGTCGGTCGTGGTATACGGCATGGCTTCTCTTTTCGGTGGTGTTCACCCCGCATTGGCACGCCGCCGATAAAACCATTGTGCCGGCCGGCCCCTCTCCGGTGAAGGGGGTTGCACCACTGTCGGATTTGTGCAATAAAGCGTGTTCTTTAGGGGCAATGAAGACAGACATGGTAGTATTCCATGAATCCAGAGACCAGTAAAAAAATTGAGGCATTCCTCGAGGACAGGGAAGAGATCTGCGACGGCCTCTTTGAACAGTTTGAAGAGACGCTTGGTGTCGTCCCGTTTATCCTGCCCATTCTTCGTGAACGCTCCGACTCGTTCGCCTTCAACGGGCTTGGTGACCTGTACACCTTCAACCCAGAAAGCATGGACCGGGTAACTGCTGAACTGATTGCCGTCGCGGCCTCCGCGGCCACCGGGGCGGACGGGTGCCTGAAGGTCCACATCGGCGCCGCCATGAAGGAGGGCGCCACCCGTGAGCAAGTCCGCGACGCCATTTCGATCGCCGGGCTCGTCGGCAAGACGGGCATCCTCGGGGGTGCCTTCCGCGTGATGAGAACGGCCATCCCGGACGAGAAGTAACGTCGTCCGCTCCGTTCTCTGTTCGACGGATGCCAACCCGGTACGGGTGTCCGGACGGTGCCTCTTCGCAGGGGTGGGCTCTCCCCCATCCGGGAAAGTTTCGGTTCTCTCTGAAAAATCCGAAATTTCCTTTATTTTTCCAACAAAGCCGAAATTGTTTAGGAATGGCTTCATACCGACCGAACGGCAGACATGATAGATGACTATCATATGTTCCTGAATACTGTTGCACCGGGGAGCCGTGTCTGTGTCACGGCAGTGGAAGGGGGCCACGGCACCCGGCAGAACCTTGCCCTGCGTGGCATTGCCGAGGGGTCCGTTCTCACGGTGGTCTCCTCATCACACGGACCAGTGGTCATCGGCGTGCAGGGGGGGACGCTTGCCCTCGGACGGGGGATCGCCGCCAAAGTCCGGGTCAGGAGGATGGAACCATGAAGAAACGGCTCTGTGATCTCGCATCGGGTGAAACGGGCATCATCGATGCCATCCACGGCCCTGTCCATGACCTGATGTGCCTGGGGCTCCGGGCCGGCAAGGCCGTAAAAATGGTCACGAAGCAGCCGGCAAAGGGGCCGGTGGTCGTCCTCTCCGGCGAGGTGGAGATTGCCATGGGCGTCGGGACCGCAGAGCGGGTGGACGTAATCGTCACCCCGCCGGAGGCATGATGCAGCAATGACGGCCGGAGTGGAGGACGTGACGACCGTGCTTATGGTCGGCAACCCGAACGTGGGAAAGAGCGCTCTTTTCAACCGGATGACGGGGGCAAACGCCGTGGTCTCGAACTATCCGGGAACGACGGTTGATTTTACGAAAGGGACTCTCATCGAGGGGAACCGGACCTATGTGATCATCGATGTGCCCGGCACGTACTCCCTCGAACCGCGGGATGCGGCGGAGGAGGTCGCGGTACGGATGCTTCGGCACCACCCGGACGCAACGGTGATGATCGTCCTCGATGCGACGAGGATCGAACGGGGCCTCTATCTCGCCCTCGAGGTGATGGAGCGGGGCATGCCCTGTATTCTTGCGGTCAATATGATCGATGCCGCCCACGAGAAGCAGATCATGGTCGATACTGCCGAGCTCCAGCGTCTGCTGGGTGTCCCGGTCATCCCGACGACCGCCA
>JAENZA010000268.1 GCA_016841485.1 Methanobacteriota archaeon
CGGTTCTGACCCGGCGTTTGCGGATCGGCCGGTGGCTGCCGCAGGCGTCGCACCGGAGCAGCGTAATCCGCCCGTCCTTGACCAGCTTGGTGTCCGGCTTGCCGCACTCGGAACAGATCACATAGTCCTGGGTGTACTTCTCCACCAGGGCGCGTATCTGTTCGATCTCGAATTTGCCGTTGAAGACAGCACGGTTGCCGTCGATCTTTCCGGAGGTTCCGAGCTCGCCCAGGAGAAACTTCATGAAGTGGTCCACATCACGGCGGAGCACCGAGGCGATGTCCCCGAAATTCTCCAGGACGGTGGTTTTCCCTTCAAGGAAGACCCTGGCCCGGGGGACGGTGAACCGCCCCTCATCGCCCGAGGTCTCCGTAATATTTTCATATGCCTTGTCCAGCAACGCTTCGTACGGGTCGGTCATGCGTGTACCATTGGTTCTGCACGCTCTTAATAGTGCTTTTGAAGGACCGGCCGCGGGCCAGTTTATAAACCACCCGCCTGATGCGCACTCTTATTAGTGCACGCTACCAACCATTCTGCACCATGGTATCTGCCGGGGATCTTGCCTATCTCGAGGGTCAGCTGGGGCGCACCCTCACCGACCTCGAAATCGCCTGTTTTGACAACCTCTGGAGTGAACACTGCAGTTACCGCTCCACGAAGGCACTCTTGAAGACCCTCCCCACGACCGGGGAAAACGTGCTCCTCGGACCCGGGGACGATGCCGCCATCGTCCGCTACTCCGATGATTGCGCGATTGCCATCGGGATGGAGTCGCACAACCACCCCTCCTACGTGGACCCGTATGACGGTGCGGCGACCGGGGTGGGCGGCATCGTCCGTGACATCATCTCGATGGGGGCACGCCCCATCGCCCTGATGGACCCCCTGTACTTCGGGCCGCTGACCGACGAGAAGAACCGCTACCTCTTCGAACACGTCGTCCAGGGCATCGGCGACTACGGCAACTGCATCGGCGTTCCCGTCGTCCGCGGCGAACTCGTCTTCGACGAGGCCTACAGCGGCAACCCCCTGGTAAACGTCGTCTGCGTCGGCGTCGTCGACCCCGACAGCTACCTCACCGCACGGGTCAAAAAGCCCGGCAACCGCCTCATCCTCTACGGGGCCTCCACC
>JAENZA010000055.1 GCA_016841485.1 Methanobacteriota archaeon
GTGGTGATGGCCTGCGGCGGTCTCCTCCTCCTCAGCGGTGCCGCTCACGCCGCCACCTCGCTGCACCAGGCGGCATAGGTGACGGTCGGGGGCATCCTGGTCTGGGTGATCGCCGGAACGGACCTCTTTGCGATGCTCTGCGCGGCTATTCCGGCTGATGCCTCCTCGCCTGCGTTTGTAAACACCCTCACCGGCTTTATCGCCGGGTTCGCACCGCCCTATACTCCCGCCATCGTCATCCTTCCCTTCACTCTGGGAGTCCTGTGGATCTACAGGAGCACCGGAAGGCACGAGGCATAACAGCAGCAGCCGTCCCACCCCATCCTTCCGGTTGTCAGGTTCCCCTGAGACAGGACCATCCTGTCCTCTCCCCCGGAGGCCCTCACCGGAAAGCAAATCCTTTTTGGAAATTATGGTGCATATGAATCTGTGTATTCCCTCAGCAGGAAGGCGGAAGATTATCTCGAGGCTATTTTGAACGTTATTCTTGAGAAGGGCTATGCAAGGACGAAGGATGTGGCAGGGCTCCTTGAGGTCAGCCCCTCGAGTGTCGTGGAGATGTTTCGCAAGCTTGATGCCATGCACCTGGTCGACTACCGGAAATATGAGGGAGTGACCCTGACCGAAAAGGGCCGGGCGGTCGCCGAGGTGATCAAGTTCCGGCACGACACCCTCAAACGCCTTTTTCTCCTGCTTGGCGTCTCCGAAACTGTGGCGGACGGGGACGCCTGCCTGATGGAGCATGAGCTCTCCGAAGAGTCGATACGCCAGATACGGCTCTTCGTGGACTTCCTGGATTCAGGAGACGCTCCCGCGGATATCACCGGGGCGTTTGCTGCCTTCTGCCGGGCAGGAACCGGCCGGAAAGGCAACGACTGAAAAATTCCTGCTGTTCTTCGCCGATACAGGGAACGGGTATTTCGGCATTGTCTCATAGGAGAGATTAATGCGGATGCACCCGCTATGTCTATCCGACATGGGATTTTCGTATCTCTTCGGTCCGGTCCCTTCCCGGCGGCTCGGCGTCTCCCTGGGAATCGACCTGGTCCCCCTCAAGACATGCAGCTACAACTGCGTCTACTGCGAATGCGGGAAGACGACGGACCTCACGACAGAGCGAAAGGAGTACTTCCCGACGGCGACTATCATCCGTGAGCTGGACGGCTACCTGGAGACCCGCCCGAACCTCGATTTCATCACGTTCGCAGGCTCTGGGGAGCCGACACTCCATACGGGCCTGGGAGCAATCGCCCGTCATATCCGGCAGAAATATCCCGAATACCGGATGGCGCTTCTGACGAACGGGAGCCTCTTTACGGACCCGCTGATACGCTGCGAGGTCGCGGACATCCACGTGGTCATTCCCTCCCTCGACGCGGCCTCCGAACGGGTCTTCAAACGGATCGACCGGCCCTGCGTATCGCTCTCTGCTACAGAGATCATCGACGGGCTGGTGGCGCTGAAACAAGAGCATCCGGGAGAGGTATGGCTCGAGATCTTCGTGATCCCGGGCGTCAATGACACGGATGAGGAGCTTGCCCTTCTTGCAGATGCAGTCCGGCGGATTGCCCCGGACCTGGTCCAGCTCAACGGCCTCGACCGCCCCGGCATCGCCGAGTGGGTCCGTGCGCCCACGGAGGCGGAGATGACCCGGTTCCGGGACCGGCTCGGCTACCCTGCAACGGAGATCGTAAGAAGCCCCACCACCCGGACGGACATCCCCTCCTTCTCGCAGGACACCAAGGAATCCATCCTCCTGATCATCCGGCGCCGCCCCTCAACGGTCGAGGACCTTTCTAAAATATGTGGCCTGCACCCGAACGAGATCCGCAAATATACCGATGCCCTCGCTGCAGAGGGGCTGGTTGCGGAGCGGTTCGAGGAACGCGGGGTCTTCTACGTCGCCGTGTAGGGGAAGGCAGGGGAGTTCCGGAAACGGACACCTGAGGGCCGAAAGGCCCCCTTTCTTCATTACTCTGGATGTTTTCGAAGTCTAGGAAAGGTTTTTCACAACGTTCGCCTATGATACCGTGTGATCTGAGATGAGCGGATATCACCTCCCTACCCTTGCCATCCTCTTCGCAACCGTTGCCGCGGCCTGTGTCTGCGGCTGCCTCGGGGAACCGGAGCCCCCCACCGTGAGCGGTGCAGGCACGGTACAGTACATCGACCTTGAAGGCGGATTCTACGGCATCGTCGCCGATGACGGGACCCGGTACCTGCCCCTGAACCTGCCCGGGGACTTCAGCGAGGATGGTCTTGCCATAGAATTCACCGGGTTCGTCCGGGAGGATGTGGCAACCATCCAGCAGTGGGGCACCCCCCTCGAGATAACGGAGATCTCGGCAGACGGCAAGGCGATGACAATGGTCGCCTCCATAACCTGACCTTTTTTATGCATCGCTGACGACGGATTGTGCCGGATTCAGGGCCATCACTGCGATGGTCAGCGGGTGAGCTCCGGCGGACGGCAGCAGACACTGGGCCACGGCTGTTCCTCTCCTTCACCGAGGGCGAGCACCACGTCACGGCGGCTCCTGGTTCGGTAGATAGTCACTCCTTTGAGCCGGGACTCCCAGGCGAGGAGGACGGCGGCGGCGACATCATCCCGGGTCGCCCGTTCGGGCATGTTGATGGTCTTGGATATGGAGGCGTGAACATGCTCCTGGAAGGCCGCCTGCATCCGGATGTGGTCCTCCCAGCTGATATCGAGCGCCCCTTTGTAGAGGCGCCGGAAGGAGGCGGGCAGCCACCTGATATCCTGCACCGTCCCGGTCGCCCGGACATGGTGGATCACCTCACGGATACGGCGGTCCGCTTCTTCGGGAGAAGGTAAAAGCCTGCGGACGGTCGTATCTAGCTCCCGGGCGAAGAGAGGGTGGAGCATCTCAAACTCGGCGTTAACGGTCTTTTTTCTCGTATAGGCAAAGGAATAAAGCGGTTCTATGCCCCCGGAACATTCCGCCAGAAGGGAGATGCTCCCGGTGGGGGCGATGGAGGTGAGTGCGGCGTTTCTCATCGTCTGTGGTTCCCAGATGCTTCCCTTCCAGGCGGGAAAGGCGCCGTCTTCCCGGGCGAGGGTGTGGGATGTCTCCACAGCCGTTTCGGTAATCGTCTCCATAAGGGTGCGGCAGAGCGCCCGTGCCTCCTCCGTATCATAGGGAATGCCGAGCATCAGGAGGAGATCGTGCACCCCCATCACCCCGATGCCTATCTTTCTCGTTCGTTTCGTCGCCTCGTCGATTGCCGGGATGGGGTAGCGGTTCACATCGATCACGCTGTCGAGGAACCGGACCGCGATGGCGACGGTTCGCCGGAGCGCGTTATCATCTATTGTTCCGTTGTTCACGAACCGGGTGAGATTGACTGATCCGAGGACACAACTCTCGAAGGGAAGGAGCGGTTCTTCACCGCAGGGATTTGTCGCCTCGATTTTTCCCAGACGTGGGGTGGGGTTGTGACGGTTGATCTCGTCATGGAAGAGGATGCCGGGTTCGCCGTTGGTCCAGATGCCGTACACGAGTGCGTCCCAGATGGCGCCCGCGGTCACCTCCATGCCGGTGCAGGGGTGGGTGAGCCAGACTTCATCCCTGCGTCCTTCGCTGATGCACTGCATGAAGGCGTCGTCTGCCATCACCGAGATGTTGAAGTTGGCAAGGTCGCCCTCCGTCTGTTTCGAGCGGATGAACTCCAGGATATCCGGGTGACGGACGCTGAGGATGCCGATGTTTGCCCCCCGGCGCCGGCCGCCCTGGCGTATCACCTCGGTCGCTTCGTTGAAGATCCGCATGAAGGAGACCGGGCCGGAGGCGACTCCTTCCGTCAGCCGGACGGGGGACGCATTCGGTCGGATGGAGGAGAAGTTGTAGCCCGTCCCACCGCCGCTCTGGTGAATCAGCGCCCCCCACTTCAGGGCATCGAAGATCTCGGGAATGGAGTCCCCGACGGCAAGGGTGAAGCAGGCGGCGAGCTGGCCGATTTCGGTCCCCGCGTTCATCAGGGCAGGGGAGTTCGGGAGAAAGCGGAGGCTGTGCATTTCCTCAAAGAATGTCGCTGTTTCCTCATCGTTTCGCCCGAGGGCGGCGGCGACCCTCCGGCAGACGTCGGCAAAGGAGGTCTCGCCGTCCCGGAGGTAGCGGGCGGCAAGGATGCTGCTGGCGATGCTCCCGGTCATGGTCGTTTCCAGGTGCTCAGAGCTTTCGTTCGATGCGCAGGGCTTCGACGCCCTCGGCAAGCGCTGCGGCGCAGTCAGCGACCGGGGCCCGATTGGGGAAGACGTAGGACTTTCGGGCCGGGATGCCCGCCCGGCCGAGTGCCTCCTGTACGGGGGTGGTGGCCTTGCCCGCATACCGGAAGCAGGTGGCAAAGACGATGGCCTCGCAGCCCTCCCGTGCACCCTGGAGTTCAGCGACCGCCCGGTTGATGACAGGCGTCGGGTGCTGCGACCAGACCGGGGTTCCCACGATGATGAGGGAGTAGGGGGAGATGTCAATCTCTGCGGGGATGATGGCCTCCTTCATCCCAAGGGCCGCCATCTCTCCTCCCCTGAAATATTTGCCCATTCTGCAGTACGGGTATTTCGGTTTCACCTCGATGAGTGTCGCCCCGATCAGATTCGCGGCCTTGCGGGCGATGGCCCGGGTGTGGCCCGTCTCAGAGTGATAGATGATGGCGACCGCGTCCTTTCCCCCGATTATGCCCGCCGAAGGTGCCCCGGGGGGTGCTGTGTCGGTATCCGGTGTCATGATATGTCCTCACCCCTTCTTCAGCACGCCGGGATATATAAAGGATCGCAGGAGGAATGAAGTGTGACAGCAAAGGTCATCTAAAATAGCCTTCGTATCTTCCTGTATGAAAGGTGGGATACTGCGGGCATACATCGATCTCCTCAGGCTGCACTTCGGCTTTGCCTGGCCCCTCCTCTTCTGTTCGGGAACGGTCCTGGCCTTTACAGCCTATGGCGGGTTTTCCTGGCCGTATCTCTTCACCGCCGCACTGATCGGGTTCTTCGGCTTCGAGGCCGGGATGGTCCTCAACGACTACGTGGACCGGGTCTATGACAGCAGGGACGTCGAGAGGAGGATGACCCGGTACTGGCGAGTCTTCGGGACCCGGCCCATTGCCGAAGGCCTCATCCCGGCACGTCACGCCCTCACCCTCTTTGCCGTCCTCGCCCTTACGGCCCTTATCTTCATTCTCACGCTCCCGTATCCGCATTCCCTCTTCGTTGCCGTCATAATGGGATACAGCTACCTGGCAGAGGTCTTCTACCAGGTGAAGAAACGGTCGCAGTCGGTTCCTCTTGCCCAGCTGGTGGGCCGGACCGACTTCGCCCTCTTCCCCGTCGCGGGCTATCTCGCCGCCGGGATGCCGGATGGGGCGGCCCTTCTCTACTTCCTCTTCTTCTACCCGTATGCCCTTGCGCATCTCGCGGCAAACGATCTCGCCGACCTGAGAAACGACATTGCACGGGGGATGAAGACAGTCCCGGTGCTCTACGGCGTGGGAGGCACGGTCACCTGGATTGCGGTCTGCACCGTCCTGCACGGCATCATGGCGGTCTTCTTCGCCGGAACGCTCGGACCGGTGGCACAGGCGGCTCTCGTTGCCGGATTTCTGCTGCTCGTGGCGGCAAATGTCATCATATTCCGGGGCGGCGGAGCGCCGGAGGCGGGAATGCGGGCGCTGCCGTTTTTCCATGTCGCTATGGCGGTGTATGCGGGGGGCATCATCCTGGGCTTTTTTGTGTGAGGGGTGTCGGATATTGAGGAGGTCCGTGAGATACAGATGAAGGGTTGGTGTACAGGATGACTGGAGATTCATTCATCCATATGAATATATGTCTCCAGATTCGATGAAAAATTACATCATATTCGTTTTATGAAACTTTGGAATGATATTTGCCCCTTGTGGTGAGGGATGACTGATTTGGGGAATCGTTTTCTAGTATATATTTGTTTTGTTCGTAAAAATATACGTCCCGAATAAATATCGTGGTTATGAATGATTTTTCATCGGGATATGGGTGGTGTGGCACTTCCAGGAGTCATTTTCCTGATTATCTGGTTGGATTGCACACATGAGAGAATGGTGGATGGGAACGCCGGAAGTCCCCCGGCGAATGGGTCTTCCGGCTGAATCTGCCATCATTTGCGGTGAACGGATGGATCTCACCGCGGGTATGAAAAGGAATTTTGGGGAATTCCGGCATGACTGGGCCGGTGCCGAAAGGCAGGCGGCTGTTCTCAGAAAGTCCACGCCCGGGCCACGATGGCCCCCTTATCCACACTGTCCCCGCATGTTTAACGTATTCTTTCCCTGCTGTAATATGAGGGGCATCATTTTTCCTTGGATCATGCGTTGATATCTGGTGCAGTTCGACGGTTCGTCAGGACTAAGCATCCGGGTGCACGGCATTGGATGGGAGTATGTCAGGATATTCTTCCAGGTAATCTTCAAGTGGTTTGCTTCGCGCATTGAAGTATTCAAAGAGTTCCATCCCCCATTTTATCACTTCCTCTGAGCCGGAGGCTTTCAGGCGTGCATTGGTGTGGCTCACCCCGTCTTTTGAGTAAAATTTAATGGCAAAAAACGAATCTGCGATGGTCATACCGCACCAGAATTTGATATTTGTTACCCGTAACCGAAAATTGGGGTGACAATTATAGTTACGGATGATTCCGATAGAGGGCTCTCCAAACATGGAGCACAGGATATCTTTCGTTACGATCAGGTCAAGGACTATTCCTGCGAGGACGCGATTGGTATACTTTTCGCTAAGCTCTGTTGCCGTCCATTCGGATATTCCGTAGATTTGGTGTGCCGTGGCAACGAGTCGGAAGTAGTTCGTGATCGTTGTTGCAATTGATTCGGGGGTATCTAAATCGACGTCTGCATCGAAAAGAAGGTAGAAGGTATCAACAGCAGAATCGGGAAGCATCTCAATATAATGGTCGTTCCAGAACTCCTTCTGCCGGGTGACAAGGGCCATGGTCATCAGGAAGATGTGCACCTGTTCTGCGACCTCCTCGCCATGCGGTGTCAGGGCGAATCCGCTTGCATCCTCCCTGAGGTACCCCGCCTCCGAAAGAAGCCGGATGCGGGTCCGCATCGTCGTCGAGCGGGCGCCGGTCAGATCTCTCAGGGCATCCCGGGAAAGCGTTTCCTTCCTGAGGGCGCAGAGAATGGTCACTGCATGGCCGGAGAGGAGGAGGGCGTTCATCCCGGATTCGTACTCATGATACCGGTGCGAAAGGTCCATGGGTGACTCAGCCGGATGTGCGGGGTCACGGAATGTTCGTATGAGGGGGACCAACCGGCGCACGAGGATCATGCCGGCATTGCTGAGCCGGTAGATGCCCTCCTCCTCTTCGACCAGGCCATTGCTGGCGAGGCGTTTGAGACTCCGGTGTATCGACCCCGATGTGGTTCCCGCAATCCGTCGGGTGAGCTCCGGAAGCGGCACCGGCCTGTCATGGAGTGCAAGTACTATGCGAATGCAGAGGCCCGACCTGAACAGCGACTGTGCTGCCGGTCCGAACTGGCGGGTTTGCCCGGCACTATCTCTCAAAATCGATCAAAAAAACTTCTGGATTGTGCTATTTATTTCTTTGGTTGGTCTAAATGTATCTGTCGCGTTCGTTAGGGGGGCGGGGGCCGCATCCGGCGGAGGGCCTTTGCGGTCAGTGAGGGGACAAAACCATTTTCGAATATCCCCGTGGGCACCGGGGAGAGTGGTGTTCCCCGCAAGGTCATCAAGGTGCGGGAGAGGGGCCGGCGGGTCGTCCGGCATCCCTCCATCTCGTACTACCCGAGGAACGCAAGGACGGCGACGACGACGATCATAATAGCAACCCGCAGGCCGGTGGAGAGAATCTGGATCTCCGCACCGGTCCGTGGGCCGAAGATGGCGGCATAGGAGGACCCGTAAAAGCGTATGCCGCGAGTGACGCTCGTGAGGATGTTGCCCACCAGAAGGGTGATCACGATCTCCTGCGGGGTGAGCGTCCCTGCGGCAAGGAGCGTGGAGGCGACACTGGCCCCCGCGATGAACGAACCGAACTGGGCGGCGATGATGGCAAACCCTGCAGGCGGCACCGGGAACCATGCGCCGAAGCCCTGCATCACATCCGCCACGATGTCAAAAAACCCGAGCGTTATGAGGACGGCGACGATGATGATCGTGGGGACGCTGATTGCAAGGATGTGGGAAAGCGAGCCCCATGAGGACGCGATGGCGCTTCGCACACCGTCCCTCCAGGGGGGCCTCTGCTTTGCTCCGTTCATCTCTTCTTTCTCTTCCTCCTCCTTCTCACCGGGCGGGGGGAGGATGCGGCGGCCGGCGACCATGACGATGCCTGTCTTGATGATCCCGACCACGACAAGGATGGCAAAGTAGACGAGCCCGGTCAGGCCGAGGAGGGGAATGTAGACGGGCAGCAGGTAGCGCCAGTGCATCACCACGTTGGGAAAGGAGTTCATCAGGGCGGCGATCACCATCTCGCGGTGGGTGATCATCCCGTCGCGCTGGTACTTCGCCAGCATCGCATTGGCGGCCTTCGGGGAGATGAACGCCATCATGAAGGAGATGCCGCATTCGTGGTGGAGGTTGGAAAACCTCGTCAGGGGCCGGGAGAGGCGTGAGATGCGGTCGGTCGCATTGAACGCAAGGATCAGCTCTGCTGCAAAGACGCCTGCCACCATCATCGGGATGGTGCGTATGAGGAGGTCGAGAGCGAGGAGTGCGGTCTCCTGGAGAAATGCGTTCATTGGCTGCTTGTCCGGGCCCTGCCGGGCCGTTTGTTCTTCCTTTGGCCCCTGCCCCCCTTTACCCGTTGCCGCAGCGGGCAGGGGAGCACAACTGCGGGAAGAATGAATGTTTATCCTTATGTTGTCTGGCCACCCTTAGCGGTCACCACGGAACGGTTCGGTCGCGTCCGGGATGGCATCCAGGGAGGGAACATAGGGTTTGATATCGAGGACGGGGGTGGCGTCGAGCGCGTCGAGGCCGGAAACCCGGATGATGCGTCCGTCGACTCCCAGGACCTT
>JAENZA010000056.1 GCA_016841485.1 Methanobacteriota archaeon
TGGTGCCGCGCCTGGCGATCTCGCCCTGGAGCCTGGCGAGGAACTTGCGCCGGGTGGGGTTGTCGCTGCCGAGATCGAGTGCTTCGGCGACATCAGGTTGCGTCGCACGCAGGAAGAGGGAGAACTGTGTGAGGTCGACACAGTACTCGCGGTCGAAGTCGCCGGGACGGCCGCAGATGTACCCGGCACCGCCGTAGGAGGCTGGTGGGTAGGCTACCGTGCCCCCGCTCTGTTGCGCGTCGCAGGGTGCGCCGGTCAGGGCGGTGCAGATCAGGCGCTCGAGGCCGCGTTCACTGGTGTCGGAGGTCATGACCGTATCTCCATGTTGTGGATCAAGTACCCATCAAGTAAGGAAACGCCGGGCAAAACATCGGACATATCCTGATTATCCGCGATATTGCGGACTTTAGCATTTAGATGCAGGCACCCTGAACACAGACTCATCAAGTATCCCTCCCGCTTGATGCCGCCCACCAAGGAACGTATTTCATCATCTTTGGGGCGGCTTCCGGATCATAGGGGGCAATCTCACCCATTTCTACCGCCTCTTTGATGAATCGTGAGGCCGTTGCGATATTCTTCGGTGCGATGCCGAACCGCTCGCGAAGAGAACTGTTCGTCAGATACTCCTTGTTGACATATTTCAGGCAGGCATGGAGGTAACAGGCACGCACCCGGTCAGCTTTATCCATCCTAGTAAGTTGCCGGGGGGCGAAGAGGACGGCTCGTGTGGCCTCACCTGTCACTTCGAAGGAGGGTGCCGGAAGCTGGTAGAACTCCGTCTGGAATACAACTCTGTCAATGCCACTTCCACGTTCTTCACAGATGCCCATGCGTCGCAACAGAGATGCCAGAGTTTCGTTTCGCGACTTCGGGGGTGTATCCAGAAACCGTTCGGTCGCAACGAGTGGTGTTCCGGGGTTGCTGATCTCCATGCGATCACTGAAGATCTCTACCATTGGTCCGGCACCGGTAAGAAAGAAATCCTGATGAATCAATGCGTTTGCCACCAGTTCGCGCACCGCTAGCTCCGGGTACATGGGGACTGTTTTGCGCAGGGCTTGCTGGATCACCTCACTGGACGGTAAGAAACCGTTGATATGGTCGATCAATCCTTCGAAACCGCTTGCATAACCCATGTCGATCAGTTGCTCCCTAACTGGTTCGACGCGGCTGTTTCCGCGATATAAGATGATCCTCATCGCTTTTCGACGAAGTGTTCGAAAATCGCTCAGATGTCTGGCAAACAACATTGCGCCAAGGTTTGTAATGTTCCAGCCACCAGCATCGGCCGCACGGATGAGCTCGTCCTCCGCCAGTTCGTGCAAGACCCCATCACGATGTTCCGGCAGTGGGATGTTCAGCAGGCTGAAGTAGGCAGGATAGTCAAGCAGTTTCAGGACGTCTTCAGCTGTCGCCCGTTCTACCGCGATACCGGCCTCAAAGGGCGTCCGGTCAAAGATACGCCACAGCGCTCGTTCCTTCTCTGGAAAGTCCTTGAGATTTTTTTTGTAGGAGCCCACCCTGATGAATTCCTGGCTCTGGAACCGTACCGGGTGGCAGGAGGCACGCTCGATCTCCAACAGCACTACACACTTCCCTTCTATGGCTACCTCGAAGAAGTGGAAATGGATCCTCGGCGATAGCATGCGTAGTAGCCAATTTTCCAGCTCTTCGTTCCCCACTTTGGCCTTATGGGGAGAGAAGGCAGTGCCAACGATGGCATGTGTGCCATCCTCGATGCCCCAGGCAAGGTATGCGTAGGGCTTACTGCAGAGAGCAGCCGAGTTGGCCAGCGCCGAAATGTATTCGCCGATCTCCTGGGGTTCAGCATAATTCTCCTTGAACTCGACCCATTCGGTTTCCTTCGATAACATGCAGAGTTCTAGGATAAGGCTCGGGAGGTAATCGGCAGGGTGCTCGACCGTCATGCCTCGGCCTCCCCGGCGACGGTCTCAAGATCCGTACCTTCGGTGGTCTCATCGCCTTCGGCCAGGATCTCCGCATCGTCGAGCGGCTCCGGCTCCTCGGCCTCGTCGGGCAGGCATGCCGCCGCTGCACGCACGTCGAGTTTGCCGGTGACGATGTCGGCGATCAGGCGGGTCCGGTATTCGAGGAGGAGGGAAATTTCGCGCTTGGTGGCGGTGGTGGCGTGATCGATGGTAGCCACAATCCCATCGAGGAAATGAACAATGGCTGATTGTTCAAATTTGGGCGGAAATGGGAAGCGATGTTTTCGCAATTTATCGCCAGTCAGGTGTGCAATGGTACTCTCATGTCCGTCAGCAAATGCTCCAGATCTCGATGCAACTATCAGTAGATAGTACATGAATCGTGGTTCGTCAAATTTTATTGAGTGCGGTCGCAGCCTGTGCAGTGCCTTCTGAAACCCGCAAATTTCAATATCTCCTTGCCAAATCGCACACCGGCCAACATCTCCTCCTTCACAGACAAGGAGATCGCCTGACTTCAAAGTATATCGTTCGTATTCCTCAGGTGTAATATCCATCACGGATAAATCTGATGTGTTAATCCAATCCCATTGAACATCTTGATTGCGCAGGTATCGGACAGGGTGCTCGCCTTTGATACGTTTTGAGTCAAGCATTTTACCGAGGCATTGATTGTAACGTAGGCGAAGTGCAACAATTTCCCAATGCTCCGGCACCTCCCCGAGCCACTCCACACCGGAATCCTTCAGCGGAACATCTGGGTCGAGGCCGCGGGTGACGGCCTGATGGATGACGGCCTGCTTCTGCTCCTCCAGCAGGTTGATCAACTTCTGTTTCGCGTGAATGGAGCGTCGGATGCGCCGGTCGGCGAAGTCGAGGAAGCGGACGATGGCGGACTGTTCAGGGAGGGACGGGAGCGGGAGCCATATTGACTTGATGGCCGCGTGGGACAGTCCATACCGCGTCACCCCGTTTGCCTCGATGTGAAACTGATATGAAACGGCGGTGCTCTGCAGTGCACGAAGTAGATAGTCACCGTAGAGTCGGTCGCGAAATGGGCGCAGTAGTGCCAAGTGGTATCCGCAAACAAGATCATTCGCTGACTCTTCGACAAGTGCCGGTACACCGATGTCATTCCATGCTTCCGAATCCTTGGTGATAAGAACATCGCCGATCTGAAGTCTAAATCGCTCGATCTCATCCACAGACGCAGTTACGTGCATGAACGTCATTCGATCTCGAATGCGATCGTTTTTGTAGACGTCGACGTAATTGCATAGACGGACAGGTTGCTCGTCATCTTCAGTATGTTTATCGACGTTACTAACGCGCATTTCAGCAACATTCCGAAGTCTTCGCACCCCCCAATGCTTCGGGACCTCTCCGAGCCACGGCACTCCTGAATCCTTGTACGCGGGGTAGGGCTTGAGATCGCGGATCATTTCGTATCCCCCAATCCTGTTGGAACGCAATCATCCAGTTTCCTGTGCAGAAGTGAGATCAGCGACAGATAGTCTGCTGCATCATCTTCACCTTCCCATAGGATCTTTGGTTCGTGAGCCAGAGGATTCCGAGCGGCTCCGAAACATCCCTTCAGGAGCATAGCAAAACCTTTGTGCTCTGATTTCTCCGTTTCAGTCCGAAGCGAGTTGATAACGAGGAGTGGTCGATCGATTGAAAATACCCTATCCACAAGTGCAGCTCCGTCTGCCTGGATCCCGGACATGTCGCGGATTCGCTGTGCAAGACCCTTGGTCGCCTCGAAGACTGCGTGGAAGTAATTGTCTTGCAAGAGCTCGGCACGGCAGTACTTCAGAACCTCGAGGTGTATGCGCCGGCCCCGGAACTTGGCCTGAATTGTTTGAACGCGCCTTTCGGCTTCATCAAGTGTTCTTGCGATCTCCCGTTGTCGAAAATCCCCATCTTTGCCGTATTCGAGACCGGAGAAGGCCAGGATAACATTGAGTTCTTGGCGGTGCATTTCGAATGCATTGCTCTGCCCAGCGAAGCGAACGGGGATCAGGAAGGATCTGATGAAGTCAAGCACGTGGTTTGCACATTGATATTGCCTTTGGGATTCGAGAAACACCCACTCAAGGCGTCGCCACTTGGTGGATAGACCGGAATTGTCCACGAGCCCGCAATTTTCTAGTGCACGGGAAATATCCGAACCGGTTCCGCACTCACCGAGAACGTGAGCCAACGCCTCGATCTGCTCTTCTGAAAAGCATGGCACGGCGCTCATTGCGAGTATCTCCCGGCGATGCAAAAGAGCAAACGCTCATTCCTACCAATCATTGCCACAATCTCATCTCCCCAACACCGGCTCAAACCAGAGGATGGCAGCTTCGCCCTCTTTGCGCGTGATCTCGTCCACAGTGCGGCTGTGGCGGATGCTGTTACGGAGCTCGGCAAGCTGATTGAATTTGACGTTCAGCGCATCTTTGTTGGAAAAACGCGGCTCAAAGACCGGCCATAAGGCCCTGCTCACAATGATGTTCTGCAACTCACGAAGGTCGCAGTACTCCAGTTTCCCGGCAAGGGTGCTATACTGCTCAATATCCATTGCCGGGTTCTTTCTAGCGGCACCCAGGATGCGTTCATCCGCCTTCTGCAGTAAGTGGGGCGGTAACTCGGCCGGATCATCCTTGAGTGCCGTTGCGATGATTCTGCGCAGGCCGAGTTCCACCTGCTCGATATCTTCATCTAGGTCACGCAGGTGGGGCGGCAGATCAAACCGTTCCTTGATGAGAAGGCTCTCTACGGCCTGCTGCAGGGTACGCTGCCGCTCTGTGATAAACGCCTCGAAGTCATCGGGTGTGAAAGGATCACGCAAGAGGATCTCCATCGCGGCGGGAGAGATGAAGTGCGATTCGAGGATGGCACGCACATTCAATTCGCCGTTTTCGGCGATAAGCTCGGGCAGATAAGCATTCGGAAGCCGATCGCGGATGAAGTTCCGGTTGGTATCTTCGGTGAGCGGTGTACGGTTCAGAATGGTGTGAATCTGGTTTTTTTGCAGGTGTGCTTCTCCCCATGATGCCGGAACGACATGGTGATCGTCAAGGTCGTCGTGCTGCGGGACATTGCCGGTCATCCAGTCGCGGGCTCCCTGCAATACCAGCAGGTTGAAGATGCCATTGTACACCGAGCTCCCGCGCTTTACCTCTCTCCGCAGGTCAAGAGAGGTAAAACGTGTCTTGAACTCCTGGATCAGTGCAGGTTCCGTACCATCCTCCTCAAGCCAGGCTTTGACGTCCAGAAAGTCGCGTGCACTGGTCGATTCCACGGAGCCCGAGTAGCGGTTGGTGAAGACGCTAGCCCAGTACCAGTGCCGGATCTTCCGCTGGGCATCGAGTCGACGATTGACCGGGAGCGTCTTCACATGGGCCTGTAACGCAGCGAAGGCAGGGAGGATGGAGACATAGGGGAGATATTTGGGGGAGATCGCTCCAAACTCTTGTGGGTGGCATAGGATTTTCATTGCGGCCTCGAGCGCATCGACCGCAAGGTTCCAGTGCTTATCAAAGTCTGCGATGTCCCGGATGAGCACCTCCTTGCGCCGGGTTCCGTCGGGATCACGCACCGGCTTCTCCTGACCCGGCAGGAGGAAATAGAGGTATTTGGGCGAACAGTATGCCTGTCGGAGAATCGACATCACCTGGAGGATATAGACGTTCATCTTCTCAGTGTTGACAAATGCCAGGCGCGGCTTCGCGTCGCGCCACATCTGCTTGAGTTGAAGTTTTTTCGGCTTGAGCAGCGCGTTCATGAGGTCGAACACATCCAGCCGGATGCCGCGGCTGTTAATCTGGGTGAAGATATCGCAGACTTTGTCGATAGCGAGATCACGATCGAGCTCGATGTATGAGATCTGGTACTGCTGGGTGATTGCCCTGAGATGTTCACCGAAAGCGTGGGCATTCACGGCATTATCGGCCGCGATCTTCGCACTGACTGAATCACCTGCTTCACTCGCCTCATGGGCTCTCTCCTTCCAGAACAGTTCATAGCCCTGTACCCAGTTTGGCAGTTCCCAACCCCCTGCACCCACGATGGAGAGCGGGAAGATATGCTGTAAGTATTGTTCCTGCCGATCCTCCATCAGTCTCGAAAAGCGCTTCGTTTGCCATTCGTAATGGAACGCATCGTCGTATTCCTCGGCCATGAAGCGATCAACACGAATGAAGTAGAAAGCACGGTTTGTCCGTCGCGGTGGAGGAATATCAGGGGCAAGGAAGGCATAGTACATGGCCGTGAGTCGCTGCTGTCCGTCCAGCACGATATACTCTCGTCGGCTCTCCCCTGAATGCCCGTAGATACTCTCACAGGAAAGCGCTTCAAAACTTTCCTGCTTGCTCCTCCACAGCAGCAGGCTGCCGATGTAGTAATCGAGGAATATTGACCGCATCAGCGCCTCGATATCCCAGGGATTCCACTCAAACTCGCGCTGGAAATCGGGTATGACGTAGCGACCCTCCTTGAGGCGCGTGATCAGTGTGTCCAGGCTGACGTGGTCGGGCTTCTGCGCATCCTTCATCGCCCGCCACCCCCTAAGATCTCATCCAGCAGCCCTTCGCTCTCCTTCCTTACCGCAAGAATATCGGCCCGTATCTCCTCTAACGCGCGCATAGGCTGGGGCTTGTAGAAGTAGCGGTTGAAACTGATCTCGTAGCCAATCTTCACGCTCGACTCGTCGAACCAGGCATCGGGCGCGTGGGGCAGCACCTCGCGGCGGAGGAAGGCCTCGATGCCGCCTTCTTCCAGGAGCGGTATCTGCTCGGTGTCACGAAGGTCGCCATCCGGCTCGTACTCCACAACACAGCGTTTGCCGTCGATGACGGCCTCGAAGAGCCCGCGGAGCGGGTCCGGTTCGACCTTGCCGGGCTTGTGGACCTTTTTAATCACCGCGGGGCCCTTCTCGTCACGCTCACAGTTTTCCTTGAGCGCCTTGATCTCTTTCGGACTGTAGGCGCGCTCTCCATCGATACCCTTGAGCCTCAGGGGGCGCTCGACCGTCACCTTCCAGTAGCCGAATGCAGCGTTTTCAAAGATCTTCGACTGCTCGGTCTCCTCAAACGCGAGGAAGACGTCACAGATCCGCTGGCAGTCCTCCTCGGAGAACTGGCAGTTTTTCTTGCCCAGGTTCTTCCGGAGCGGCTTGTACCACTGCGTAGCGTCGATAAGTTGCACCTTCCCGCGCCGGTGCTCCGGCTTGCGGTTCGAGAGCACCCAGATGTAGGTCGCGATGCCAGTGTTGTAGAACATATTCAGCGGCAGTGCAACGATTGCTTCGAGCCAGTCGTTCTCGATGATCCAGCGGCGGATATTGCTCTCCCCCTGGCCGGCGTCGCCAGTGAAAAGCGAGGAGCCGTTGTGGACTTCGGCGATGCGGCTGCCAAGCCGGGTGTTGTGCTTCATCTTGGAGAGCATGTTCGCAAGGAAGAGCATCTGACCGTCGCTTGACCGGGTTACAAGCGAGTACTCCGGGTCGCCCGCATGCTCGATGATGAAACGCGGGTCCTTCATCCCGCTCTTGCCACCCATACGCTCCAGATCGGTCTTCCAGCTCTTGCCGTAGGGCGGGTTGGAGAGCATAAAGTCGAACTCGTGGGAAGGGAAGGCATCGTTCGCGAGCGTCGAATACTCGGGGCCGCCGACCAGGTTATCCGCTTCGTCACCGTCACCTTTGAGCAGGAAGTCGGCCTTGGCAATGGCATAGGTCTCGGCGTTGATCTCCTGGCCGTAAAGGTGGGTGGTAACCTGCTTGCCACGCTCGCGGGCAATCTCCATCAGGGTCTCATCGGCCACCGTGAGCATGCCGCCGGTTCCGCAGGCGCCGTCGTAGAGCAGATAGGTACCCGATTCGATCTCATCGGCGATCGGCAGGAAGACGAGCCGTGCCATCAGCCTCACGGCATCGCGAGGCGTCCAGTGTTCGCCGGCTTCTTCATTGTTTTCTTCGTTAAAACGGCGTATGAGTTCCTCAAAGATAGTACCCATGGCATGGTTGTCAAGGGCGGGAAGCCGTACCGAACCATCGGCCGCATGGGCCGGTTCGGGGCTCAGGTTGATCGCCGGGTCGAGGAACTTCTCGATGAGAGTTCCAAGCCTGTCGGCTTTCGAGAGACGGGGGATCTGATTACGGAACTCGAAGTTTTCGAGAATATCCTGTACGTTGGGGGAGAATCCATCGAGATAAGCCTCAAAATCAGCCTTAAGTTGCTGCTGGCTTGAACGAGCACGCAGGTCGCGGAGCGTGAACTTTGAAGTATTGTAAAACGCCTGCCCTGCAGCCTGCCTGAGGGCCTGATCCTGGTTGGTGATTCCTGCCGCATCGAGTGTGCTCTTCATCTCGAGCACAGCCTGCTTTTTCGGCTCGAGCACGGAATCCAGGCGCCGTATGACCGTCATCGGCAGGATAACGTCGCGATATTTACCGCGAACATAGAGGTCGCGGAGAACATCGTCTGCGATCCCCCAGATGAAATTAACGATCCAGTTCAGTTGTGATTGTTCCATGGTCGACTCCAGGAGGTGGCAGATAAACCATCGAACCACCGAGATGAGACATTTTTTTCTCCGATAACTCTCCTCTATCCTTCAGAGAGGATTTTGGAGAACGGAAGAAGCGGACAGGCTATTTTCATATAGGGCGTCCTCATTCCCACTTATCGGTTTATACAACATATCTATATCCCCACTTATTATGTGTCTTGCTAATTTGTCGCCTCTCAAGGAGCTCGACCGCTGAAAGTAAATCTTCAGGCCGTGCAGATTCAAACGAACAAGAAATGATATTGCGGGATTTGTGGATTCCAGATTTAACACGCTTTTTAGATTGATTTTTATAATGCCTCCTCTTACACGGGATAAGGAACCGGTCTAAACCAGCGAACACCTGCGAAACCGGTCTACAACTCTGACCGGGAACAGATGCCCTCGCGTTGTTGCTTCAATCCGCAGAAAGCAAACACTATCCGAGAAACAATCTCAATGAAAATTATCCTCAAAATGAGAACTCAAAAATCAATGCTGCGGGTGGGATCCGAACCCACGATTTCCAGATGTCCCAGGCTTGGACG
>JAENZA010000269.1 GCA_016841485.1 Methanobacteriota archaeon
GAAGGAAGGACCACCGTGCCTCTCTGGGAACCCAGAACACATTCTCGGCGAGGTACTCGTCGGGATCTTCCAGGACAGTATATCGCTGTTCCGGCTCGGCGACATACCACTCGCTCTGAGGGTTGCTGACTTCGGCGTTCAGGTGTTCAAAGCGCTCCCCGAACGAATCAGAGATATATTTGAGAAAGATCAGGCCCAGAACGACATGCTTGTACTCCGCCGCGTCCATATTGGAGCGGAGTTTGTCGGCAGCCTCCCAGAGTTTCGATTCGAACCCGAGTGTCGCGCCGTTATTCGTATTTTTTCCACCGTTCAGTGTCTGCTGTACCATTGGGCGCCCTCATCCGTGAATAGTATAATCCGGGGAACCACAGAAAGGTTTTGTCAATTTAGTCTCATGGTTCCGCGATACGATCCGATACTTTTTATGATTCAGGAAAGTATTGCTCTTGCAATGACTCGCTGGCTCGCGATATCGAATAGAGAGAACTCAGAGGTCGTCATCAAGAAACATATCTGGGGAGTGCCGAAGCGGTATATCAACACCATCAGTCGGGTGGTACCCGGGGATACGGTTCTGGTCTACGTGGGGCAGAAGGCGGTTGACAGAGATCTGCTTCCTCCCGCAATTACCGGGGCCTTTGAGGTAACTTCGAAGGTGTACGAGGACACATCCCGGATATTCACCGCACCGGAGAAGCTCGGCAACGAGGTCTTGCCGCTCCGGCTCCACCTCAAGCCCATCATGATCTTCGATCCGCCGGTAGCATTCAAACCGCTTATCCCGGACCTTGCGTTTATCACTAACAAGACGATGTGGTCGGGGCATATCCGGGGGCAGGCGATGCGGGAGATCCCGGAGGAGGACTATCAGCGGATCATGGAGACGAGGCAAAAGGAAGGTCGGTGAACAGGGGAGGGCCTTATTTTCCCGAAGGGATCACCCGGAGCTCGCCCAACCGTACCCTTGGCGCAGTTGACAACACATAACCATCCTGCTTCCGGCAGCCGGTTCTTTCCCACAAAACACCACGGTGAGGCAGATTTATATTCCCTGCTCCCGATAGAATGCATTGAACAGCCATGCCCGTCACGCTGGATCAGATCCGGAAAAAGCGGTCCAGGATTCTC
>JAENZA010000270.1 GCA_016841485.1 Methanobacteriota archaeon
TGCACATCGACCTCCTTCGGGGCGATCCTCACCTCTTCGCCCGAGAGCCGGGTCTTGGTCAGGTTGTCGGCCTTCCATCCTCCGGCGGCGGCGACGTCGCGGGCGAAGGTGGCCGCCCCCCCGTCCGGACCGAGGATGAGCGGGTCCTCAAGGCCGAGAGTCGCAATAAAGGTCCCGATGTCCGGGGCAAGCGTGACGTCCGATGCCGGGATCGTAAAGTGGTCGAGCACCGTGGATTCGTGGATATTGACGGTGATCACCCTGGAGACGCCCCGGGAGAGGGCGGCAGCCATGGCACGGGCGCTGACAGGCTCGCCGGGATTGAATTTTTTGTCCTGCCGGGCATATCCCATATACGGCAGGACGAGGGTGATATCCGAGCCTTCACAGGCATCGGTGAGGAGCAGCGTCTGTACCAGCGAATCACTCCCCGCAAAGCCCGCAACAATCACCGTTTCCCCGTCAGGGTCACCATTTCTGAGATAGAGTTCCCCATCCGGAAATGCCTTGAACTGGGTATGAATAAGGGGTATTTCAAGCGCTTTTGCAAGTTTTGAGGCCAAAACCTGCGATTTTTCCGTACATGCGACCTTCATTGCCATTACCTATTCTGGAAAGTACTTAAAGTATCAGGAGAGAACTACTAAAGCACTACCGGTTAGTGAGGTCACCCTTGTTTATGGACAATACTAACGATACCAGAATTTCCGATGATATAACACCAACGGAAGACGGGGTTATGCAGAACGGAGCCCTGGAGGGCACCGATGCTGCCATAGTACCGGAGGCACCCGCCGACGGCCCCGCACCAGCGACCGACGGACCGGAGAACGAGGAGGGGGAGGTGGACGCAGGCACTGCCGCCGACGCCACCCCGCCGGAGGGCGACGTCCCCCTGACCGAGGTCAGGAGCTCCTCTGAGATCGAGGTGCCGGAACAGCTCATCGACCAGGTCATCGGGCAGGAACATGCCGTCGAGGTCGTGCGTAAGGCCGCCATCCAGCGCCGCCACGTCCTCATGATCGGTACGCCCGGTACCGGCAAATCGATGCTTGGAAAGGCGATGGCAGAACTCCTCCCCAAAGAGGAGATGCAGGACATCCTCATCTACCCCAACTCTGAGGACTCGA
>JAENZA010000271.1 GCA_016841485.1 Methanobacteriota archaeon
TCTTGAGCGTACATAAGTAGAAGGAGGACGCCCGAATTTAAAAAATATCATTTAAGAATTGAGCTCTAATGGAGTCGACGGCTATTTGAGTGAATTTTGTGAGTAAACCGGGATCGGCTGACGTTGCCAGCGCGGTTTTTCAGGAGGTTATCCCAAAAACCTCTGCCTAGAAAGGTGTTCCCCGCACCCCCTCCTACGAGGTGAGGTGTGCTGTTTTGACAGGAACGATGCACCACAGGAGCGGAGTTTGAGCACCCGAAGTGCTATAGCCGGGACGTCTCCGAATTGGAGATGAAATCCCGACTCAGGGCCTATTCAAAGATGGTCATGCCGTTTAAACTCGAATTGAACCCTGCACTGCAAGCAATCTGAAGATGACCCCCTGAAGAGAGCCCCTCACCGCCCCCCCGCCCCCGCATTCCACTCCCGCACCAACCTCGCATAACACCCCTCACAGATATTCGCCTGCGCCTCCCGCGAGCTGTAGACCGCCTTCCCCCCGCAGCCCCTTACACTGCCGCCGCCCCCCCGCCCGTCCGGTTGCCCGGGTACCGGACAAACGTGGAGCGGTTTCCGAGAGAATGAGATCCCGGTTCGCAACGATGTGATGGCGATTCCCGGCGTGGAGCTCCATGCCGTCGATAGCCGCGGCGATGTCGTGGGCGTCGGGGATCACCTCGCAGTCATCGTAGTCGTCGATGACCGCGCTGAACCTGTCCCATATAGCAGGTTGAAGTTTTACAACAGATCCTCAATCTCCTCCCGCTCAATCCCGGCCTGCTTGAGGCTCTCCAGAAGCGTGCCGGTCGGAAGGTCGCGCCCGTGCACCGGGACGACGACCCGGCGTTTCGTCTCTGGTTGATAGAAGATGTGGTGAACTCGCACCTTGCGGTGCTCGAACTCCTTTCCATCAGAAAGTCGTCCTTTCCTCCACCCGGTCCAGCACGAACCCCTTTTTCTCTGGAATCTTGATGACTTTCTGCGCCGTGAGTGCCGGAAGTTTAAGCATGGGCTTCGACGGTGAGGGTGCATTCCAGCACTCCTTCCTCGGTAGGAATCTCCTCGCCCTTCTCCTGGAGATCCTCAATATAAATCTCGATGGCCTCCCGTGCCATCGCTATCGCTTC
>JAENZA010000057.1 GCA_016841485.1 Methanobacteriota archaeon
GGGAAGGTCTGCATCGAACATACGAGCGCCAACCCCAACGGGCCGCTCCATGTCGGGCATATCCGCAACTCGGTGATCGGCGACACCCTCGCCCGCACCTTCAGAAAGGCCGGATTCGACCTCGAGGTGCAGTATTACCTCAATGACATGGGACGCCAGATTGCGATCGTCTCCTGGGGGTTCGACCACCTCGGCATCCCCCAGAACGAGGGGGAGAAGGACGACCACTACGTCGCCCGGGTCTACGTTGCAGCGAACCGGGCCATTGCGGCAGACGAATCGATAAAGGCGGAGATCGACCGGCGGATGGGGCTCATCGAACAGGGCGACCCGGAGACGGTGGAGAAGTTCCGCCGTGCCGTCTCCCTCTGTGCGGAGGGCATAAAAGAGACCCTGGCACGCCTGAACACCCCGCATGACCGCTTCGTCTGGGAATCCTCCTTCGTGCAGGACGGCTCGATGGAGGCGATCCTTGCCCGCATCGAGGCGCTGCCCGAGGCGAGCCATGACGACATTCTGGCAGTCGACCTCTCGGCGTTCGGCTTTGAGAAGGAGTATGTGCTGCGCCGGAGTGACGGGACCAGCGTCTATGCGGCCCGCGATCTTGCCTACCACCACTGGAAGGGAAGCCGGTTTGACCGGGTCATCAATGTCCTCGGCGCCGACCACAAGCTGATCGGCGCCCAGCTGCAGGCGACGATGGAGCTCCTGGGGGAGACGGTGCCCGAGATCGTCTTCTTCGAGTTCGTCTCCCTGCCCGAAGGGTCGATGAGCACCCGTGCGGGCAAGTTCGTCTCCGCCGATCAGCTCATCGATGAGGTGACGGAGAAGGCGTTTGACGAGGTGACCATCCGGCGGCCCGAACTTCCCGAAGAGAAGCGGCGCTCCATCGCCGCCTCGGTCGCGGTCGGTGCCGTCCGGTATGATATCATCCGGGTCTCGCAGGAGAAGAGCACGGTATTTGACTGGAAGACGGCGCTTGATTTCGAGCGCCAGAGTGCTCCCTATGTCCAGTATTCCCATGCACGCGCCTGTTCCATCCTGGAAAAGGCCGGGGACTTCGAGCCCGCGTTCGAGTACAGCACCGAGTCGGAGATTGCCCTTGTCAAGCACATCGGCCTCTTCCCCCTCGTGATACAGACCGTTATTACCGAACTGCGCCCGCATCACCTGGCAATCTACGCCCGTGAATGTGCCGACCTCTTCAACGCCTTCTATCACCAAGACCCGGTCCTCAAGGCGGAAGGGGTGACCCGCAATGCACGACTGACCTTGGTCCGTGCGGCGCAGAATACGCTTCAAGAAGCGCTGGAGACGCTTGGTATCGATGCAGTCCGAAGCATGTAGGGCCCTGAGAAAACAGGGCTATCAGTTCTTTTCTCCCACCTCCTCGGCGGCACTCAAACCGTGCATGTGGAACAAACGGGCGCTGCAGGGCGGCGACATGTGCTACAAGGCACAGTTCTACGGGATCTCCAGCCACCGGTGCGTCCAGATGACCCCCACCCTGAAATGCAACCAGCGATGCCTCTTCTGCTGGCGTTCGATGGAGTACGAGGTCGTCGAAGAGGAGGAGTGCCCGCCGGAGGTCATCGTGGCAAACCTCTACAAACTCCAGAAGAAGGCCCTTGCGGGGTACAACCCGGTGGCGAAGACCGGGATGGACGAGACGCTCTGGGAGGAGGCACTTGCCCCCGACATGGCGGCCATCTCCCTCTCCGGTGAGCCCACCTGCTACTCACGCCTCCCGGAGCTCGTCGAGATGCTGAATGCCCGGGACTTTACGACCTTTGTGGTCAGCAACGGCACCCGGCCGTGGGTGCTGGAGAAGGTCCACCCGTACCAGACCTATATCTCGCTCGACGCCCCGGATAAGGAGACCTACCTGAAGGTCTGCCGCCCGATGGGGGACTACTGGGAGGATATCAAAACGTCGCTCTCCCTCCTCGGATCGCGCCGGTCGGCGATCCGCATCACCGTGGTGAAGGGCCTCAATGACTTTGCCCCCGAGAAGTACGCCGCAATGATCCAGGACTCCGGGCCGGACTACGTCGAGGTGAAGGGCTACATGTACCTCGGCTACAGCAGGAACCGGCTCGAACGGCACAATATGCCCGATCATTCCGAGGTCCGGGCGTTTGCGAGCGAAATTGCGAAATACTGTGATTATGATATGTACGATGATAGCCCGATCTCACGGGTGGTGTGCCTGACACGGCGGTGAATATGAAATTTAATGCAGAAGAATTCAGGGAGCTTTCACGCAAGGATTTTGAACACGCATGGCACCGCGGCCCCTCGGTCGTCGACCCGGTCGGCCCGGCGGACCGGTACCCGCGAAATATGTTCCGGCGGGCACAGGTGCATCCCATCGCAGAGACCATCCAGCGGCTGCGCGAGGTCTACCTTGCCATCGGCTTTGACGAGGCACGGGTGCCGCTCTTCATCGAGGAGCAGGATGTCTACCGCCAGTTCGGCCCCGAGGCATCGGCGGTCCTCGACCGCGTCTTCTACCTGGGCGGCCTCCCGCGCCCG
Source organism: Methanobacteriota archaeon (assembly GCA_016841485.1). Lineage (GTDB taxonomy): Archaea > Halobacteriota > Methanomicrobia > Methanomicrobiales > Methanomicrobiaceae > Methanovulcanius. The sequence goes on from JAENZA010000057.1 coordinate 2,536, forward strand.
AACGTCGGCATCGGCAAGGAGCGGACGGCGAAGATAGAAGAGCTCCTGGGACGCACCCTCGGCGAGGAGGGCGAGGAGCGCCTGAGAAAGACCCTGCACGCCTACAAGAAGTCCGAGATCGACGGGGACGAGCTGACCTTCGAACTTGCCAAGGTCCTCGACTGCGACGACGGACTCGTCGTGCGGATCATGGAGGAGGTCTTCCCCGAGTTCCGCGAACTTGCCCCCGAGTCCTCCCGGACGACGCTGCGGTCCCACATGACCTCCGGGTGGTTCCTCTCCCTGGGGGCGATGTGGAACAAGCTCCCCCACCCCATCATGCAGTTCTCCATCGACCGGTGTTTCCGCCGCGAGCAGGAGGAAGGGCCGACGCGCCTCATGACCTACCACTCCGCCTCCTGTATCATGGCAGGCGAGCATATCACGGTCGAGGACGGCAAGGCGGTCGCGGCGGCGCTCCTGTCGGCCTTCGGCTTTACGGACTTCGAGTTTCGGCCCGACGAGAAACGCTCCAAATATTATATTCCCGATACCCAGACCGAGGTCTACGCACGCCACCCCACCCACGGCTGGGTGGAGGTCGCCACCTTCGGCATGTACTCCCCGTCCGCCCTTGCCGAATACGGCGTCGAGGTGCCGGTGATGAACCTGGGCCTTGGGGTCGAGCGGCTCGCGATGATCGAGTACGAGGCGGAGGATGTGCGAAAGCTCACCCACCCACAGTTCTTTGCCCGTGAGTTCTCCGACCTCGAGATTGCCCACGGCATCGGCCTTCGCGAGGCGCCGGCGACGCCTGCCGGGATGGCGATGGCGGCCGCGATCCTTCAGAGCGCAACCGTGAACGCCGCAGAAGAGAGCCCGTGTTCGTTCGAGGCATGGGAAGGGGCCATCGGCGATGTGCGGGTTCGGGTCTTCGTCGAGGAGGAGGTGGAGAACTCGAAGCTCTGCGGCCCTGCGGTCTTCAACGAGATCTTCGTCGAGAAGGGGCGCATCCTCGGGGTGCCCGATACCGAGAAGTTCGCCGGGGTCCGGAAAAACGGGGCGGCAACGGGCCTCTCCTACCTTGAAGCGGTCGCATACCTCGCGGCATCCCGCATCGAGGAGGCGGCGCAGGCAGGCGAACCCGCCCGGGTGCAGGTGAAGATGGTGAAGATCCCCTCCGAGGTGAACCTGAAGATCGAGGAGTACGTGATGCGCTACATCACGGACAACAACAAGAAGATCGATGTCCGGGGGCCCGTTTTCTTTGCGGTGCGCTCGGAGATCCTCTGATTTTTTCTTCCGGGCAGACCCGGCCACTTTTATAAATCCGGCGGCAGCAGGCGCCAGGGAACACGGAGCCTGAAAGCTATAAACCTGCGTCTCTCCTATGCTCTCCCATGACCGGAAGCACCGCGACCCAGCTGGAGGGCCTCTCGTCGCTGATCATGACCGCCCCGTCCTGGAAACGATCTGCGGGGATCATGGTGCTCCTGGGCATCGCCATCGAGTTCATGGCATGGCTGGGCGGGGCGAACCCGACTGATTTCGGGGCCCATTTTGGGCTTCTGGGCTTTACGCTCCCGGCCCTGATTGCCCTCGGCCTGACGCGGCCGCTCGTCCGGATGTATGGCAAAGGCCTCACCTGGGACTGGTCGGGGCTCATCGCCCTCATCGCCCTCGTGGTCTGCATTATCGTCTCCTATACCCCGCTGCTCCTCTTCGCCCGGGACTACCTGTCCCTCTTCTACGCCTCCTCGCTCGGGATCATCTTTGCGGTCCGGCTGCTCCTCCTCGTCACCGTCGTCGACCGCTCGGTTTCCCGGATGCTCGCCCCGGCGCTCACCCAGAGTCTCTTTGCCACCCTCTTCTGGGCGACTATCATTCCCGGCATCCTGGTCTACTCGGTCGTGCTCCATATCTTCCTCGGGCTGGGGGCGTGGTTCATCGTCTGGATCCTGGAGCGGCCGATGAAGACGGCGCTCGGGGTCTCGCCGCTCGCCTTTGCAAACGCCTTCATGGCCTACCTCATCGAGGGGTCGCACGCGCTGGAGGAGTTCTTCCGGGAGATGGGGGAAGGCGTCTGGGTCGAGCAGGCAGGCATCTTCTTCCGGCGGCAGGATAAGGAGGAGGCGGTCTTCATCGTCCCGGGTGTTCATCCCGGCCCCCTCGGGGAGATCGGCGGGTCCAATCTGCCGAAGATCCTCCACGACGCGCTCGGCTGTCCTGCGGTGATCGCCCACGGGGCATCGACCCATGACTTCAACCCCGTCGCGGCATCGGAGGTGGCCAAGGGCATCGCTGCGGTCCAAGAGGCACGGGGGACCGGGACGTGGTCGGCGACCGCGACACAGCCGGTGCGGGTTGCGGCAGGGTCGGTCTCCGTCCTCGCCCAGTCGTTCGGCGACACCGCCCTTCTCGTTTCGACCCGTTCCCCCCTGATCACCGATGACCTCGACTATGCGGTCGGCCTTGCCATCATGAAGGCCGGCGAACGCCATTTTGCCCATGTCGCCTTCGTCGATGCCCACAACTGCTTCCCCTACCTCCCCCCGCCCGTTCTTCTCGGAAGCCACGTTGCCGAGGAGTACCGGACGGCGGCGGACCTCGCGTTTGCAGCGCTAGCCGGGGCTGCGCAGGTCCCGTTCGGGGCGGGGTTCTCCCGTGTCCCGGTCCCGTTCACCCGTGAGGAGGGCTTTGGCGATCTTGGCATCATGGCGATGGTCATCCGCACGGAGGGGAGGGAGACGCTCTACCTCGACTTTGATGCAAACAACCTCCACGAGGGGGTCCGGGACGAGCTGAGGGAGCGGTTCCTGGAGGACTTCGACGAGTGCGAGATCATGACCTCCGACACCCACGTCGTCAACACCGTCTCAGGCATGAACCCCGCCGGCCTCAACGTCCCGCTGGAGTCGTTCTATCCCCTCGCTCGGAAGGCGGCTGACCTGCCACGGGCGGACTGTGTCCCCGCATCGGCCGCAGGAACGACGGCCACCTGCGGGGATATCGTCGTCTTCGGGTCCCAGCGTATCACCCAGCTCGCAGGACTCGTGACAGGAAGCGTCGGGATCATCGCGCCTCTTGCCCTCGTCGTCCTGCTCGTCGCATTCCTCTCGACGGTGACCGTCTTTTTCTTATTTGCCGGGTGATATGCACCCGGATTGCCGTGCGATCGCAATGACCCGGTCGGTGGCGCCATCATGCGGCAGGACGGCGGGTCATGACAGAAATGATGGGAAAAATGGGATAAACAGGAAACAGGTGTACACTTAAAAAAAGGGCCGGCGTCTCAGGTCGCCGGTTCAGGCCTTCTTTTCCCTCTGATCGCGTGCGGCGACGAGGATGGGGGCGATGGTTTTCGAGTAGACGCTTCGTTTTGCAAGTTTCGCCAGTCGCCGGACATAGTGGATGTGGGCAATCTGTATGCCGATCAACAGGCCGAAACAGACGGAAACAATGGCAATGAGCAGCACGCTCATCAGGTCGATCATCGGTTGTTCTCTCCTCTTGTGGTTCTCTTCGGATCTTTAGGGGCCGTGTGGGTCTCCCGCGTTCCTCTTCAGCTCTGCTGTTCGAGCTCATCAATGAGGGGCTCGAGGGAATCAGTCTCCTGGCAGGCGTCGGCGACGGTGAGAAACCGCTGGTTGAAGTGTGCGGTCAGACCCACATAGCCGATGATTAACCCGAGAACGGAGCAGAGAGCCAAGATTCCCAGGTAGAGCCAAATATCACTCATTTCCAACGATAAGGGGTGTGTTCTCACCGCCATTAACCTTTCTCTCCTGTCTGCAGGACGGCGGGAAGGAGCATTGATAGGAGAGAAGGGAGTACGTTCATGCATGAGTTCACCGGTCACTGGCCCTGCCTCCTCCGGGTCCTCCGGTTGTCCATGGATACGCCGGGGGTTTGCCGGCGGGATTGCAGGCCTTGCGGTCACCTTTCTCATCTACGCAGGTGCGTTCTTCGCGGCATTCGGCAACCCCACGCCCTTTGCCCTTGCCTATCTCTCGTTCGTGGAGACCTTTACGGCATACCTCGGCCCTGCCTGGTGCATGATCGGGGGGTTTGCTGCGGGAGCATGGCTCGCATGCCGCAGGGGGGCGAAGAACGAAGAAAAACCGGGCTGATCCGGGCGGATAAGCGGGGATGCATCGATGTTCGTCATAGCTCCGGTCGACATCCTCTTCGCTTTCTTCCGGGTAGGGCGGAGAGGACAGGTCCACTTCAATCCCTCCGAAGATACCCGCCGCGATATTGTAGATGACGGCGATGATTGCCCCGGCAATAAAGCCGAGGACGGCGTACAGGATGGTCAGTACGAAAATCACGAGCGCCATCATGAGTCCTCCGCCGCCCACGATGAGGGGAATATCCAGAAACGGCATTGCCGCAACCGCGACGAGGCTGAAGAGGGCCGTCAGCACGGTGACGATGAACCCGGCGATGAGCGATGGCGGCACCCATTTTTGCCACCGAAAGGACCCCGATACTGCGTATTTCTGCCATATGGTATACTCCCAGACAAAGTGTCCCCTTATTCCTGACGGTACATATAGGTTGGTTCTTCTGGGGAACCATCCAGGAAAGAGGACCCAGACAGACCGACAGACAGACAGACAGAAGCACTTTTGATTTCCGGCGGTGAGGTGTGGATGATATGAATACGGGGCGGCTGAATTTTATCCGTACGATTGCATCGTCGGACTGCATCTTTATCATCGGGGTTGCGGGGGACTCGGGGTCGGGCAAGACCACGTTTACCCGGGCGCTGCGCGCAATCTTCGGCGACCGCCTCGTCTCTTCCATCACGATGGACGACTACCATACTCTCGACCGTGCCGCCCGGGCACGCGAGGGGATCACTCCCCTGCACCCGGCAGCCAACGATACCGCACTCCTGGAACGCCACCTTGCCGAGCTGAAGAGAGGCAGAAGTATTGAAAAACCGGTGTACAATCACGAGACCGGGACCCTCGAAGGGCCGGTGACCTTCTCCCCGACAAAGATCATCATCATCGAAGGGCTCCATCCGCTCAGCACCCCCGCTCTCCGCAGTCATCTGGACGTGACCCTCTTCGTCGACCCGGTCGACGAGGTGAAGTATGCATGGAAGATTTCGCGGGATGTCGGGGACAGGGGATACCGGCGTGAGGACGTGCTTGCGGAGATTGCTGCCCGAAAACCCGACTATGAGGCCTATGTGGCACCCCAGAAGCAGTATGCCGATGCGATCCTCAGGGTGGCGCCGTCGGCGTATGACCCGAAGGGGGCACGGGGCCTGTATGCGGTCACCCTGATGCAGGAGCAGTTTGATCATACGGTCAAAAACATCACCCTCCCGCTGGACCTCTTTGCCATGACCTCGCTTTCCCAGCGGGACTTTGCCATCGCCTTTCGTGCAGAGACGCTCTACGAAAGGAAGATGGGGGCCGTCACCTTCGACGGCGAGTTCAGGTACGAAGTGGTCCGGCGCCTGGAGAGGGCGGTTGAGGAGCAGACGGGCGTTTCCCCGATACGCATCTTCGAGGGGAAGGAGTACGTGACTGCAACAGAGGCGGTCAGCCTGATCCTTGCCTGGCGCATCATCAACCGGAGAATTTTCATCGAGGAGACCGGCCCCGGGTGCCGGAGATAACCTCTCCCATTGGGTGATATGACCGGATGATCAGGGTGCGCCCGCGGCCGTGATGCATTCCAGGAGGGCAAGGGCGCCCTCCTTGTCGAGGGGACTGTTCTCGTTGCCGCATTTTGGTGAGTAGATGCATGAGGGGCACCCTTCCTCGCAGGGGCATTCCCGGATCATCGCTTCTGTCGATGCCGCCAGGCGTGGGAACAGTTCGAACGCCTTCTCCGCCAGCCCCACGCCACCTGCATACCCGTCGTAGATGAGGACCGCCGGGTCCCCGGTGCCGGGGAACTGTTCGGAGGAGAAGCCGCCCAGGTCCCACCGGTCGCAGAGGACATGGGCGGGCATCATCGCAATCAGGGCATGTTCCAGGGCGTGGAGGGCACCGGCGGGATCGCCCCCCCTCTTCTCCGTCGTCCTCATCGTCTCCTCCGAAAAGGTGAGGAGCAGCGCCCGGGTATCGAAGGTCCGGTCCGGAAGGGAGAGGGGATGAACACCCAGAAGGTCGCCGAACTTCGTGACCTTGTAGGCGGAGACGGACTCCGTGATCGTCGCGGGCCCGAAGGAGAGCGAACCCCAGGGCGTCGTTGCCTCCCGCTCTGAGATGATCTCCTCAGGATAGGAGGTGACATGTGCCCGTGTCTGGTAGTCCGCATCGAAACGGCGGGCACTGATGGTGCCGGTCGGGATATCGAATGTATCGACGAGATAGGTTTCGCCGTGGTGGAGAAAGACCGCCCCGGGGTGTGCCTCACGAAATGCCTGTCCCTCATTGAGTGTCTCGAGGACCGTTCCGTCACAGAGGAGACGGAAGGTATCACGGCCTGTGCCG
>JAENZA010000272.1 GCA_016841485.1 Methanobacteriota archaeon
CGTTCGATGCCCTGGATGCCGTTGCCCTCGGCATCAGCGTGGACTCCGTCCCCTGCAAGCGGGCGTGGGCGGAGAGGCTCGGCATTAAAAAGACCCGGCTTCTTGCGGATTTCTGGCCCCATGGTGACGTGGCACAGATGTACGGCGTCTTCGACAGCGCAAAGGGCTATTCCCGGCGGGCCAACATCGTCATCGACGAGTTCCAGCGCATCATATTTATCAGAGAGTACCAGGCAACGACGGTGCCCGACATGCAGGATATCCTTGACGTTCTCCAGGCACAGGAGAAGAGCAGGCGGGCAGAGGAGCAGGTTCCGGAGATATAACCCATTTCTGGCCCAGATCCGGCTTTTCCTCACCCCGTAACCAGGAAGAAACTGCCGATGAGCGTGATCAGCAGGATTGCCGGAACGCAGTAGCGGCTGAGCGCCATATAGACCTTCTGCTGCCATCGACAGCCGCCGATCTCCGCGCAGATTCGTGTGCGGCCCATAAACCACCCCCCGACGATGTTTATGATCAGCCCTGCGACCATGAGGCCGATCGCCCCGAACGCTTAATCACTCAGGTCAAGGAACGGCGTCCCGAAGACCTTGAGTTTCAGGGCGGTGTAACTGAAGGCGGACGGAAGCCCGAGGAGAGGTAGAACTCGACTCCCTCAAGCGCCCCGGGCTGGGTGAGCGAGAAGGCTACGAGGAAGAGGAGGACGGAGATCAGGTACGGGATCAGGAACGCGTCGCCCCCGTTGGCGCCCACGATGTAGGGGAACCGCCATATATTCCCGTTCCCTGCGGCCGATCCGATGCTTGCAGGAATGAAGCCTATAGTTGACGACCATTGTTCTCTATCTCTCACCAGGATCCCGCCGGGGAACAGGGAGGCATCTTCCCGGATCCTTCTAGAGGATCTTCCGCAACCACTGCACTTTTGTACCGGGTGTGCCCATACGACTGCGGTTAGAAGCAGCATGAGCGTCAGTTCCCGGATCTGCCCCGGCGGGGGGAAGAGAGGTTGAGCGTCCGGTACCCGTTCCTCGTCTCCATTCCCCACGGCGGCACCTCTGTTCCGCCCGAACTCCGCGGTCTCGTCAACCTCTCGCGAAAGGAGATCGTCTTCAACAGCGA
>JAENZA010000273.1 GCA_016841485.1 Methanobacteriota archaeon
TCATTATGGACATGCCGGTGGGCGTGGTAGCCCCTGGTATTGACGGGGGGGGTGTCCGGCCCGTGGACGTGCCCGGCCGCCTCCACGTGATGGGGGTCGTCGTGGCGGTGCCGGTGGTCGTGGACCAGCAGTTCGTGCCGGTGCGGGTGGGCATGGGTCCCGGTGATGAGCAGCCACGCCCCGATGATCATCGCGGCAAGCGCCGTATAGAAGAACGGGCCCGGTATCTCACGGAAGATGATGAACGAGACGATGACCCCGAAGAAGGGGTTCATCGAGAAGAACGCCGCAGACCGTGATGCCCCGAGAGAGCGCAGCGCAATCAAAAAGCAGATCGTCATCAGCCCGCCGAATCCCATCAGGCCGACACCCATCGCAGCAAGGGCAATTCCCGCAGTGGGGGGCATCGGCTGGCCGAGGAGGACGGCAAGCACGAGCATGATCATCCCCGCCGAGAGGCCCTTTATCGAGACATACCGGACCGGGTCCTTCCCCGAGAAGTGGCGCGAGAGGTTCGTATCGAGTCCCCAGCAGAAGGTGGCGGCTATCACTCCAAGGGCGCCGAGCGAGATCCCAAACGCCCCTTCCGGGTCGTAGGCAAGGAGGACGCATGCCCCGGTGATGAGGGTAAGGGCTACCCAGACCCGCCGGCCGACGGCTTCATGAAAGACCCCCGCGGCAATAAGGGTCGTTGCGACCGCCTCAAAGCCCAGCAGGAGGGAGGCGGTCGTTGCCGGGGTGTGCTGGAGGGAGACCATGAGAACGATGGTTGCGATCACCGCCCCGGTCAGGATCGAACCGGCAACATAGGGGATATCCGCCCGTTCGAACGGCGCCTGGTGCTGGTCACGCCGGGTAAACCGGCGTGAAAAGGCATAGTAGACGGAGAGCACGATGCCCGACCCGAGGTAGACGAACGCCGAGAGGGTCACCGGGGCAACCGCAGTTCCGAGCAGCTTTGCAAACGGAGCGGCCGCTCCGAAGAGCAGCGCTCCTACGAGCATATAGAGTGTGGCCGTTGTCCGATCACTGATGTGCGGCATACGCATGAAAAAGACTAAAAAAATATTCGACCTGCTGCACCATCAATCAGGCAGGTAGTTCTGTCGCGGTATCGGCG
>JAENZA010000058.1 GCA_016841485.1 Methanobacteriota archaeon
GCCTGGGACATCTGGAAATCGTGGGTTCGGATCCCACCCGCAGCATTGGTTTTTGGTTCTCATTTTGAGGGCATTTTCCTTTGGGATTGTTTTTTTCTGATAGCATTTGCTTTCTGCCGAGCGAGTAAAATTCAGAACTAGCGGTTCTGCCACATTATCCCTGGATGACTTGCACCCGCACGGTCTTGATATAATTTCAGTGATCAATCTCCTCAATGGAGAGGCGACAAATTAGTAAGACACATAATAAGTGGGGGTATAGATATGTTGTATAAACCGATGAATGGGCATGAGGACGTCCAATAGGAAAATAGTCTGTCCGCGTCTTCCGTTCTCCAAAGCCTTTCCTGAAGGATCGGGGAGAATTATCGGAGAGTAAAATATCTCATCCTGGTGGTTCGATGGTTTATCTGCCACCTCCTGGAGTCGACCATGGAACAATCACAACTGAACTGGATCGTTAATTTCATCTGGGGGATCGCAGACGATGTTCTCCGCGACCTCTATGTTCGCGGTAAATATCGCGACGTTATCCTGCCGATGACGGTCATACGGCGCCTGGATTCCGTGCTCGAGCCGAAAAAGCAGGCTGTGCTCGAGATGAAGAGCACACTCGATGCGGCAGGAATCACCAACCAGGATCAGGCCCTCAGGCAGGCTGCAGGGCAGGCGTTTTACAATACTTCAAAGTTCACGCTCCGCGACCTGCGTGCTCGTTCAAGCCAGCAGCAACTTAAGGCTGATTTTGAGGCTTATCTCGATGGATTCTCCCCCAACGTACAGGATATTCTCGAAAACTTCGAGTTCCGTAATCAGATCCCCCGTCTCTCGAAAGCCGACAGGCTTGGAACTCTCATCGAGAAGTTCCTCGACCCGGCGATCAACCTGAGCCCCGAACCGGCCCATGCGGCCGATGGTTCGGTACGGCTTCCCGCCCTTGACAACCATGCCATGGGTACTATCTTTGAGGAACTCATACGCCGTTTTAACGAAGAAAACAATGAAGAAGCCGGCGAACACTGGACGCCTCGCGATGCCGTGAGGCTGATGGCACGGCTCGTCTTCCTGCCGATCGCCGATGAGATCGAATCGGGTACCTATCTGCTCTACGACGGCGCCTGCGGAACCGGCGGCATGCTCACGGTGGCCGATGAGACCCTGATGGAGATTGCCCGCGAGCGTGGCAAGCAGGTTACCACCCACCTTTACGGCCAGGAGATCAACGCCGAGACCTATGCCATTGCCAAGGCCGACTTCCTGCTCAAAGGTGACGGTGACGAAGCGGATAACCTGGTCGGCGGCCCCGAGTATTCGACGCTCGCGAACGATGCCTTCCCTTCCCACGAGTTCGACTTTATGCTCTCCAACCCGCCCTACGGCAAGAGCTGGAAGACCGATCTGGAGCGTATGGGTGGCAAGAGCGGGATGAAGGACCCGCGTTTCATCATCGAGCATGCGGGCGACCCGGAGTACTCGCTTGTAACCCGGTCAAGCGACGGTCAGATGCTCTTCCTTGCGAACATGCTCTCCAAGATGAAACACGGCACCCGGCTCGGTAGCCGCATCGCCGAAGTCCACAACGGCTCGTCGCTCTTTACGGGAGATGCGGGCCAGGGGGAGAGCAATATCCGCCGCTGGATCATCGAGAATGACTGGCTCGAAGCAATTGTTGCGTTGCCGCTGAATATGTTCTACAACACCGGCATCGCCACCTACATCTGGGTGCTCTCGAACCGCAAGCCGGAACACCGGCGCGGCAAGGTGCAGCTCATCGACGCCACACAGTGGTATAAGCCGCTCCGGAAGAACCTGGGCAAGAAGAACTGCCAGTTCTCCGAGGAGGACTGCCAGCGGATCTGCGACGTCTTCCTTGCGTTTGAGGAGACCGAACAGTCGAAGATCTTTGAAAACGCCGCGTTCGGCTACTGGAAGGTGACAGTCGAGCGCCCCCTGCGCCTCAAGGACATCGATGGAGATCGCGCCTACAGTCCGAAAGAGATCAAAGCGCTCAAGGAAAACTGTGAGCGTGACGAGAAGGCCCCGGCGGTGATCAAAAAGATCCACAAGCCCGGCAAGGTTGAACCGGACCCGCTCCGCGGGCTCTTCGAGGCCGTCATCGACGGCAAACGCTGTGTTGTGGAGTACGAGCCGGATGGCGACCTTCGTGACACCGAGCAGATACCGCTCCTGGAAGAAGGCGGCATCGAGGCCTTCCTCCGCCGCGAGGTGCTGCCCCATGCGCCCGATGCCTGGTTCGATGAGTCGAGCGTGAAGATTGGCTACGAGATCAGCTTCAACCGTTACTTCTACAAGCCCCAGCCGATGCGGACACTGGAGGAGATACGGGCCGATATCCTGGCGGTGCGGAAGGAGAGCGAGGGGTTGCTGGATGATATCGTTGGAGGAGGCCGACCATGATTCCGGAAGCAAGCGAACAGATCCTCAAATGCCATGATGATTATACCCCGGTACGGTTTTGTGCCGATAGCGGCACAGCTGTAGGGGCGCAATTGTTCAAATTGAAGGAGGGCTCGGCATGTTCATGGGTAAAGCAGGGAGAGTCTTTTGATCCTGACAAGTTGAGGTCACGCATCGAGCCGTGGTTGACCGCTCTTTTTCAGTCAGAGCATCTATCCGTGCTTGTGGGTTCTGGTTTGACTCACGCTCTCCATGGGATGGCAACTAACAACGGTTTGCCAGGAATGCGTTTAGCCACCTTCGGTGCTTATAAGGATGAAATCGCTGCTGAAGCGAAGCGCTCTGCTGAGGCTGCGGGACGTGGTGACGGGAATGTTGAGGATCAGATTCGCGTAGCTAATGAGCTACTTAGGGGACTTGAAATTATAGCATCGAAAGAACCCGGCTCCGAACAGGATGTTTCACGATTACGAAGCGATTTGACGCGTGTTCTTAACAATTTCGCACGTTCTATTCTCAAAGGAGAAGCAGGTATAATTTCCGCGGACCGTGTTAAACGCGAACTAGCTTTCAATTACCTCGTCAGTTTTCTGATGAGCTTTGCCAGCCGATCCGGTACCCGTGACCGCCTGCATCTCTTCACGACCAATTACGATCGGTGCATTGAAGCAGGAGCTGATGTGGCAGGATTGCGTCTGATCGACCGCTTTGTTGGTACGCTTGCGCCTATCTTCCGGTCTTCACGCCTTGACGTAGATATGCACTACAACCCACCTGGCATCCGTGGAGAACCACGATATCTGGAGGGCGTCGCCCGGTTCACGAAACTGCATGGATCTGTGGATTGGGTGGATTGCAATAAGATCATTCAACGAGTAGCACTTCCTTTCGGCGCTCAAGATATCGATCCTTACCTGAACACCCCCGGATTGAAAGATGCCGGGGCAATGCAGATCATGATCTACCCGAATGCATCCAAAGATCGGGAGACTGCGTCATACCCCTATGTCGAGTTGTTTCGCGATTTTGCAGCAGCGACGTGTCGGCCAAACAGCACCTTGATCTGTTATGGCTATAGTTTTAGCGATGAGCACATCAATCGCGTGATCGAAGATATGTTGACAATCCCGTCGGCGCATCTGGTGGTGATAGCATATGGCGATCCCCTCGACAGGATCATGCGTACTTACGAGAGATTAGGCAGGCCTGCCCAGATTACGCTTCTTATTGGAAGTCATCTCGGTGACTTCCGAACTCTGGTGGATCACTATCTGCCGAAGCCAGCGATCGATCGAACAACCTTCCGGATGGCTGACCTCTTAAAGGCCCGCTGGGGCGCGGTCCAAGGTGAGGGGGACGTGAATGGTACCGAATCGAAATTCGAAGGTGATCCAGCATTATGAGTCAAACTCCCTTCGAACATACTGGCAGTTTGCAGATTGGAACTGTGGATTTCGTGTCTTCGAATGAAATAAAGGTCGCCCTCGACATCGAGACCCCCGAGTCCGTGGCACTTAATACCGGAGGGCCACGACCGTTCCCTCGGGTCAATAGTTACGTGTTAATACCCGTTGATGCTGCCTTTCTCGTCGGGCAGGTAGAGTGGTTAACAGTTGAGCGGTCTGCCTTTCCAAAACGACGTGGAATGCAGGATTTCGGCCTCATCGATCTTCCCTACCCACTGCGCAAACTAAGTCTCAATCCGCTTGGCACCTTACAGAAAAGCCCTCACGACTCAGTTCAATACGTCTTTCGGCGAGGCACCGATGCCTTGCCGTCAGTTGGTGCAGCTGTCGTGCTCCCCACGGAGTTACAGCTTCATTCGATTGTTGAGTCTGGGGAACGAAGGCGGGTGAAAATCGGAACAAGCCCCCTCGCTGGTAATGCTAAGGTGTGTGTGGACCCCAATCGACTGTTTGGTCGTCACCTCGCCGTACTTGGAAATACAGGCAGTGGCAAGTCGTGCTCCATCGCCGGGCTGATTCATTGGAGCCTTGAACAAGCTCAAGAGGCCTGCTCAGGGCAACCTAACGCCAGATTCATCATATTGGACCCGAATGGTGAGTATTCTCGTGCCTTTGGAGAAGGTAATCCGGGGGTCAAAGCGCGCATCTTTAAGATCAACCCAGCAGACGGTGAGTGTCCACTGAAGGTGCCACTGTGGTTCTGGAACGGCGAAGAATGGTGTTCATTTACTCAGGCAAGTCCAAAAACACAGCGGCCAACTCTCATTCATGCATTGCGCTTTGTGCGCGAAGGGGCCATTGAACCAGCTGAGGACGAAGGCCATGAAATGCGTCGCTTTCTTCGGACTATTGTCACCACAATTCGCATCGAGAAAAACTCTGGCAGTCCTTGGGGCAATTTCCCTAAGCCTAAAAGTTTTTATGAGAAACTGGAAAAGTGGAAGACGGGACTTGAACAGTATTCGGAGTCATTCTCGGGCGATCCTAAAGATAAACTAGAGTTGTTTATTACGGTAATTGAGGACCTCTGTGTTCCTCGCAGGAGAACGTATTCTCATCACGATTTCACTTTACAAGAGATTGACGTGCTCAGTAAGGCGGCAAGTGCGGCGCATGCTGCGTTTGGTGGCATGGAGTCGGATATCTTCCTAGCAGATGCCGATGCACCACGCCCATTCAACGGTGATTCTCTGCTTCGCAGTGTCGAGGCTGTGGCGGAGATGCTTAATGTTTCCGTACATGTTGAGACACTATTGATCCGAATTCGTGCACTGCTTGCTGATGCCCGCATGAAACCAATACTCTGCAACGCACCAGATATATCACTCGATCAATGGCTCACTGACTACATCGGGAAGGATAAAGCTGAAGACGGTTGCGTAGCAGTGATCGACCTGTCACTGGTGCCGACAGAGGTCATTCACGTTGTGACCGCAGTAATCGCCCGTATGGTTTTCGAAGCACTCCAGCGCTACATGAAGATCAACGGTGATGTCCTCCCTACTGTACTCGTGATGGAGGAGGCACACACGTTCATCAAGCGTTACAGAGACGATGCTGAGAACCACGATGCAGCTGCGGTTTGCTGTCAAGTTTTCGAGCACATTGCTCGCGAAGGACGAAAGTTTGGATTGGGGCTTGTGCTTTCGTCCCAAAGGCCATCAGAACTTTCTCCAACGGTTCTTTCCCAATGTAATTCTTTCCTTTTACACAGAATCACCAATGATCGCGATCAGGAACTCGTTCACCGACTTGTGCCCGACAATCTGAAAGGGCTTTTGCGAGAACTTCCTCTATTACCTTCTCAGAGTGCAATTCTACTCGGTTGGGCGTCAGAATTGCCGGTATTGGTAAAGATGAGCGACTTGCCCAAGTCACAACAACCGCGTTCTGATGACCCAGATTTCTGGGGTGCATGGGTGGGCAAGGACGAAGAAGGCAAGCAGATACCCTGTGGCATCAACTGGCTACCCATTGCAGAGGATTGGCAGGCAGGACAGAAAGATGAAAGTGAGGGGGAGGGCATATGAACGCCGATCTCAAGCCCTATCTCGTTATGAAGGGCTCTGGTATGGCATGGCTTGAGAATATGGCATGGCTTGAGAACCGTGTTGGTACGCGGTACGTCCGCAACCGGGCGAGGATATCAGGCTCTGGTATGGCATGGCTTGAGAACCGTGTTGGTACACCGACGACATATGTAAGGAATGAGCGTTTGCTCTTTGGCATCGCCGGGAGATACTCGCAATGAGCGCCGTGCCATGCTTTTCGGACGAACTGATAGAAGCGCTGGCTCGCTTTCTCGGCGAGTGCGGAACCGGTTCGGATATTTCTCGCACGCTAAAGACTTGCGGACTCGTAGACAGGTCTGGTCAGTCCACCAAGTGGCGACGCCTTGAGTGGGTGTTTCTCGAATCTCAGAGAGACTACCAATGCGCAAATAATGTGCTCAACTTCATCAGATCCTTCCTGATCCCAGTTCGCTTCGCGGGGCAGAGCGATGCGTTCGAGATGCACCGCCAAGAACTCAACGTTGTCCTAGCCTTTTCTGGTCTCGAATATGGTCCTGATGGGAATTTTCGGCAACGAAAGGTTGCAAAAACACTCGATGAAGCTGAAAGGCGTGTCAAAACGATTCAGGCGAAGTTCCGGGGCCGGCGCATACACCCCGAAGTTCTGAAGTACTGCCGAGCCGAGCTCTTGCAGGACAACTACTTTCACGCAGTCTTTGAGGCGACCAAAGGTCTTGCACAGCGGATCCGCGACATATCCGGGTTCCTGGCGGATGGAGCTGCACTTGTGGATAGGGTATTTTCAATCGATCGACCGCTCCTTGTTATCAACTCGCTTCGGACTGAAACGGAGAAATCAGAGCACAAAGGTTTTGCTATGCTCCTGAAGGGATGTTTCGGAGCCGCTCGGAATCCTCTGGCTCACGAACCAAAGATCCTATGGGAAGGTGAAGATGATGCAGCAGACTACCTATCGCTAATTTCACTTTTACATAGGAAACTGGATGATTGCGTGCCAACAGGGCTGGGGAACACGAAATGATCCGCGACCTCAAGCCCTACCCCGCGTACAAGGATTCAGGAGTGCCGTGGCTGGGGAAGGTGCCGGAGCATTGGTTGATCGAGCGCCTCAAGTCAGTGATGAGTAACGTCATTCAGATGACTGGAGAACTACAAAATGGCGAATCCTATGTCGCTCTTGAACATGTTGAAAGTTGGACAGGTCGCTTGAGACAAGCGGATCCGGAGGTGTCCTTCGATAGTCAGGTCAAACGATTCCAGTCCGGAGATGTGCTATTCGGAAAGCTGCGTCCGTATCTTGCAAAAGTCACTCGACCGACGAATGATGGCAGATGTGTTGGCGAGTTCTTCGTTCTCCGTCCCCGTGTCTCAAACGTAACTGCTCCCTACGTGGAGCAACTGCTACGATCGAAGCCCGTTATTGACCTAATCAACAGTTCTACCTTTGGGGCGAAGATGCCTCGTGCTAATTGGGAATTTGTAGGAGGAATAGTGATGCCACTCCCACCCCTTCCCGAGCAAGCCGCCATCGTCCGCTTCCTCGACTTCGCCGACCGGCGCATCCGGCGCTCCATCCGCGCCAAACAGAAGTTAATCAAGCTGCTGGAGGAACAGAAGCAGGCCATCATCAACCAGGCCGTCACCCGCGGTCTCGACCCTGATGTTCCCATGAAGGATTCTGGCGTGGAATGGCTGGGGGATGTGCCGGAGCATTGGGAGGTCGTTGCGCTTCGGCGTGTTACTAAATCCCGTTGCGATGGACCTTTTGGCTCAGGTCTTAAGTCAACTCATTACGTCGACTTTGGCGTCCGGGTGATCCGACTTCAGAACATAGGCCACGGACAGTTCAAAAATGCGGATGCCGCCTATATTTCGGAGGAGCATTATGCAAAGCTTGGCGACCACAGTGTGATCACCGGCGATCTATTGATTGCTGGACTTGGTGATGAGAAGATACCTCCGGGAAGGGCCTGCATAGCGCCAGAAGGTATTGAACCTGCAATGGTCAAGGCAGATTGCTTTCGCTTCCGTTTAGATCCTAGGAGAGTACAAACATCCTTCGCAGCACTTCAACTTGCTTCAACTGCGTTAGCCGCAGCTTCTGTGTTATCATCCGGGGCCACTCGCCAAAGAATCAACCTGCAGTCCATGTCTGCTAGGTCGATCATACTGCCTCCTCTTCCCGAACAGTCTGCAATTGTCTGCCTCCTCAATCAAATTACGACCAATATAGATCACGCCATCGCCTCCACACAGCGCGAGATCACCTTCCTGAAGGAATACCGCACCCGCCTCATCGCCGACGTCGTCACCGGCCAACTCGACGTACGAGAAGTGGCGGCAAATCTGCCCGACGAGGTCAGGGAGTCCGAACCTCTCGACGATGTGGACGCCCTGACAGAAGACGAACTATCTGCCGAAGATGTGGACCTCGACGTTGAAGATGGGGAGACCGAGACATCAGGCGGGAGGAATACTTGATGAGTGTGCGTTCAGGGTGCCTGCATCTAAATGCTAAAGCCCGCAATATCGTGGATAATCAGGATATGCCCGATGTTTTGCCCGGCGTTTCCTTACTTGATGGGTACTTGATCCACAACATGGAGATACGGCCATGACCACCGACACCAGTGAACGCGGCCTCGAACGCCTGATCTGCACCGCACTGACCGGCGCACCCTGCGACGCGCAGCCGAGCGGCGGCACGGTGGCCTATTCGGCAGCATCCTACGGCGGTGCCAGGTACATCTGCGGCCGCCCCGGTGACTACGACCGCGAGTACTGTGTCGACCTCGTGCAGTTCTCCAGTTTTCTGTGTGCGACACAGTCTGAGGTTGCCGAAGCGCTCGATCTCGGCAGCGACAACCCTACCCGGCGCAAGTTCCTCGCCAGGCTCCAGGGCGAGATCGCCAGGCGCGGCACCA
>JAENZA010000274.1 GCA_016841485.1 Methanobacteriota archaeon
CGCCGTCGTCCCGGAGCTTCCCGGCTGCTCCGCGTTCGGCGAGACCGAAGAGGAGCGCTCTCGGAAGTGAAGGTGGCTATCGGCCTCTGGATCGATGCCGTCTGGGAGGAGGGACGGGAGATCCCGGAGCCGAGCGGCCGGGAGCACCTGCGGGAGATTCTCGCGGGGAGGGGGATCGCCCGCGAGCAGATGGCGTGATCTAAAAACAATTTTTCAGTTCTTCACTCCTCACTTTCTCCATTTAATGCCCGAATGCCTCTTGCTATAGGCAGGGATGAGCTTCAGATACTCGATCGCCTCCTCTTCCGAAGACACACCGTATACTCTATCGTCCGGAATATCCGGGTAGCGGATACGTGAATCAATGCGTTGATCGGCTATTGTCCCACTCCAGCCCTCCACCCGGTACCCGAGAACAAGCCTCCCGTGTGCCCAGGCCATTGCAACTTCGGAGAGCGTGCCCGACCCACCGCCGATGGCAATGACCGCATCCGAGTTGGAGATGATGACATTTCGCGCAACGTCAAGCCCTGTCGCGATGCAGATATCTGCGTAATGGTTTGCTTCACAGGGATCGTTGCCGGGAAGGATGGCGAGAACATCCCCGTCCCGGTGCTCCGGAGACCGCCGGGCTCCCCGGGATACGGCCTCCATCACACCGCCAAGACCTCCCGTCACGAGCCGGTACCGCTCAGTTATCAGGGCATATCCGAGCCGTTCCGCAAGACTGTATTTCTCGGAGTGCTCGTCCAGCCGGGCATCGCCGATCACCGCGACGAGCGGGCGCCGGATAACGGAAGCATCACCAGAAGAGGGATACGTCATCCCCCCCTCACCTCCGGGCACTCCCGGGACAACAAAGACGGTTTGCTTACGATCTCGTGGATCAGGTCTTCCCGCATCACTCGCGTCTGTTCGTCCTTGCTCCCCGTCGGTTCGTAAAAGTAGAGCGGTTCGGTGATATGCATCGGCTTGCGGGCCATCTCCACCATCGGCAGCATGAACGCCCAATCTTCAGCGAAGGGAATCCATTCTCCGCCTATCTTCAAGTAGTCTCCGGGAAGTGCGTCATACAGGTGCTTTTTGAACGATCGGAGGTGCTGCCAGACGT
>JAENZA010000004.1 GCA_016841485.1 Methanobacteriota archaeon
GATCCGTTTGATAGGCTCGGGATGTACGCACGAAGGTAACGACGTGTTCAGTCCACGAGTACTAACGCCCAAATCAGCTCTATAATGCGTCCCCAGAACTCAGACGAAATCCTATGTGCACACCATAACCATACACCTGTAATTGCGGCCATAGCAGAGGGGTACACCCGGACCCATTCCGAACCCGGAAGTTAAGACCTCTCACGTAGTATGCTATACTGAGATGCGAGAGCTCTCGGGAACCATACTTCGCTGCAATTGCTGACTAAAAAACAAAACTGTTCTACTACTATTATTCTCCAGAGCGAAGCTGAAACCCGGCATCGGGTCTGGTATTGCTATTATTGTGAGCGAAGCTTTTTGCATCTGATACTGTTCTTCTCCTGCATGTCATATGCGGCATTCATCTGCCGGTATGCAGTGGACAGAGCGCATTCGTGCGGACCATCCCGGTTTCGGGGGTCATATGAATGGTATCTTCTGCTGAGCGCAGCCGTTTTTTTCTGATGTGATTCGTATCCCGGGCATCAAATGCGGCATGCGGGTTCCGGGCTGTCCGGTGACGGGAGCGCTGCCGTCAGGCCGCCGGTCATGGGATTCATGTACATGGTATTGTTCAGAGGGAGCCTGTGGTATTGATCGCTTCGTATCCGGGGATTACTTTCACGACGCGTACGGTTCTCTCTTTTAAGCATGGCCGGTGACGAGATGTCAGGAGACACCGAAGATGGAGAAGGCAGGTTTTCTGGCGGTAAACAACTACAATGCCGTTGATTCCAATGGCAGTGAATGGACGATTGTGACATGCATGCTTTGCGGGACAAGGTTTGCCGTGAGAGTCCGGGAACTCCAGCAGGCCTGTGTCGGCATCCTTCCTGCACGTGTGGAACCACTCCGCAACAGCCAGGGCCAGATGCTTCTCGGAAGTGCGGGAACGATGTCTCTCTCGCGCTCGGGAAAGGCACTCAACATCGAGCTGGTGAATGGTGACCGGTTTACGGTCTCCCTGTTTGCCGTACGTGAACTTCTCGTTCGGCGAAGATCCCATTGCCAGATTGTGCGCATTCCCCGCAAAGAACGTCTTCTGCCACATCCGCTCTCCCCCTCCCCACAGCTCCGGATACAGGACGCCCTGTTGTGCTAGAGGTATCCATGTCCGCTAGGGCCGGGAAATAAATAATAAGGTAGCAATGGAAGTAGGATGCATGGTACTCCGGGTGCATGAACAGCAACGGGTCATTGACCACGTTCAGAGCATAATGAAGTCCTATGACAATGCCGAACTTATCATGGGCGAACTCCTGTCCCTTGGGTTTCTTCGGGTATCCTCCTCGCCCGACCCGTATGCTATGGAGCATGATGGTCTGGAATTGTATCTGCGCATTCGCCTGAATTCGGGTATGTCGGTTGCCGGATATGACCTGTTGACCTTTGATGAACTGTGTGAGGAAATGGGTGGAGAATAAGGGGTGTACGGTGCAGTACGAAAAAAGCGCCCCGAAATGCTGTTCTAATCTTAATGGTTTTCATTTCGTTGCAGATACCAATCAAACATATTTTATGCTTGTATTTCCTATCTAGTAAGGCAAGACTACGATGCCAAGGTGGCGGAGCGGCCACGCGGCTGCCTGCAGAGCAGCTATACTCCGGTTCAAATCCGGACCTTGGCTTTTGGTTCTTTCGCGTTTCGAGAAAGAATCGCCGTAACAATCGTTGCGGCATAAAACTGCGGCCACAGCAGGGGGGTACACCCGGACCCATCCCGAACCCGGAAGTTAAGCCCTCTCACGTAGTATGCTCTACTGAGGTGCGAGAGCCCTCGGGAACCATACTTCGTTGCAGTTTTTTAAGGTAAGAAGCTCTTCTTTCAATGTTATGCCGGCAGCGCAGCGGTTAATATCCCCTGGACGTAACGTAGAGCTGCATTATGTATGACGCGGACCTTTTGGGAATGTTTGTGCTGTCATTTATTATCGGTCTGACCGGTGCACTTGCTCCCGGACCGACGTTGATAGCCACAATAACCGCCTCCATGCGGGATGGGTGGAAGGTGGGGCCTCAAATTGTCGCGGGTCATATGGCAATCGAAGCGATGCTTGTCCTTTTCATACTGGTCGGACTTTCTGAATATATTATACCCTATAGTTCGGCGATTGCCTTTACCGGGGGCATATCCCTGGTATTCTTCGGTGCGATGACCCTGCGGTCCGCACCGACGGCCTCCCTGAGCGTACAGGGCGGCGAGATGTTCACCAGTCCCTACATTGCAGGAATACTCACCTCGGCATCGAATCCGTATTTCTGGCTGTGGTGGCTGACCATCGGTGCCGGGTTTCTGCTGGATGGCGTCCGGGCCGGTCTCCTGGTGGTCGTCGCCTTTCTCGCCGGCCACTGGCTTGCCGATCTGGGATGGTTTACGTTCGTGTCGGTGGGTATCGGCAGGAGGAGGACCATAGTCTCCGTGCAGCTCTACCGGGGCGTGATCGGCGTCCGCGGTGGCATTCTCATACTCTTTGGCATCTACTACATCGCATCCTTCCTTCCCTCATTTGTATAAGCACAGGAATGCCCCTCTGTGGACACAGCGGCAGCATGGATTATAGCCCCCACCGCCCCCCACAGCAGAAGGCCGGTGCTGCACACCCGGGCTGTTTTAAAAAATAAGAATACGTCAGTTTCTCTTCAGGCGTTTGATCTGCCTCAGGATCATCTCACGCCGGACAATGAGGACGCTTGCAAGCACGCCTGCGAAGATATTGAAGTAATACATGATGAGGCGCCAGATAAGGACGAAGACACCGACGATGGAAGAGGGGACGAAGAGGCCGTACAGGGAGGTGGCGCCGATCTCGGCGATTCCTGACCCGCCGGGTGTCAGCGGTATCATCATAATGATCGCTATCATCAGCTGAACGATGAACGATTCCAGGAAATGGGGCGGTTCTCCCAGGGCAATGAGAATGAAGGAGGGAATCAGAAATTCGGCTGTCCAGTAGAGTGAGGTGAAGAGGATGCCCCATAACAGACCCGACCGTGCCTTGCCGACGAATTTCGTCAGTGCTGAATTGAAATTATCGACCTCTTCATCGATCCGTTCTCTCAGATTCTCGACCCGGTCCGATTTCCATCGTTTGGTAAACCAGCTGGAAACTCTCTTGATGAGGCGCTTTAAAAAATCCGGGTGGCGGATGGAATAGACAAAGATTGCAAGCACCACGACAAGGAGAAGCCACATGAGGAGGAGCGGGGTGGTCAGGTTCACATCGAGATCACTGACCTGGAAGGCAAGCAGCAGGAATGAAAATATCCCGATGATCCCCAGGACGATACCGTCAAGGACCCGTTCCATGATAACGACCGCTGTGGCATCCCCGACCGGGACGTTTGCGCGGTAGAGTTCATGGATGCGTACGGGTTCACCTCCGGCCTGTGAAGGAGTGATGGCAGCGACCAGCAGGTTTGCAAAGACGGCGTTGAGAGAATGCATGAAGGGCACATGATATCCCAGCGAATGCGACATCATCTTCATCCGCAGAGCCCAGAAGATAAATGCCCCCATATGAAAAAGTAGGGCAAAGAGCAGATATTGAACATTTGCATATCTCAGATAATCGATGGTGTTTTCATCGATCGTCAGCCAGAGGACGATCAGGAGAACGACAGTGCTGAACCCCACCGATATTGCGAGCCATTTCCACTGTTTTTTCTCCATTCATCACCTCATTTTGGATTTAGATGCGCATTAGTTCTCTATTTTTTAGAATCTATACTATATACCCTTTTTACTTTAAATGGTGAACAAATGGCGGTTTTTTTTGACCCGCAGCAGCCCCGCACGTATTCCTGCGTCAAGAAATCCGTACCCGTAGCTGAGTTCGCCAAGGGCCTGCAGCAGGTTGCCGGTCTTCATGGTCTTTTCCGCTTTATGCAGATATCGTCCTGCCTTGAACAGGACTATCTCTGCCGCTTCGTGGACCGGGCTTTCCTCTTCGGGATTGATTACAACCGATTCCAGTGCGGTGGTGAGCATGCGGTGATATCTGCCGGTTTTCTCTTTCAGGTGGCTCTCCAGGTTCGGGGCCGTCTTCTCTTCTATTAGCGGCAGTTCGTCAAGAGCGTCGATATCGTTGAAGATGCCGAGAAGGCACCCGCAATCAAGCCACCCGAACCCGTAGGTGATGGCGGCATGGGCATTGACGGTATCGCCCTCTTCGTAGAAACGAAACCCATCGCTTGCATAGGCTCCTGCCATCTCGATGATCTCATGATAGAGCGCATAGTAATATCCTGATCGTGAAACGGCCGGCCTGACCTTCTCGGTCTTGTCCCAGAGTGCTTCTCCAAGTGCCTGAATGCTCATAGTCCTGCAAATGCTGTAAGGTATTCTTCTTCGATCAGATGCAGTTTGGCAGGGATGACCAGGACATGAAGCGGGTCCCCGAAATCATGGCCTTTCAGCGTCTCTGCATCACCCGCGCGAATATGCGGGGTGTCCGAACCTGCCCGTGCGATTCCCACAAAGAGACGGGGGGGTTCTTTGTGCTCCCTTTCTGCCATCTCTTCTATCAACCCGATTGCCTGTGGTACCGTCATATAGCGTTCCTGCTGGATATCAAGATATACCAGGGTATGGAGGTTCAGGGACTGATTTGAGAGGATCGTGTCCAGAGGGGCCGTGGGAAACCACCCTTTTGCGGGAAAGGGAACTGAACATGATTTGCCGAAGCGGTAGTTCTGCAGGCCGGAAAGCCCGCACACAGCGGATGATATGGAAGAACCATGAATGATCTCTGTCGGGATGTTGCGTTCTGCCGCCCGGATCCTCAGGTCGGCGTGGGTGGTCGACACCATGGGGTCTCCCCCGGTAAGAAACGCAACGTCGGAATCCCGTGCATATTCAAGAATCGTGTCCGGGTGCGATTCGACGTCTTCGCGCCCGAGGACAATGATGGTTTTCCCGTACAGATCCTCCATTTCGCAGATTTTGATCCCCATCAGGCGCGAGGTATACCCTTCAAGAAAGACATGATCCGCACCCTGAATTTTTTTTAGCCCCTTTATTGAGACATCTTCGCCGTCAAACAACCCCAGACCAATGAACGAAAGCATCGTATATTCCTCCCTGCATGCCTATTTTCCGCATAGTACGACTTATCAGTTTTGCGCACCATCTAGATCAAATCTGCGATCGGTAATATGCTCTCATGCCTGTTCATGCGAATGGGTGAAGAAAATTACCTGCAATGCGAAGGTGCCGTCGGGTCCTTTGGTACGGATGGGTTTGAGGCGCCGGGTCACCGTAAAGAATGCTTTATTTCACATCGATACGATACAGTATGAAAAAGTGCAGGGGCTCAGGAGACACCAATTTACTCCCTCTCCACGGGTCAAACCTGCAACATACATCCCTGGAAGAATTGAAGAATACTTCATTGTTTTCGGGTGCCCGGCGCACCCGTATCCCCGCTGATATCCATGTTGAAGAAATTCTATGAACGCAGGCTGGCTCAGTCCCTGGAAGAGATCCCCCGGAACGTGTGTTTTATGGTCAGCGAAGAGGAGGTCCTGAATGCTCCCGGAAAGATCGTTGATCTTGCCCGTTGGAGTAAGGAATTGGGTATTGCCACACTCATCATTCATATCCGGACCACCTCTGCCCGAAACGTTCAGACGATTCTTCCGGAACTGAGACGACTGGCATCCCTGGCACGGGTGGAAATTCATTCCCGGGGTGGAAGCGAGCAATTCGGAAGCGGAGATTTGCAGATTCTCATTGCCATCGACATGTCGGGAAAAGATGAAATTGCCGCTGCCATCCGCTCCATGGCAGAAGAGGGAATATCCCCCGGGGAAGTCGATGAAGAACTCTTCCGCTCATATCTTACCATCAGGACCGAACCGGATCTTGTCATCAAGACCGGCGGTGACCAGCTGACCGACTTTTTAATCTGGCAGTCCGTCTATTCGGAACTCTTCTTTACGGACATAAACTGGGATACGTTCAGGAAAGTGGATTTTTTGAGGGCTCTGAGGGATTATCAGATACGGGTGCGCCGCTTTGGCAGGTGATGAAGCCGCACCCGGTCGTTATAGACCCGGATGCCCCGGAGAAGATCGATCTTTCTGAAGAGCGGCCAATAGGGGGCACAAAAGAATACCGCGGATTCGTACCCGTTTGCAAGCCAAGGCAGGAAGTTTGAGGTCCTCTTTTCATTCCCCGTACGGATGATCAGATCGACTGGTGCAAGATGCGTATCTCCGCAGATCTTCTCCTCAACCAGGCGCGGGGTAATCTCCTCTGCCCGGATGCGTCCTTCCCGTTCATCTTGGAGTATGCCTTGTGCACTCCTGATGATCTCATTTCGTCCCCCGTAGGCAAGCGCAATATTGAGATAGAACTGATCATAGTGCTGCGTGGCATGTTCCGCATCCTCAATGGTCTTCAACAGATGTTCCGGTATCCGACTGCGATCGCCTACGATCTGGAGGCAGATCCGGTTCCTGTGGAACCGGTCATCGTCACGGACGGAACTGAATTTTTTGATGAATAATGAGAAGAGTTCTTCCAGCTCCTCTTCCGGACGGTTGAAATTTTCCGTGGAGAAGGTGTAGAGGGTGATGGTGCGAACCCCGAGTTCCCGTGCCCATTCGAGCACATCTTCGGTCGTCCTGGCACCCATGGAGTGGCCGAATGCGGTCTTCTTTCCCAGGCTGGAGGCATATCGGCGGTTTCCGTCCATGATGATGGCGATATGGCCGGGCACATGCTGTATCGTCTGTTTCAGGTGCCACTCGTAGATTTTTTCGGGGATCACACGAATCTTCATACCGGGATGACCTCGACAATCATGCCCTTGTTGGGATATCGTTCCACCACGTATTTTTTTCCGGGATGATCCTTAAAGCAGTCTGTCAGGACCCACCATGCCATCTCCACCCGTCCGTCGATAACTTCCATTATCTCCGGGTCGATATCTGGAACATCTTCACCACATTCCAGTACGCCGTAGATGATTGTGCCGTCCTCGGTGATCTCTTCAAAGGTCCGTGCGGTATTTGCAGCGATCCGTTTCAGGCGCTCCCTGAGCTGGATTGAGTCTTTAAATGTTGAGGTGCACCAGTGCACCTTCTCATGCCGGCGGATCGTACGCGTCCACTCTTCCGCCCCGCCCACAGCATTGTGGTAGCAGTCCTCCAGGTCGAAGCCCCGTAGCCGCATTTCGTGGGCATTGGTCTCGCTCCATTCAAGTTCGTTGATATTGAAGAAGTTCAGGTCATCCAGCAGAGGTTCAAATGCTTCGATTCCCGGAAGAGAGGGGACTTCAATGGTTACCTCCATGCCCAGTTCCTTTGCTTTTCGTATCTGTGCGGGAAACCTGCTCTCCATGATCTGGGGCCAGATTTCATGGGGCGGGTGGAACCGGATCTCATCAACCAGGCCGACAAGGGCTTCGAGTTTGGCATCGTCCGGTGCGATACCCGTATACATATGGATGTGGTGGTCGTCTCCGAAGGTATCCTTGAGAAGACGGCAGTAATGTACGATCCGGTCGGGAACAAGGAATGGTTCCCCGCCGGTGATGCCGGTCCCGAGCGCACTCATGATGCGTGCTTCCTCCAGAAGATCCTCATCACACCGGATTTCCCGGTCATTGGCATAGGCGGTGTCTTTTCCCTTCCGCTCACTCGATATCGGGCAATACCAGCAGGTGCGGTTGCATCTCCCGGTAATAAAAAGGACCATCTTGGCCCCCTTGTGGCAGAGTCTGCAGGCCTTACTCAGCACCGGCGTTCACCGCTTCTGCAATCCTTCCGGTGACAAATTCACTGCCAAGTGCTTCAAGGAACCATCCCAGCCTCGGACCGCGTTTCTGACCGAGAATGGCAATGTACACCGCAGTGAAGATGACCTTCGAACTGACGTTTGTTTCTTCGGCAACCTGATAGACGGCATTGTGAATGTCTTCTGCACGCCAGTCGGTAAATCCGGTATATTTTGCCAGGAGAGCCCCGAGCCCGTAGCGTTCGTCTTCGCCGAAGGCCAGAGTTTCTTCGGGGAGCGATTCGCGGATCGTGAATGTGACTTCCGGGGGGGCGTAGTGTTCGATCCAGATCTTTGCCCGTTTTGCCCGGGCGAGGACGGCATCACTGTTTGTCACATCATAGCCGCTTCTGGTGAGAATGTCAAATATTGCGTCTTCATCCTGTGCAATCTGGACAACCGTGACCAGGTGGCGGAAGGGGATATCGGTTGCAACGGACGAGATGGCGGAGAGTTCATATTCCCGGGTGGTTCCTTCTTCCGCCACGCGGGCATACTCGTCGATCAGGCTCAGGAGCCCCATGCCGGGATCGAACGTAATTGCCTTTTCCGGTTTCGTCCTGACGATCAGGTACCTGAGAACGTCCGGCGGGACGATCTCAAGCATCGAATTGATGGTGATTGCAACACCCGTTGAGGATGCCATGGCGCCCTTCCCTTTCAGGCTGATCCATTCATACTGGACCGGGTGCGGCTCTGTTCCGTTGAATATACGCCGGACAATTTCCTTTCCGGTATCATACGACCCTCCTGCTGCCGCGTGGTCTTTTCCGAAAGGCTCAACGGTGATGCCGAGGGCTGCCCAGCGCATCGGCCAGTCAACTCTCCAGACGAGTTTCCCCTCACCCTTTGAGTAATCGGAGACGCCGACATGGCCGCACCCGCAGCGGTAGGAGACCGTATGGGCCTCCGGGTCATGGCCGAGAATTTCTGCGTTTGATATGGTGCCGCACCCTGCACATACCGGGTAGTACGGGACCCAGTCGTCGGGGAGTGTCCGCCGCGAGACTCTCTCGAGGATCTCTTTTATTGCCTGGCTGTTTTCAAGAACGGTTTTGATCTGTTCCGTATACTGCCCGCTCCGGTACTGTTCACTTGATTTAACGACCGTGGGCCTGACATCCATCTCGGTCAGGGCATCCAGGAATGGCTCCAGGAAATGTTCGGCATAACTTGCATGAGCACCGCAGGGGCAGGGGATGTCACAGAGAGGACGACCGATATACTGGCTGTATTCTTCAGGAAGGAACGGATAGACTTTACGGAGGGGATCAAAGTCATCGGCGATGTATATCAGTTCAGCATCGAGACCGCTCTCTTTCATCGCCTTGAATACGAGATCTCCTGTCAGTACTTCCCGCATATTTCCTATATGTATCGGACCTGAAGGGGTGATGCCTGTTGCAATCCGATGAGGGGTATTCTGGTCTACCTCGGCTGCACAGACATCTGCCCAGTGTATCTTTCCGTTGGCTTTGCCGGCTTGCTGTTGCATCGGGTTATACTTTGGAACTCTTAGATTAACAATATATAGGTAAGGACGCAGGCATCGTCTTCCCGGGAGGCAGACTGTCCGTCTGGGGGACGCGATTTACCGGATGGCTGCAGGACATCCATTCGATGCAGTCCCGGATGGTAGGGTGTACGGCACCAGGTTACCCGGTGAAGGAAGAGTTCATCTCCTGTGGCGGTGCGGGTCAGTGTGTGACACCACCGCATCGGATGGTAAAGCAGTCTTTGCCGGTACCATAGTCCCGGACCATTTCATGCCGGGGGTGCGGGATGGAAATAGTAAAAAAAGAGATTATTTCTTTGATCTATCCGATTTTTTCTTCTTTGACGTGCCCATCGAGTGGATGTCAACCAGGTATTTGTCATCAGAACCCATCCGAACGACAAGTTCATCGGATTCAGCAAGTTTTTCGATGTTGAGTTCATAGGTGCCGGGATTGACGACAGTTATACTCTCAATCCTGTCATAGATCTCGATCTTCCTGGGCCGTGCATGCTCCTCACTCGAAACCTTCCTGGATTTTTCTTCCTTGATCTCCAGAAACTGTTGTTTGGTCTCCTCGGCAATCTGCCCGATAGTCTTCTCTTCCAGCACATCCTTGTGGATATCCTGGGACTTGACGTAGAGGAATTTCTTCCCCCCGCAACTCGGACATCCCTTGAGAATGACGGTCGACCCGTCAGTAAATTCCCGTCCGCATTGTGTGCATTTGTGCGGCATTTACCCCCTCACCTTGATGAGACCCAGGCACTGATGAGGTCTTTGTCTTTCTTAATGGTTTTCATCTGGTTTGCAGGACCGATCACGGTCATACGGGCGGCTGCGCCTTTCTTCCCAAAGAGCTTTCCGAAAAATCCTGTAGACTGGCTGTCCTTTGCACTGTAGGTCTCCATCTCGATGCCGGAAAACCCGTCTGGTGAGATCTCCATCATGGTCATCTCGATGAGTTTGCTCTGCTCCTCGGGGGAGAGGCCTTTTTCAAGGACAACGATGTTTCCCTCCATCACATCATCAAGGATCAATCGTATCTTCTCCATCGAGGTCATCCGGTCCAGCCGTTCTGCTGAAATTAGGTCTATTTGAACTCCCTGAATCATTATCTCACCCAAAGACCTCAAGCATTTTTTCGTAGAGTGCTTCTACATTGTCACCTTCGAGACCGGAAATAGCAATTACCGGGTGCTGGGGGAAGGCCTTTACGATGCGCTGGGGTGCGGCGTCGGGAAGATCAATTTTGTTTGCTACAATCATGACAGGCAGATTTCTGCTCTCGATAATTCCTACCAGCATGATATTGACCTGGGTGAAGGGGTCGAGCGTTGCATCGAGCATGTAGATGACGCCGTCGATGTCCTCCCTGAGCCAGTGCATTGCCTCGGCCACTCCTTCCGTTGCCTCCCTGGCACGCTTTATAGCCTCATCCTTTTCGATACCATATTCAACAAATTCCTGGTAGTCGATCTTTGTTGTGACTCCTGGCGTATCCACGATATCGATGGTCAGTGAACTTCCGTTCTGGTTGGAAATGGTAATCCCTTCTTTCCTGCGTGCCCGTCGCGTTTCGTGCGGGATTTCGCTGACCGGGCCGAGGGCATCCCCCGTCCAGTCACGCACAATACGGTTGGAAAGCGTGGTCTTGCCGGCGTTCGGCGGGCCGTATATGCCGATTCTTGACTGGCGCTTCTTCATAAATGCGCTTAAAAACCTGGATAGTCGTTTTTTAGTCCGTATAAAGAGATTCATGAACTCCTCCTGAAAGAAAGATCTATAGCGAATAGTGATATTTCATTCCTATCTAATATACCTTTATAATCCAATTTTTACGGTTTTACGCGGTCAGGTGCACCTTCAGTATTCTTTTATAGAAGCTGTGCATAATACCCCATTTGTATCCAAACGATCTCGATTTCCCCTGAAATTGATGGATATTTGGTGATCTGTGTGAGCGACAACAATGTGAACGCAATGCGTTTTGAGACACGAATTCCTATCAAGGAAGTAATGAAGTTCAAGCCTGCGACCATCTCTGTCGATATGACCGTTGCGCTGGCAGCCCAGAAAATGTGTCAGGAGGAGGTAGGAAGCTGCATCGTCCTCCATAACAGCAAGCCGGCCGGTATTATCACCGAGCAGGATATTAACTGCAAGGTCGTCGCGAAAGACAGAAAGCCGGGAGAAGTCCTGGTGAGTGAAGTGATGAGTACGCCGCTCATTACCACCGATGCCGACAGAACGGTAGGGGATGTTGTCGACATTATGGTGAAGCATAAGGTACGGCGGGTGCCGGTTGTTGAGAATGGGTTTGTCATCGGCATTGTAACAGTTCGTGATATTCTTGCCGTTTCCAATGAAATGAACGAAATCATGGCAAATCTAATCGAGATAAACCGTTACGATGACATAATCACCGGCATTTGTGATGAATGCGAATGTATGTCGGACGACCTCAAGTCCGTGGACGGCAGGATGCTGTGTCCGGGTTGCCGGTCGGAGGAAGAACCTCTATGAAGGTCGTCTCCGACCTGATGCAGACATTACCCTTCCTGAAATTCGACGATACGGTTACTAAAGCGCGTCAGCTGCTCCGTGAGGACGACTTCAGGGAATTATATATTCAGGATGCCGCAGGACATCTTGCGGGTATCATCGACATCTCGGATGTCCTCATGGTGACGGAGACCCGGTCAAATCTGACTCTCGCCTCACTGATGCGGGAGGCTCCCTTCGTATACGGGGATACGTCGGTTGAAGAGGCACTCCAGGTCATCAGGGATGCGCGAACGGACAGTGCCGGCGTCATCAGACAAGATGGTGAGTTGCTTGGTGCCGTCCTGCTCTCCGATCTCTTTCCGGTGATCATTTCCCGCCAGAATCCCACCGGGTTAATTGAGGATTATATGACCAAACGGGTCGTCACCTGCCGGGAGGATGACTACCTGTACCGGGTATCTGCCATGATCACAGAGAGCGGGTATGATGCCCTCCCGGTTGTCAGAGGGGAAGGAAATGAGATCATCGGCATCATCTCCCGGCGTGAACTTCTGCAGGGTCATATCAGAAATTCCATTGCCGCACAACATAAAACTCCGGTTCAGTTGATCATGGTGACACCGCCCATAATCGCATTCAGAGGCGACACGGTCAGGGATGCTGCCGGGGCAATGATAAAACATAATATCGGCCGACTTCCGGTTATCGAACCGGATGGCAGCGTAATCGGAATTATATCCAGACAGGACATCTTACGGGCACTCTCCTTATCGGGTGAATATGAATGAACAGGAACAATCAACAGAACAGGGTACAAGATAAGAGGATTCTGAGTCCCGGAAAAAATCCGGGAGGTTCGGTGGAATTGAAGTCTCACAGATCAGGAAAGCATAATGAGCTTCTTTCCCTGGGGACGAAGGATGTCTATACCGTTCCTTCGACGATGAGCATTATTGGTTCTGTAGAAGAGATGATCCGTCGCGGTTTTCGAAGACTTCCTGTGACGGATCCCGGCACCCAGCAGCTCAAGGGACTGGTTACGGCAGGGGATATCATCGATTTCATGGGTGGCGGGCAGAAGTATAACCTTGTTCGCGGGCGACACCATGGCAATCTTATTGCCGCCGTCAATGAACCGGTCAGGAAGATCATGTCGACCGGGATTACGACACTTCCCGCCTCCGCGGATCTCAGTGACGCCGTCGAATGCATTCTTATGTCCGGGTATGGGGGCCTGCCTATTGTGGACAAGGAGATGATACTCTGCGGCATCTTTACGGAACGTGATGCACTCAACGTTCTTTCGACGTTTAAAAGCAGCCTTACGGTTGAGGAAGTGATGTCGGTCTCGCCCTATGTCACATCACCCGATGCGAAGATCTCCGATGTTACCCGAGAAATGGTAAAACGTAAATTCAGGCGTTTGCCGGTGGTCAGCGGGGAAGTGCTCTTCGGCATTGTAACGGCAATGGATGTCATGCGGTTTCTGGGTGATGGCGATGCCTTCTCCGGCATGGAGACCGGAAATGCCGATGATATCATGAATCTTCCCATTCGCGAACTCATCAGTGGAGAGCTGTATACGACAACACCGGATATGAATATAGGCGAAACGGCACGAATGATGATTTCACGGGGTATCGGTGCATTCCCGGTGATTGAAGATGCCCGCCTCGTCGGGATAGTCACCGAATTTGACATGGTCAGGGCGCTCAATCGGGAGATGTAATCGCCTCCGGCATAAAGGATGCCGACAGGGTTCCTGCGCCCGTCCTGTCATGAATATCACCACAATGTACAAATGCCGTAACGTTCAATGAAGTTGCGGAAATCAATCCGGCACTGTTCCGCTGTGGGACATGGACGGTGCCTGAAGCAACGCCAAAAGGATATCGCCTGCCCGGCAGTACATGCTGTCCGGCGGGGTTAATGTGTAGAATAATCCAGGAAGTGGCAAAAATGAGTGACGAACTATTTGTAAAAGACGTTATGTCCAAGCCAATCACTATTGCGAAATCTGCGCCAATAACGGAAGCATTGGATAAAATGCTTGCCGATGGTCTTGACCCGTTGATTGTAACCAACAATGGCGGGGTCATGGGTACTATATCGAGGGCGGCAATCGCAGAAACTCTTGGAAGCAGGAAAACGTCGTCGCTGTCACCAACGAAGATACACGTGGCCAATAAAACGGATGAAGAATTCACCTCTGTCTATCCTGATGAAGAGGCTGAGATTCTCATTCCGCTCCTGCAGAAGTACAAAGTCATAGTGGTCCTTGACAATGAGCACCACCTTATCGGGAAAGTCGACGCGACGGACCTCCTGAAGGTCATGAAACCCGAGACCAGCACCGGGAGTCTTCTGCAGAATGCTTCAGTTATCGGACCGGATGAACGCGTCATCCACCTGAGGAGACGCATGATTGACGAAGGAGCCACCAAATTTGTCGTCGTGGAGGAAGGAGACATCCTCGGTATTGTGACCGAAACTGATGTCGCGCGGGCGATGCGGGACTTCAGGGAACAGGTCGAACCCAGACACCAGGACAATCAGGTAAAATATATTCTGGTCGGCGATATTATGACATCCCCTGCCCTCACTCTCGAGAGTATGGCTGATGTCTCGTTATTTATCGATCTCATCTCCAGAAAGAACATCAGTTCGATTCCGGTTACCAGGGACGGTAAACTTGCCGGAATCGTGACCAAAGAGGCACTTCTGGTTGCTCTCTGAATACTCTCCCCTTTTTGCAGTACCGAATTGCACGAGGAAGTGGTTTATCGCAGAGAAGAACCACAATCCTTAATATCATTCTCAGCACAAAATATAAGGTAACATTCATGTAGCAGCACAGGAATGTGTTGCGAGTGTCGTAACGATGCGAGATTATCTCTGTTGAGATAGCCAAGCCAGGCATGGCGCGGGGTTGCTAACCCCGTGTCCCTTGCGGGACTCGAGGGTTCAAATCCCTCTCTCAACGCTTCAGAGTAGATCTCATTGTGAGGCTAACCGAATGGAAGAACAAGAGATCAATTATTTCGTACGTATCGAGAATACGGACCTTGACGGGACCAAAGCAGTCCAGATTGCACTTACCGGACTTGCAGGAATCGGGATGCACACTTCAAGGGTCATTGCACAGCTTGCTGATGTTGACCCGCGCGCAACCCTTGGTCTTCTTGATGATGAACCCGTCAACCGGATTCGCGATGTCGTAGCGAATTATACAAGCCACGTTCCCACGTGGATGCTGAACCGCCAGAAGGATGTCTACACCGGTGAAGCGAAGCAGCTTCTCGGCACTGATCTGCGTATGGCAATCGAGGACGATATCAACCGGATGAGAAAGATCCGGAGCTATCGTGGAATTCGCCATGAGACTGGACAGAAGGTCCGTGGACAGCGCACGAAGTCGACCGGAAGAACCGGAACTACCGTCGGCGTGCGGAGAAAGAAGGCCTAGGTGGAGTAAATGGGATATCCAGGACAGAACCACAAGACATACGAAACGCCGAAACGCCGCTTCGAAAAGTCCCGTATTGAGGATGAGACCCGTCTGGTCATTGAATTTGGTCTGAGAAACAAGAGGGAACTCTGGAAAGCACAGAGTACGCTTCGTAAATACCGCCGTCTGGCTCGTGAGCTTCTTGCACTCAAGTCTTCATCCACCAACGAAGCCCTGATTGTAAGAAAGCAGGATGAACTGCTCGGTCACCTTCACAGGTACGGGCTTCTTGGCGAAACCGCAGGTATCAGTGATGTGCTCGCACTCAAGACCGAAAACGAGCTTGAGCGCCGCCTCCAGACACTTGTGTACCGCAGCGGTCTTGCCCGTTCACCGAAACAGGCACGCCAGTTCATTACGCACGGCCACATTGCCATTTCCGGAAGGAAACTGACGATCCCTGGCTACCGGGTGAAGCGCGATGAAGAAGACAGGATTGAATACTATGGCCCGTCTCCGTTCACGAACGAAGTTCACCCCGAAAGGGAGAGGATCATGAAAGGAGGTCGTAGTTAATGGCTGAAAAAGGCGAAAAATGGGGAATAGCACACATCTATGCTTCATTTAACAATACGGTCATCACTGTCACCGATCTCTCCGGTGCTGAAACAGTCACCAAGTCTTCCGGCGGAATGGTAGTCAAGCAGGCGAGAAATGAAAGCTCACCCTATGCAGCAATGCAGATGGCAACGAATGTGGCACACCAGGCAATGGAAAAAGGCATTGTCGGATTGCACGTCAAGGTTCGTGCCCCGGGTCGCGGGAAGCAGAGAAGCCCCGGTCCAGGAGCGCAGGCAGCAATACGTGCACTTGCCCGGGCCGGCATGCGTATCGGACGTATTGAAGACGTTACACCCGTCCCCCACGACAGCATTCGTGCCAAAGGTGGGAGAAGGGGCAGGAGAGTCTGATTAATGCAGATTTCATTCAGCAGGCTTGATGACACCGTCGCCCGCTTTGTTCTCAGGGATGCGACTTACGCATTTGCAAATACCCTCAGGAGAACAATGATCGGAGAAGTCCCGACGCTTGCCATCGAGGATGTATTCATCTACGACAATAACAGCGCACTCTTTGACGAAATACTGGCTCACCGACTGGGTCTTATCCCTCTCAGGACAGATCTTGACGAATATGTCCTGAAGGAGGTATGTTCCTGCGGTGGCGAAGGATGTTCCAGTTGTACAGCTATCTATACGCTTAGTGTGGAAGGGCCGAAGACGGTCTATTCCAGTGATCTCATTCCGCAGAATCCGCAGGCAGCCCCTGTTGTGGACAGCATTCCCCTTGTCAAGCTCGAAAAGGAGCAGAAGGTTGTTCTCGAGGCGCGCGCCATCCTTGGAAAGGGAACTTCGCATGCGAAATGGCAGCCAACTCTGGTGTGCGGCTATAAGGCATACCCGATTATCTCCGTCGATAAAAAGTGTGACGGGTGCGGGATGTGCATTGATGAATGTCCGCGTGGCGTTCTTGAAGTGGTTAAGGACTCGGCACGGGTTGTCGAAGGAAAACTCGAAGACTGTTCACTCTGTCACCTCTGTGAGAGGATCTGTAAATCGGAAGGAACCTGGGACGAAGCGGCGATACACATCACTCCGGACGAGACAAGGTTCATCTTCGTCGTGGAAAGCGACGGTTCTCTTCCGGTAAAGGATATAGTCGAGAGGGCACTTCGGGAGATACAGTTAAAATCAGAAAGCCTGGTGGATGTTTTAAGCGACATTTCTGGAGGAAATGGAAATGATTAAATCTAGTTCAAAGACGAACCCGCGCCACTCTGCCCTTATCTACATGCTCAAGGAGGTTTCCCGAAACACCGGGGCCGGAGTGTGGCGTGAGATTGCAAAACGGCTGGAAGCGCCGAGCAATAATTATGCTGAAGTAAATATCAGCAAGATCAGCCGCTACGCACGGGATGGGGACATCATCATTGTTCCTGGAAAAGTGCTCGGCAGCGGACTGATTGATCAGAGCGTTTCTGTTGCAGCACTCAACTTCAGTACTGCTGCAGTGGATAAAATCACCGGTGCGAATGGGAAATGCATGACAATCGAAGAGCTTGTCGCAAACAACCCCAAAGGTTCGCAGGTAAGGATTCTGAGGTGAGATGAATGGTGACAGTAATTGACGCAGAAGGTCTTCGCCTCGGCAGACTTGCAAGCATTGTTGCAAAACGTACGCTTGAAGGTGAGGAAATTGCCATAGTCAACGCCGAACTGTGTGTCGTGTCCGGTTCCCGGGCCAGCATCATTGCTGATTACGACCACAAGCGGAAGCGTGGATCGCGTGAAGGAGGTCCCTTCTACCCGCGCAGACCGGATCACATCCTCAAGCGTACCATCAGGGGCATGGTTCCCTACAAACGCAAGCGTGGTTCCGAAGCCCTGGAGAAAGTAAAGGTCTATGTCGGTGTTCCTGAAGCGTTCATGGACGTTGAACGTGAAGTTCTTGAACAGGCACACATCAACGGTCTCTCCACGCCCAAGTATATCACTCTCGGCGAGGTCAGCACCCGGCTTGGAGCAAAGTTTTAATGGCGGTGAGAAGATATGACGAAAGTAGTTAACACAAGCGGTAAGAGGAAGACTGCTATTGCGCGTGCAACGCTCAGTGAAGGCAAGGGCCGCGTCAGGATCAATTCAGTTCCGCTGGAGATCTTCGGGACCGAACTGATTAGGATGAAAATTTCCGAACCGCTCCTCCTGGTACCCGAAGCAATCGACGGCATCGACGTGAGTGTCGATGTCAACGGCGGCGGTTTCATGGGCCAGGCAGAGGCAGTGCGGACTGCGCTTGCGCGTGGAATTGTACAGTGGCACAATGACCCGAAGATTAAGGATGTATACCTGGCATATGACCGTACACTCCTGGTAAATGATTCGCGTCAGAAGGAAGCAAAGAAGCCGCATGGCCGTGGTGCACGTGCGAAATTCCAAAAGTCTTATCGTTAGATAGGTATAATCTATAGAGAGTCGTTTACATGATTCCGGTCCGATGTTTTACTTGCGGGAAAGTCATCTCCTCCTCCTGGGAAGAGTTCAGGCAGAGGAGAGATGCAGGCGAGGATCCTAAAGAGATCCTCGACGACCTCGGACTTTCGCGCTACTGTTGCCGACGCATGCTGTTAGCGCACAAAGAGATTATCGATGATCTCAATCCGTTCCAGTAAAGATGTATGTTTGCAGGGGGTCGTGGGGTAGCCTGGCCATCCTATGGCGTTCGGGATGCTGTAACCTGAGTTCAAATCTCAGCGACCCCATTTTGAAATTTTGGAGAAATAATGGAATCATTTACCCGTTATGAAAGAGCGAGAATCGTCGGTGCACGATCTTTGCAGATTTCGATGGGAGCTCCTCTTCTGATCCAGACTGATGCGATTGATCCTCTTGAGATTGCCGATGAAGAATTCCGTAAAGATGTAATTCCTATCACGGTAAAAAGAGCGAAGTGATTGAATGGCGCAAATTCAGCAGATCAATTTAAGAACTATTCTCGACAGCCGTGGCAATCCAACGGTTGAAGCAGAGGTTGAGGCAGAAGGAGCTTCCGGACGTGCTGCGGCACCATCCGGTGCAAGTACAGGGATGTATGAGGCAAAAGTCCGTTCCCCGCGGGAGGCTATTGCAGATGCAGAAACAACGGTTATTCCCCTCCTTTTGGGGGTGGAAGTTACGGATCAGCCTTGCCTGGATGCAATCCTGAGGGAAATAGACGGAACCGCCGACTTTTCAACAATCGGTGCAAATGTCGCGGTCGCCATCTCCCTGGCATCGGCAAAGGCAGCAGCCGCGTCACTCGGGCTGCCGTTATTCCGGTACCTTGGCGGTACATTTGCGGTTGACACGCCGTATCCGCTGGGGAATGTCATCGGCGGCGGGGCACATGCAGAAAATGCAACCGACATCCAGGAATTCCTTGTTGTGCCAACCGGTGCGATGAATTCCGAAGAAGGTGTCTTTGCGAATGCTGCCGTTCACCGGGAAATAAAAGAACTTCTCATCTCCCGCGGAAAAGGGTGCGGCAAGGGCGATGAAGGTGCCTGGGCGCCCCGTATCCAGGACATTGAAGCCTTTGATCTCGTCCAGGAAGCCGTCAATGCGGTATCGGATGAGCTGATGATAGAGATCCGCATGGGCATTGATGTGGCGGCGAGCGAACTCTGGAAGGATGGCGCGTATGCCTACCGTGATGCCCGACGGTCCACCGAGGATCAGGTGGACTATCTCGCAGGTCTTGTTGATCGCTATGAACTTGCCTATGTCGAAGATCCCCTCCAGGAAGAGGATTTTGAAGGGTTTTCATCACTGACCGAGCAGGTGGGAGACCGCTGCCTTATCTGTGGTGACGACCTTTATGTTACGAATGTTGAGCGCATAGAATTGGGTATCGAGGCGGATGCGTCCAATTGCGTTCTCATTAAACCAAATCAGATCGGAACCCTTACGGATACCTATGAGGCTATAAAGATGGCACATTCATATGGTATGGAAACCGTAATGAGTCATCGCTCCGGCGAAACCACCGATGAAACCATAGCGCATCTCGCAACGGCATTCGGATGTATTTATCTGAAGACCGGTGTCGTTGGCGGAGAACGCATTGCAAAACTGAATGAACTAATACGAATTGAGGAGTTGATATCGTGAACTCAAATGAAATGGAAATTGAGCTGACTGAGTCACTTGTTCCGGTCGAGGAATACCTGGCTGCTGGTGTCCACATCGGAACGCAGCAGAAGAACGATGATATGATGAGATTCATCTACCGCGTGCGTGGGGATGGGTTGTACATTCTTGACATCAGGGAAACGGACAGCAGGATTAAGACTGCAGCAGAGTTTATTGCTAAATTCAACCCTGCAGAGGTTCTGGTCGTTACCTCACGCCAGTACGGACAGTATCCGGCCAGGCGGTTTGCACAGGCAATCGGCGGCATGCACAAGGTCGGCCGCTTCATCCCCGGCACCCTGACCAACCCGAATATGGATGGATTCCTTGAGCCGAGTCTGCTTGTTGTCACGGACCCGACCGGAGATGCACAGGCGATCAAAGAAGCTGTACAGACCGGTATTCCCGTTGTGGCGCTGTGTGATACGAACAATTCCACAAAATACATCGATCTCGTTATTCCCACGAATAACAAAGGGCGAAAAGCACTCTCAATGGTCTACTATCTCCTGACGCGCGAAGTAATGAAAGAGCACGGTATTGGGACCTCGCTCGTTCAGGAAGACTTCGAAATCGATCTCTGAGTCGTTTATCGACCAGTCATACTATCAGGGAGCAAGGATGGTTGTTCGTCGTCCGTCATTTGCCGGGATGTTCTACCCGGATGACCCCTCCGAATTATCTACCCTGATGGATTTTTTTCTTTCCCGGGCACACGGGGTGGACGACTGTTATGGCGTTGTTGCTCCTCATGCCGGATATCCGTATTCAGGACAGGTCCAGGCTTCATCCTATTCCTGTATTCCGCCTGAATTTTCCGGGACGTTTCTGCTCATTGGCCCGAGTCATGCTGGATATCCGACCTGTACTTCTGCGGTGGACTGGGGAACTCCTGTCGGGGTAGTCGAATCGGACGGTGATCTCTGCCGGTCGCTTGGTATTTTGCAGAGTGACGAGGCAATGATCGCCAGGGAAAATTCCCTTGAAGTTCAGATGCCGTTTATCCGGCATCGTTTTTCCAATGCGAAGGTAGCCCCTGTGCTGATGGGATACCAGGATTATGGAAGTGCAATGGACCTTGCAGCGCGGGTCATTGAGGCGCTGGATACGTATTCCGGTGATCTTCGCATCATCGCATCCAGTGATTTCTCTCATTATATCCCCGACGCCGTTGCACGTGCCGATGATCAGTACGTGATCGAGGCACTTAATAATTTAAATACTGATGAGTTTTATAAAAGATTAGTAGAGAAAAAATTAACGGCATGCGGGTATGGGCCTATCGCAGTCCTTACCGAGGTGTGCCGGTATCTCGGAGCCACAGAGGGACGTCTCATCGAATATGCAACAAGCGGGGATGTCACCGGTGACTTTGATCAGGTAGTTGGATATGCATCAATAGCGGCGGTATAAATTTGGCAATATGGAGTGCACCTGGCAAGGTATTTCTATTTGGTGAGCATGCGGTGGTATACGGAAAACCCGGCATAGCGATGGGCATCAAACCGCGTGTCTACGTGACCGTCAGAAAAACCCGGCATCCCCCGCGGGTAAAGTCTCCCTATCTTGAGTTGTGTTTTGAGAAGATGGGTGTCAACGGAAGCGTATATATCCATTCCCAGCTGCCGAGTTCATCCGGTCTCGGGTCTTCGGCAGCAGTGACCGTTGCGACCCTGTCGGCAATCAATGACGAATTCTCACTGGGACATTCGAAAGCAGACATAGCCTACACCGCCTTTCAGGTAGAAAAGGAGGTCCAGATGGGCAGAGCAAGTCCCACCGACACCTATGTGTCCACCTTTGGCGGCATCGTCCTGATCATGGGCGATACCAAGCGGCGTCTGCCTCCACAGGATTTTCATCTTGTCATCGGCAATACGATGGTCTCCCACTCGACCGCGAAGATGGTCGAGCAGGTGTCCCAGTTCCGTGCCCAGGACCCGGATATCGTGGGTCCCATCCTCGATGCGATTGAGGCGGTGACACTCAAATCCATGCATGTGTTCAATGATCACAAGGCGCTTGGACGGTACATGGATATCAACCATGAACTGCTGGAGGCACTGGGGGTTGGCCATCCTTCGCTGACACGGCTTGTGATGGCGGCACGCTCCGCCGGGGCGTATGGCGCGAAGATTACGGGTGCCGGCGGTGGTGGTTCTATGGTGGCCCTCTGCCCGAAACGATCGAAATCAAAGGTTGCTGGGGCAATAGAGGGCTGTGACGGAAGGGCAATAACCACCACGATCGATACTGAAGGGGCACGAAAGGAGTCAGAAGATGACAGAAAACATACTGGTAAAGCTGGGCGGTAGCGTTGTTACCGACAAATCCGGTGAATGCAAGGTTGACGAGGCCCGTCTTGCGATAATTGCAGACGAACTCGCTTCCCATCCGGATGTGCAGTATATTGTTGTTCATGGGGCCGGTTCCTGCGGGCATCCGGAGGCAAAGCGCCATCACCTTGATAAAGGTTTAAATCAGAATAATAAAGCAGGTATATTTATCACCCATAATGCCGTTCGGAATCTGAACGATGCGGTGGTAAAGGCGCTGCGTGCCAGAGGTGTGGAGGCCATCGGCATCCATCCTCTTG
Source organism: Methanobacteriota archaeon (assembly GCA_016841485.1). GTDB lineage: Archaea > Halobacteriota > Methanomicrobia > Methanomicrobiales > Methanomicrobiaceae > Methanovulcanius. The sequence continues at coordinate 22,597 of JAENZA010000004.1, forward strand.
ATGCATGCATCGCAAACAACGGACGTCTCATATCATTCGACAGCGGGCCTGTTGAACTTCTCATGCACCATGGCATCGTTCCGGTCCTCCACGGGGATGTGGTCATGGACCAGAAGCAGGGTGCATGTATAGTTTCCGGGGATCAGCTGATTGCAGCTCTCCCGTCAAAGATCCGGATCGATCGCATCGGTCTTGCAACCGATGTACCGGGCGTTATGAAAGACGGGGAAGTGGTGCCGGTGATCACACCGGAAACGGCCGATATCCTGGACATCCGGCAGTCAGACAATACCGATGTTACAGGCGGCATGAAAGGGAAAATTTCAGAACTCCTTGCTCTTGCGGAGCACGGCACGGAATCTTCCATCTTTCACATATCACGGCTCGGTGATTTTCTGGATGGGCGTGATCACGGCGGAACGGTTGTGAGAGGGTCTCGTACACAGGACTAAAAGAGCTCCGTTGAATACCTGATGCAACAGTACAATACCGGAAGTCGTCATACAGAGCGGTTTTCGTAGTAGAAGCCCCGCCAGTCGAGAAGGGGGACATATCATAATGAAAGATACGATCACATCATCACGGAAGAAAGAACACCTCACCATCTGTGCAAACGAGCCTATTGAAGCGGGTTCGACCGGATTTGAGGACGTTCGTCTGGTTCATAACGCTCTTCCGGAATGTTCAATGGACGCTGTGGATCTGAGTCAGCGCTTCCTTGGGCACCATCTGAAATCGCCTCTCTTTATTGCCGCGATGACCGGGGGTCATCCAGACACGACAGCCGTCAATGCTACCCTCGCGAGAGTGGCAGAAGAATTTGGTCTTGGCATGGGAGTCGGCTCCCAGCGGGCAGCGCTTGAAAATCCCGAGATGGAGGGGAGTTTCTCCATCGTACGGGAAGAAGCACCGACTGCCTTTCTCTGCGCAAACCTGGGCATCATCCAGCTCAGGGATCATGGCGCCGAATGGGCTGACCGTGCGGTTGAGATGATCGATGCACAGGCTCTCTGCATTCACCTGAATCCCCTTCAGGAGGCCATTCAGCCGGAAGGGGATCACGATACTTCAGGGTGTCTTGAAAGTCTGTGTGAGCTCTGTTCATCGGTACAGTACCCGGTTATTGTAAAAGAGACCGGTTCCGGGATTTCCTACGAGGCGGCCCGCATTCTTTTCGCTGCCGGTGCATCGGCCATTGATGTCGGAGGTATTGGCGGGACGTCCTGGGCTGCGGTCGAGAGGGTGCGGGCGGATGATCCGGAGCTTGCATCACTCGGCGACCATTTTGCAGACTGGGGGATTCCCACCGCAGTCAGCGTGGTCGAGACCTGCAGGGCAGGAGGGCCGGTCATTGCCACAGGAGGGCTGAGAAGGGGCACGGATATTGCAAAGGCCCTTGCTCTCGGCGCCGACCTGGGTGGTATGGCTCTAACGCTTCTGAAACCCGCTCTCAGGGGTGATGAAGCACTGAAGAGTGAGATACGCAGGATTCACCGGGAACTGACCGTTGCGATGTACCTTACCGGTGCAAGTACTGTGAACGAACTGAAATCAATACGAACGTACATTACCGGCATAACCGCCGAAATGCTACGAAATGAGGAATAAACAATGGAAGTAGAAATAATCGCCGTGGGCGGATATAACGAAGTCGGCAGAAATATGACTGCCGTCCGCTGCGGAAAGGAAATAGTAATTTTCGATATGGGCCTGCGCCTGGACCAGATCATGATCCATGAGGATGCAGAAGTAGAGAATATGCATTCCCTGGACCTGATAGGGATGAAGGCGATTCCTGATGATACCATCATGAATGCCGTGGAAGGGACGGTCAAGGCGATTGTCTGTACCCACGGTCACCTGGACCATATCGGTGCCATCCCGAAACTTGCACACCGCTACGATGCACCCATTATCGCAACGCCGTATACGGCGGCGCTGATACGTCAGCAGATAGAGGGAGAGAAGCGGTTTGTCGTAAATAACAAGGTCTTTGACCTCCCGACAGGGAAAAAATACCGGTATGAAATTTCCAAAAACCTGTCCCTGGAGTTCATCGCGGTACAGCATTCGATTCTGGATACCGCAATGGCCGTCCTGCATACGCCGGAAGGAGCGGTCGTCTATGCAAACGATTTCAAACTGGATCGCACTCCGGTCCTGGGAGAGCCCCCGAACTTTGCGAGGATGCGTGAAGTCGGCAAGGAAGGGGTTCTTGCACTCATCGTCGAAAGCCTGAACGTGAACATCCCCGGACGCTGTCCCAGTGAACGGATTGCACAGAGGCTGGTCCGTGATGTGATGACCTGCTACGAGGATGATAAAAATGCCATGCTGGTCGGGTGTTTCTCGTCGAACGTTGCGCGGGTGAAGATGATCGCAGAATGTGCACACGAGATCGGACGAAAACCGGTCCTTCTCGGCCGGTCGATGGAACGGTATTCATCCACCGCAGAGCAGATGAAGCTCGTCGGTTTTCCCCGCGGGATGACCATGCGCGGGAACCGGCGTACGGTGGATAAGATGTTTCGCACGATCATGAAGGAGGGACGGGAGAATTATGTCCCGATCGTCACCGGAAGCCAGGGTGAACCGGGGGCAATCCTTACCCGGCTGGCCTTTGACCAGACCCCCTTCAAGATTGAAAAAGGGGATAAAATTCTCTATAGTGCAAAGGTCATCCCCAACCCGATGAATTATGGTCAGCGCCATACGCAGGAGGTTCTTCTCGGGATGAAGGGAGCCCGTATCTTTACCAACCTTCATGTGAGTGGGCATGCCCAGCGTGAGGAGCATTACGAAGTGCTGCACTACTTCAATCCACAACACATAATTCCGTCCCACGGTGATATTGACATGACAGGCGGATACCTGAAACTTGCAGAAGAGTGCGGGTACACCCTGAATAATGATGTGCATATCCTGAGAAACGGACAGCGGATCAGAGTACGGTAATTACACCCTGGTGATGAAAATGGATCTGGTTACTTATCTGGAAAAAGTTGCGGACGAAGTCGACACGGCACTGGATCGCGAGTTTGGCGGTCTTCCAGGGGAACTCAACAAGGCAAGTGCCCACCTGCTGCTGGCGGGAGGAAAACGGCTTCGGCCGGCGGTCGTCATGCTTGCCGCTGATATGGTGAAAAAAGGCCGGGCAAACGAGATATTTCCCGCCGCCCTTGCCCTGGAACTCACGCACACCTTCACCCTGATTCATGATGATATCATGGACGGGGATGCGGTGCGCCGTGGTGTCCCGACGGTCCATACGGTCTGGAACGAACCGACCGGCATTCTTGCAGGCGATGTTCTCTATGCCCATGCCTTCAAACTGATATGTACCGCGATTGCCGACGATGCGGCCAAGGTCCGATCGGTGACAACGCTTGCCAACGCATGTGCAGAGCTCTGTGAAGGGCAGCACATGGACATGTCATTTGAGGTGCGCGATGACGTCGATGAATGGGAGTACATCGAGATGGTCTCAAAAAAGACTGGGGTGCTCTATGCCGCCGCCGCCGCCATCGGTGCAACCCTTGCCGGCTGCAGTGCCCAGCAGGCGCAGTCCCTCCATGAATGGGGGCTTTCCAGCGGCATCGCCTTCCAGATCCAGGATGATTACATCGACCTCGTCGCCGACGCGGAGAAAAGCGGGAAGGACCGTGCCTCCGATCTCAGACAGGGAAAGCAGACGCTTGTCGCAATTCTTGCCCGCGAAAAGGGCATCGATCTCTCCGGGTACCGGAGAGCTGACCTCACCAATGCAGAGATTGACGAGGCAATTGCCCTCCTCGAAGAGGGCGGTGTCCTTGAAGAAGTCAGGAGCATTGCCCGGACACGGGTCGAACGGGCAAAGAGCATGCTCAGCATCTTCCCCGACTGCGATGAAAAAGACTGTCTGATGCAGATTACCGATTATTTCGTCTCACGGGGATTCTGAATGGCAGTGGATCCCAAAGAATTTTTTTATCTTCACGCCCTGCGAAACGCCGTCGAGCACAACAATGTTCCCCGGGCAGGCCCGGTTCTTGGGGCGCTCATGGGCGCACATCCCGAATTCAGGCCGCAGGCAAAGGAGCTTTCCGCAATCCTTCAGGAGATCCTGAAAGATATCGAAGGCATGTCTCCCGAAGAACGGCGTGCAAAACTCGAAGAGATGGCCCCCGAACTCCTCGAAAAAAAGGAGAAGAAGAAACGGGAAACCGGTCTTCGTCCGCTGGACAATGTCGGGCCGGATGGTGTTGTGATGAGGTTTGCCCCGAACCCGTCTGGTCCCCTTCATCTCGGGCATGCACGTGCGTCGTTTCTGAACGACTATTATGTCCGGAAATATGGCGGCAGATATGTCCTCAGGATTGAAGACACCGATCCCAAACGCGTAAACGAGGAGAATTACCAGCTGCTCCTCGATGACATCGAATGGCTGGGCCTGGACATCTCCGAGATTGTCTACCAGAGCGATCGCCTGGATATCTACTACGAGTACTGTGAAAAGCTCATTTCCATCGGCGGGGCGTATGTCTGTACCTGTGATGCCGAGGCCTTCCGCGAGAAGAAGAACGCAAAGGTGGCGTGCCCCTGCAGGGAACAGGACCCTGAAACAAACCTTCGCATGTGGCAGGCGATGCTGGACGGGGACTATGCCGAGGGGACGATTACGGTCCGGGTGAAGACGGATATCGAACACCCGGACCCTGCGATGCGGGACTATTCCATCTTCAGGCTGGTCGATTCCCCTCCCCATCCGCGGTGCGATGCCCGTCTCTATCCGCTGATGAACTTCTCCGTTGCCGTGGATGACCATCTGCTCGGTATGACGCACGTGATCCGGGGCAAGGACCACATCGCAAATACCCGGAGGCAGCAGTACATCTACGAATATTTCGGGTGGGAGATGCCGGAATACTTCCACTACGGGCGAATGTCCATCGAAGGGGTCGTCCTCTCGACCTCGGCGATGAAGGAGGGTATTGCCCAGGGGACCTACACCGGGTGGGATGATATTCACCTGGGAACCCTGAAGGCAATTGCCCGCCGCGGATTTAAGGCAGAAGCCGTGAGAAACGCCATGGTGGATATCGGTATCGGGCAGACGGATATCTCCTTTTCCTGGGAGAACCTGTTCGCCGCAAACAAGGCCCTGGTCGACCCGATAGCGCCGCGGTACTTCTTCGTTTCCAATCCGGTTTCCTGCATCATCGAAGGGGCGCCTGAGATTGTGGCGGAACCCTGCCTCAACCCGAACGATGCGGCTGCCGGATGCCGGCGGCTGCCGTTTACCGGGACGCTCTATGCCCCGGCAGACGAGATACAAAAAGCAGGGATGGTCAGGTTCAAGGATCTCTTCAACGTGCGCATCGAGGACGATGCCGGGACGCCTGTCTTTGTCTATGCGGGGAGTTCACTGGAAGAGGCACGAAGGGGGCATGCGCCCATCATCCAGTGGCTGCCGAAGGGAGAGACGGTGCAGTGCACCCTGCACACGCCAAACGGCCCTGTCGATGGGCTCTGCGAACGGGGAGTACTGAACAAATATGACAAGGTCATCCAGTTCGAACGGGTCGGCTTTGCCCGTGTGGACGAGGTTACGGAGCATCACGTCTCCGCATACTTTGCCCACCGGTAAGGACCTCTGTTTTTTGGAAATCAATTTCTTTATGTGCGGCGTATAGAGAGAGCATTATGCCAAACCTGACCATAGCCGTCCTGGGTGCCAATGGATATGCAAAAGATATCGGCAAGCCGGGGACGAGTTCTGATATCACCTTTTTCAATCTGAAGAAAGGGGAGGATACGGTCACCATCATCGAACCGACCCGGTATCCCGAGCGTCTAGCTCCCCTCTATTATGCCGTTGCCATGTCGACGGCAGCTCTTCTCATTGTCGATGCGATCACCGCGGAATTCGGCGAGATGGTGGTGATGCTCGATGCCCAGAAGATCACCAGGGGCTATATCGTGCTTCGCAATTACCTCGATATCTCACAGATTGCACCACTGCTCAAGGGAACGGCGGTCGAGGGATATTCGGTCATCGAGGACAACCCGATTGCAATCCGGGAACAGCTTCTTGCCGATGCCCAGTCGCTCACGTATGAGAACGCGACCGGCACTTCAGGCGTGGTCTCCGTTGATCATGCATTCAATGTGAAGGGTATCGGGACCGTCGTTTTAGGGGGTGTCGAATCGGGCACAGTCCGCCAGCATGACACCCTGACCGCCTATCCCGGTGAGCTTACCGCACAGGTGCGGTCCATACAGAAACATGATGACGATGTCACCGAGGCCTATGAAAGCGACCGGGTAGGGCTCGCACTGAAGAATATCTCTGCAGAGGTGCTGGAACGGGGAATGGTGCTCACCAATGGCCCCGGCATAAAGGTTAGTGATCGCCTGGAAGGCGCGGCGCATATCGTGAAATACTGGCCCGAGCCCCTGAAGGAGGGAATGGTCGTGCATATCGGGTACTGGATGCAGTACATCAACGGCCGTATCGTGTCGGTGGAGTCAAAGGATGACTGGCATGTACCGACCGTGGTCATAGAACTAGAAAGGGAAATGGCGTATATTCCGGGCAATACTGCCGTCATTCATTATCTTGACGGCGGCCGTCTCAGGGTTGCGGGAACAATAGATCTCTGATTTTTTTTAAAACGGATAGACCACCGGCGCCAGCAGAACCGCCAGTATTCCCACGATGATCGTCAGCGGCGTACCGAAGAGGATGTAATCGTTCACCGTGTATCCGCCGGGTTCGTACACCATCATGTTCGTCTGGTAGCCGGCAGGGTTGATGAATGCATAGGAACAGCCCAGCATGATGACGATGATATAGGGCATGAAGGAAACGTCGAGTTCCAATGCAAGGGAATAGCCGATGGGAAACATGAATGCGGCTGCCGCGGCATTGGTGATGATATTCGTCATGATGACGCATCCGAGAAATATCGCCGCGAGGCCGGTCATCGGGCTGCCGCCGCCAAGCCGGGTGATAAAATCTGCGACGACCTGCGATAACCCCGATGCGGTGATGGCAGATTCCAGTCCTATTGTACAGGCAAGGATGATGATCGTCGGAAAATCGATACTTTTTGCCGCCTTGTGTATGCTCAGGCACCCCGTCAGGAGCATTGCGACGGCAGCAAGAAGCGCCGCATTGATGAGCGGGAGCACCTGAAGAGCCACTGACGCGACCATCAGGGCGGTGATGACGATCGCGGTGATCACTTTGTCGGTCCGTTTGATATGATACCCGCTCAGCTCCTTTTCAACGATGAACTGCGTCTCATCCCTTCTCTCGAAGAAAAATGACTCTTCGACCTCAAGGATGATGCTATCGCCGGCCCGGATGACCGTCTCCGGCAGGGACGTCTCCATTGGCTGGCCACCCCGTGACATGCCGACGACTTCTGTTGCAAAGAAGGAGGAATTGAGCCAGCGAAGAAAGGATATTTTGTACCCGACGGCAGGATTTGCAGGTGCGACGACCACCTCGAGCAGCCGGTTCTGGTGCCGCTCCTTGTCATTTTTCGTCGAGAGATATGCTGGTCGAAGCCCGATACGGGACCATAAATGGGAGAGTGTATCAAGGTCCGTCCAGAACAGCAGGATGTCGCCTGTCTGAAGCGCAAGGTCCGGGGAGAGGGGGATATCCTGCCCTTCACGTATGACATTTTTGAGGGATGAATCCTTCTGGTGGAGAAACCCTGCTTCTGTGAGGGTCTTTCCGATAAGTGGCGATCGTTCTTCGACGAGAAAATCTGCGGTGTAGATTCTTTTCCAGCTCAGGTCAGGATTATTGTCGGAACGGGCACGTATCAGTAGTCCGGAAAAGCCCATGATGAAGAGGATACCGGCAACGGCACAGGGGATGGCGACCAGGGAGGGGGTGAACATGCCGATCTCCGTCATGGGTGGTGCATTCGGGTCACCGATGGCAATATATTCCGTCACGAGACCGGCGATGATAAGATTTGTCGATGTTCCGATGAGCGTGACGGCACCCCCGAGAATCGAGGCATAACTCAGCGGGATAAAGAGGCGCGATGCAGCAAGCCCGCTCGTCCGGCAGATGTCACGGATGACGGGGATCATCATGGCAACGAGAGGGGTATTATTCAGAAATGCACTTCCGACGGCAATCGTCGGGAGAAATTTTACCTGTGCCATCCTCAGATTACGGGGAATGCCGATGGCGGTGTCAACAATCAGTGAGATGGCACCGGTCGCATACATCCCTTCTGCAACGATAAACAAAACAGCAACGGCGATCACACTTGCATTGGAAAACCCTTTCAGGAGGTCTCCGGGACCGGCCAGACCCAGCGTCATGGCAACCGTAATTGCGCTTGCGAAGAGTGCCCATGGCGGTATCTTTGTTCTGACCAGCAGTGCAAAGAGACCTATAAGAAGAATCAGCGTCAGCCATGCATTGAGCGTTATTATCGTCGCCATAGGAGGGTGTCCTCATCAACCCGGCAGGATATCCGTGCGTAGTACCCTCCGGCAGTCGACTGGCATGTGTCTCGTACCCTCAATTATCCAGTCGCATGATAAATTTTTGGAAGTCTCCGGGTGCAGGAACCGGGGGGGTAACTTCGGGAAAATTCGTAGTCTAGCATACGTTGATTATGATAAAAATGCAATGAACGGTACTTATGAATGCAAAACCGATTATAGGGCTTGTCATTGTAGTCCTTATTGGAGCACTGCTCCTTGGCGGAACAGTGAGCGCTGAAACGGACAGTGCAGATGAACGTGTCATCCATGTCTCCGGAACAGGAAAGGTTACCACTTCTCCGGACAGGGTCATCATCACGGTGGGCGTGGAGACGGAGCACCCGGATGCCGCGACAGCGCAACAGCAGAATGCGGCCAAGATGGATTCGGTCGTATCTGCCCTCAAGAAGCTGGGTATCCCGGCTGAGAATATCCAGACCTCGGGATACAGGATGTATTCGAGGACCACGGATGATGATTCTCCATTCAGAGGGAAGGACGTGAAGGTGTACGTGGTCAGCAACAATGTCGTCGTCACCCTGGATGACGTGACGATGGCAGGCGAGGTGATCGATACGGCTGTTGCGAGTGGCGCCAACCAGGTCAACTCCGTCCGGTTCACTCTCAGTGACGAGAAATCACAGGAACTCCGGTCGGATGCACTGCATGCCGCCGTCACCCAGGCCCGAGGCGATGCCGATGCCGTGGCTGACGCATTGGGAGTCATGATTCTAGGGGTAAAAGAAGTCAGTGTGGGCGGCAGTTACACCCCGGTCGTCTATGCGGAGGAAGCGGTTTACAGGGATATGGGCGCAGGGTCGTATCCTGTCCCTACCCCCATTGAGGCGGGCACCATTGATGTTACGGCGACGGTCTCCGTCACCTATTTCATCTGAACCATTTTTTTGAGCGCCACGGTGAAACCATAATGATGCGGCGCACCCATGAATATGTATGAGCATTCAATCCGGCACCATGGATGAACAGACCCGTGCAAAGAAAAATGCCGGGTATTATGCCGCGGATATGATTGAGGACAATTCCATTGTCGGCCTCGGGACCGGTTCGACGGTATTTTTTATGATGGAACGTCTCGCCGGACGCATCCGTGAAGGACTCAGGGTAACCGGTATTGCAACATCGTTTCAGACAGAACGCCGGGCATATGAATACAACATTCCCCTGTCGTCCCTGCACGAATCTGATGTCATCGATATTGCCATAGACGGTGCCGACCAGATAGACCCAGCGTTTCGCCTGATCAAGGGCCGGGGGGCCGCACAGACGAGAGAGCGGTGCGTTGCCGAGGCCGCAACTTCATTTGTTGTTGTTGCAGATAAGGGAAAACTGACGGATACGCTTTCGGCTCCGGTGCCCGTGGAGGTTATGTCCTTTGCCGTACCTGTCGTGATGAAACGCCTTTCAGCGATTGGCGGCACTCCCGTTGTTCGTGAAGGGATAAAAAAAGACGGTCCGGTCATCACCGACAACGGAAATTGGATCCTCGACTGCACGTTCCCGCTCATTGAAGAGCCCGAAGTCTTGGAATGCGCAATCAACAGCCTGCCGGGCGTCCTGAGTTGTGGAATTTTTACCGAATTTACGGACAAAACAAGTATTGTTATCGGTACTCCCGAAGGAGTGGAGTATCTTTCACTCTAAAATCTGTTGCTGGATCTGGGAGAGATGTTCACGAACCTCACGGATAAGCCTGAGCTGATTCTCCACTTCTTTTCTCTTATTCTCCTCGATTGTGTCCATGATTTCGCTGATCTGCTTTGAAAGCGAATAGATTTTTACCGGTCTGCCCTTACTCTCGGCCTTGGACTCGCGACTCTGGATCCATCCGTTTTCTTTGAGCGTCCGCATCGCAATGCTGACTTCGGGCTGCCGAAGATCCGTTCCCCGTTCAATGTCTCTCGATGTTGCTTCGGGAGAACTTGCAAGGTAGACCAGTACCTTGGCGACATTGCGTTTGAGACCGATCTCCGTCAGAAGATTGGAGAATTCCTCATCTTCGTCCGTGAAGATCATCACTTTTTCCATCCTCATATTCTACACCGTAAATACAACTTTAATTATTCAATGTACTATAAATACATTGGTGTATGTATAATGTATCTATATATCATTAAAAACCTTCGGATACTGTACAATCAGTTGGTTATGGGGAAAAAAGAGAATATTCGGGAGGTATTATTAAACCAATCCGAGATTCGATAAATCGGACAGAATTTTGTTTACTGCTTTCTTTGCATCTTCCGTTTGTTTTCCGCCCGTGATGATTAATTTGCCGGATCCAAAGAGGAGGACGACCACCTTCGGTTCTTCAAGGCGGTAGACCAGGCCCGGGAACTGTTCCGGTTCGTATTCAATGCGGTCAAGATTGAATCCGACAGCAATCTTATTGAGGTTGATTGGCGTCCCAAGATCCGCCGAGGTGACGATGTTCTGAACTTTATATTCAAGTTCCTTGGGGATGTCAATCCCAAGTTCTCGGAGTTTTTCGCCAAGAATTTCAAGACCCTGGGAGAGACTGTCGATGCTCTTTGCACCGGTCAGAACCACTTTGCCTGACCCAAAAACAAGGGCAGCAATTTTCGGGTTCTGCATTCGGAGGACAACGCCGGGAAACCGCTTCTTATTGTATTCGGCGTCTTTTATCTTCGATGAGATCATCTGTAGATCCAGTGAATCGGCCACTTTGGCGGAAGCAACGATATTTTCAATTTTTAAAGAATCCTCTGGATTGTGCTTCATGTAGTATATAAAAGGATATAAAAAGTATATAAAAAGTTGGGTGATTACTCCTCAAGCGTGGTAATATCTCCCGGATCAACACCCATTTCTTTGGCTTTCAGGACTCTGCGCATGATTTTACCGCTTCTTGTTTTTGGCAGGCTGTCAACATATTCGATTTCGGAGGGCACGGCAATCGGACCAAGGGTCTGGCGGACATGATACTTCAGGTCATGTTCGAGTTTGGGCGTCTGAACAGTGCCTTCGATGAGAATCACAAATGCCTTGACAATATTTCCTTTGACTGCGTCCGGTTTTCCAATCGCAGCAGCTTCGGCAACGGCGTGATGCGAGACAAGAGCGCTTTCCACCTCTGCCGTTCCAATATTATGGCCCGATACGATGATCAGATCATCGGAACGACCCAGGATCATAATATACCCGTCATCGTCTTTTATGGCAAGATCATTGGTGCTGTAGTACCGGTGTTCGGGGGATTCCCAGTAGGAACGGTATTTCTCTTCGTCTTCGTTTACAAACCGCATCATCGAAGGCCACGGTTCCGTTATCGCAAGATATCCTGTCTGGAAGGCGTCCACGGGCTTTCCTTTGCCGTCAACCACATCTGCAACGACACCGGGGATCGGTTTGCCGGCAAACCCCGGCTTCATTGGTTCACCGACGAGGGTGGTGATCATATGGCTTCCCGTTTCCGTCTGCCACCAGGTGTCGGTCAGCGGGCAGTTGGCCTTGCCGATAACGTTGTAGAACCATTCGAATGCCTCGGGATTGAGCGGTTCGCCAACCGATGCAAGAATTCTCAGCGAGCTCAGGTCGTATTTGTCCGGCCACTCCCTGCCGTATCGCATGAACATCCGTATGGCGGTCGGTGCGGTGTAAAAGACATTGATGCCGTATTCCTCGATCAGCTTCCACCAGATGCCGACATCCGGATAATCCGGGGTATGTTCGGTCATGAAGATGGTGGCGCCAAGGAGAAGCGGCCCGTATATTGCATACGTGTGTCCGGTGATCCATCCTGGATCGGCGGTACACCAGTAGACGTCATTGTCCTTGACATTCAGCACGTATTTTGTCGTGTAATACGCGCCGACCATATATCCCCCGCAGGTGTGCACGATCCCCTTGGGAGCACCGGTGGTTCCCGACGTATAGAGGATAAAGAGGCGGTCCTCGGAATCCATCTCCTCCGGGGGGCACTGCTTCTCTGCAGCATGCATGATCTCATAGAAATCGACTTCGAAGTCGTCAAGAAGGCAGGTGGGGGGGTCCTGGTTTCTCAGGACGACTACCCGTTCGACACTGGGTGCATGAATGAGGGCTTCCTCGACGATGGGCTTGAGAGGTATGCTTTTTCCGCGACGCATCGAAGCATCGGCAGTGATGACGACCTTCGCCTTTGAACCCACTATCCGCTGGTTCAGGGCGCTTGCACCGTATCCGGCAAAAACAACCGTATGAACCGCTCCTATACGCGCACAGGCGAGCATTGCAATTACCTGTTCAGGGACCGTCGGCATGTATATACAGACAACATCGCCCTTGTTCACCCCGAGGTTTTTCAGGGCACTTCCAAACTGCATCACCGCACGATGGAGGTGGTCATAGGTGTAGATTTTCTTTAACCCGTTTTCCCCGTGCCAGAAGAGGGCGACCTTGTTTCGCCGGTTGTTTTTGAGATGACGTTCCAAGCAGTTGTAAGTGATATTCAGCCTGGCGTTTACAAACCACTTTGCATAGGGATATTCCCATTCCTTTACCCTGTCCCATTGCCTGAACCAGAGAAGATCTGAAGCGATATCCCTCCAGAAACCGTCAGGATCTTTCAAAAAGTTTTGATAGGAACTTTCATAGTCCTTGAATGGGGCATATTCCCGATATTCGGGAGGAGGCAAATAGACCGCCTGTTCGGCGCGAATCCCGGACTCCAAATTCTTCATGATATGTGTTCTCCGATAAAGATCATCTGCTCTCGTATACGTTATGATTTGTGGTAAAAAGGAAAGTATTCTACATGATTAACAATTACAAAATTATATGTAGATGACAGTTCAATATTTTGTCATGTTAGGGTGACGAAGGTGACTTCGTCATTTGTTGAAAGGCTTTATGAAAGGCCTTGTTAATCACTCGTATGAGAGGAGAAACACATGAAAGAATGGATGTTAAGTGAAGCAGAAGGATATGAGATTCTTGCGAAATATGATATTCCTGTTCCTAAGTTCAAGATCGTAAATAGCGCAGAAGAAGCGGGCGATGTTGCAGAGGGCATTGGATTTCCGGTGGTAATGAAGATCGTCTCGCCCCAGATTGTGCATAAAAGTGACGCCGGCGGTGTGGTCACCAGTATCGGGACAAAGGAAGTGGCACAGGCGGCATTCAACCGGATCGTCAGCAGTGCAAAGGAATACAATCCGGATGCAAAGATCGATGGAGTGATCATTGAAGAGCAGGCCGGACCGGGGCTTGAACTGATCATCGGCGGCAAAACCGACCCGTCATTCGGCAAGGTCATTACCTTCGGTATCGGCGGAACCCTCGTCGAACTTCTCAAGGATGTGACCCTTCGTATTCTTCCGGTAACCGAAGATGACGCCCGTGAAATGGTCCGTGAGATCAAATCCTATCCTCTCATCTCCGGATACCGGGGTTCCAAGCCGAAAGATGAGGAGACCCTCGTCCAGGCGATCATCAATGTCTGCAGGTTCTTCGAAGAGAATGAGAAGGTGAAGGAATTCGATATCAACCCCCTCCGGTTGTACGAATCCGGCGCGTGTGCCGTTGACTCCCGCATCATCATGACCGATGAGAAGAAGAAGGTCAAAAAGGTTACACGTCCGGATATTCCTCTTGAATACTTCAATCCACGGTCGGTAGCCGTCATCGGAGCCTCCGATGAACCGACCAAGATGGGATATGCCGTGATGCACAATCTTCTCCATTTCCCCGGCCAGCTGTACCCTGTCAACAATAAGCGTGATACCATTCAGGGACTGAAGGCATACGCCTCAATCAAGGATATAGAAGCTCCTGTTGATATGGCGGTCATCACCGTGCCCGCAATGCATGTGCCGAAAGTGGTGGAGGAATGCGGTGAAAAAGGTGTGTCCATTGTAGTCGTCATCACCGCCGGGTTCAAGGAGATGGGCGAGAACGGGAAAGCGCTTGAAGAGCGTATCGTTGCGATCGCCAGCAAATACGGCACCCGCATTGTCGGTCCCAACTGTCTCGGCCTCATCGTTCCGCCCCGTGGTCTTGATACGACCTATGTGCACCAGTCTCCCAAGGCAGGCAATATTGCCTTCTTGTCCCAGAGTGGTGCAATTGTCAACACCGTCGTCGACTGGAGTCTTGCCGAAGACATCGGATTTTCTGCGGTGGTCTCCGTCGGCAACCAGTCCGACCTGAACTTCTTTGATTATCTGCGCTGGGTTGAACGTGACCCGAATACCTCGGCGATCATCATGTACATCGAGGAGATAAACGACGGACAGGCCTTCATGGATGTCGTCAGTGAAGTGACCCGGACAAAGCCGGTCATTGCCATCAAGTCGGGATCCTCCGAACGCGGTTCCAAGGCCGCAGCCTCCCACACGGGTTCGCTCTCCGGTTCGTATGATGTCTACATGGAAGCCTTCCGCCGCTCCGGTGTTCTCTCCGTCCACACCCTGACTGGTGCATTCCTCGCTGCGGAGATGTTGTCCCACCGCAAGAGGTATCCGGTTGGCACCCGTGCAGTTGTCGTCACCAATGCCGGTGGATTTGCCGTTCTTTCATCTGACTACGCCGAACGCTATGGTATTGATCTGATTACCCTGCCCCAGGAGGTCGTGGATGAACTGGATGCGTTCCTGCCGGAATTCTGGAACAAAGGAAACCCGGTCGATCTTCTTGGCGATGCTTCCGAGCGCAGGTTTGAACAGACCTTCGAGGTGCTTGCCAAACATGATGATCTCTGGGACATGTGCTTTGTCGTCGGGTTCCCGAACAATATTCTTAATTCGGAACAGATGGCAAACCAGATTCTCAAGCTCTCGGACAGCACTGAAAAACGTGTTATCTGTTCGCTCCTCGGCGGCGATTCCATGAACCGCGGCCGCAAGATCCTTCGCCAGCATTCCATCCCGAGCTTTGAGGAACTGGACTTCACCTTCCGTGTGATGGGCCGTGTTCTCTGGCAGCAGTTCAGGGTGCGGGCACCGGGACTGTTCAACTAATCTATTTTTTTTGGATGCAGGGAGAACGGAGTGTCCCTCTTCGTATCAGAGGAAAAAAAGGATATGATATTGTTAGTCGTATTCACGCCAGGTATGCCGGCATTTGACACACCTGAAGAACCGGACTTCTGATTCATCGGCAGATCTCAGCTGCCTGAGCCACCATTCGGCAATGTCATGTCCGCACTCGGGGCATCGGACGGAGATGGTCGGAAGGATGGTCATCAGTTCGGCATCTTCTATGATCACTATCTCTTTCTCATCGCGTTTGACCGTTCGTTTGAGCCCTGGTTTGTCAGCGGTGGATTCGTCAACATACCCACATTTACGACACTTAAGTTTTCCACCGACGGGAACAAGCATTCCCTGGCATACTGGACAAAACATCATTGGTAACAGATTTGCGGTGACGTATGATTAAGATATGGAAGATACTCTTCCGGCAATGTACCATCTCAAAAACACTTTTCACCTGACACGGTCAATCGGTTATGATGCAGGAAATTTTCGTGCTGATCTCTTTCATTGCATTCCTCGCTTTCCTTATTCCGACCAGATACAGTAAATACTGTGCAGTGGTCGGATGGATAAGTGTAGTCCTGATTCTCTTTGCGAAATTTCCTGAATATATTATTGCAAATAATTTTATGTATCCGATTGCAGCCTTTATGGGGATACCCTTCCTGATTATTCTTATTCCCAAACTCCTGGAGGAGAATGAACAGGGATTTACCCTGAGCAGGATGGCGGCAATCGCGTATCTGATATTTGCTCCCTTTGCCTTCATCCCCGCCGCAGCGGACTGGCTTATTGCGATTAATGTCGGCCAGCTTGAATGGGTATTTCATGCACTCGGTTTTTCGTATGAGCTGGTAGACTGGAATATGTTCCTTGCGGATATCTACCGGGTTGAGATCATCCTTGCCTGTACGGGTATCCAGGGGATTGCGATTATGCTCGGTGTGGCATGGGCAGTCCCTTCGACCCTGATGCAGAAGGTGCTCTCATTTTTCGCGGTCGCACCGGTCATCTATATTCTCAATACCATCAGAAACAGCTTCGTCATCATGGCATACGGAGGACAGTGGTTCCCCTATTTCCCGGAGATTGCGTCAAATGGGCATATCGGATATGAAAGTTTCTTCTGGGCGCATAATTTCTTTGCAGAGATAGGCGCCCTCTTTGTCTTCATCGCAATCGCCTGGCTGCTCTACCGCATAAATCCAAAACTGGGAGAGGTGATGGTGGATGTTATTGAACTCTTTATAAAGGAGATCAGGGGATGGTTCGGTAAAGATAAAGGATTCTCTGGATAGCCGAGAGATTTGTGCAGACAGCAACAACAATAACCGATACCCATATCAGACCGGTCAGACCTCCCAGAATCAGAACAATCATGGTTTCCGGTCTGCCGAAAAAGCCGATCCCTTCGAGGGGATCGGAAATTTTTCCATCTCTTCTCTCATCATACCCAATTTCTGCATACACGACAGGTTTGATGAAGGTGTTCATCATCGAGCCGATGATGGCAATGGTTACGATGGCAAAATCGGCGTTGACTGCCCATTCGGAGGGGATGATGTCAAACCGGGAGAGGATGGGGATACCGGAGATGCCGATCCCGAGGATGACGATGGTATCCACGTATTTATCGGCAATCCAGTCAAAGACGGCACCAAAATTCGTCTCCATTTTATTGATGCGGGCAACACCGCCGTCGACAAGGTCCAGCACCGCCGAAAGGATAAGCAGAGCACTTCCAAGAATAAAAATATGGTTTGCATACAGAGCAGCACAGCCAATACCGCATACGAGTGAGAGCACTGTCAGCTGATTCGGCGTTATGCCCGTTCTTGCAAAAAATTGAGCAATTGGCTCAATTTTTTTGAGAAATTTCGGCCTGAGTGCGGTAATATTCATTCTCAGCTATAGTGTACCCGGTGGAAGGTATAACTGTTGTTTATGTGGATCCCCTGAGATGGAGGGAGGATGGAGGGAGGACGGAGGTATGAGGAGGTGCACCGGATTTATCTCCGTTTTCTTTCGTTGCACTAAATAAAGTTTTAAGCCTCGAATAGCATAGTAACTCAATAGGATTTTTATGTCTGGTTCGTTATCCAGGCCTCATGTTCTGGTGATGTCGGAAATTACCGTTGACGGGAAGCTGACACTGAAACAGGGGGCATCTAGCAAGATACTTATGAAATATATGGACCCGAAGACGGAGCTTCTGCTTCACCGGACCCGGGCTGAATATGATGCGATAATGGTGGGAAGCACGACGATCAGAATTGACAATTCGATGCTGACGGTACGGCTCGTCGAGGGAGAAAGCCCCATCCGGGTGATCCCGAACAGCCGTGCGGACATTCCCCTTGATGCAAATGTGATGGGGGGTGATGCACCGACGATCATCGCGGTTGCAAGGACGGCGTCTCCGGAGAATATCCTGAAGATGAAGGAGAAGGGGGTGGATGTGGTGGTTGCAGGAGAGAGTCATGTCGATTACCCGCTTCTCATGCACATTCTCAGGACGGAGTATGGTGTTGAAAAACTGATGGTCGAAGGCGGGCCGACCCTGAACTACTACATGCTCAAAAATGACCTGGTGGACGAAGTCAGGCTGATTCATCTGCCGTTCATTGTCGGCGGCGCCGATACCCCATCGCTTGTCGGTGGGATGCATATCGACTCCGAAGATGAAATGTTCCGCCTCGTCCTGAAAAAGCATTATACCTGTGGAAGCAATCTGGTTACCGAGTACGACGTACTTACCCGCGGGTTGGATGTATGAGGTGGCTTGAACAGGAATGCCTGAAAATTGAGCGGAAAAAACAACGGAAGGCATGCCGCAGGTATTTCATTCTTGGCATCCTTGCTGCCCTTCTGGTGTTCATCATTGTCGGGGTCTGGTACATCACCCTTGAGGAGACAAGCACCTCGGTCATCCGTGTTGAGGGAACCATCGTCGCCGGAGACGGCTTAGGGAATGGCTATGTGGGGAGTGAATATGTCGGCAGGCAGATTCGCAGTGCAGCCGATGATCCGCTTGTCCGGGCGGTTGTTCTGCGGGTGAACAGCCCCGGGGGTTCCCCTGCGGCGGCCCAGGAGATCATCACGGATATCGAATATGCAAAAGGGAAAAAACCCGTGTTCGTCTCGATGGGAGATATCGCAACCTCGGCTGCCTATCATATCAGTGCCCATGCGGACCGGATCTATGCCAATCCCGATACCATGACCGGAAGTATCGGAACAATATGGCTGGTCTATGACTATTCGCGGGCGCTTGATGAGGACGGGGTTGTAATAGAAGTGGTAAAATCCGGAGAAAAGAAGGATATTGCCTCGCCCTACCGGGCACTTACCGATGAAGAACGTGAATATCTGCAGGTGATCGTGGACGAGAGCTCGGAACTCTTCATCGAGGATGTTGTGGCCCAGCGGGGGATCGAACGTTCTGTCATAGACGATGCACGCCCCATACGTGGGGAAGAAGCCCTGCAGATCGGCCTTGTCGATGAGATCGGCAATCTGTTCGAAACCATCAGCGCGGCGGACAGATTTGCTTCTTCATAACGCCATTTTTCAGACCATTTTTTCAGGGCTTGCCTTCATGTATTCACGGCATATGGTCGTTGCATACTGGCCGGGGCCAAGACGAAAGGACAGGGACACGTCATTGTCATCCGGCGTCTGCCATGTGATCTCCGGGTCGAGCGATATGATACGTGATGCACCGGAAAACCGGGTCTCGACAAATCTGGCCGCCCTGCCGAATGATGCCGGGGTGATGGCGTCTTCTTCGAGCAGGCCGCTGAGATACTCGTCGATATACCCGTTCCTGTGACTCTCCTCGGTACCGGGCATATGAATAGCTATGGTTGCCCGTCCGCGTTTGATATGCATGGATGCGGCGGTCTTCGTCCGTGTATCGATGAGATCCTCTTTGCCGCCTGCAAAGATGATACGGTCGCCGCTCACCGGTTCATGCAGGGAAATTCCTGATTCGATCCTGAACGAAAGGGCCTTGTTAAACAGCCATGACTGGTAGGCGGAAACAAACATCGAGAGGAGTTTAGGGGGCATCTTTTTCAATGCCCCCTGGTAGTCGCCGGGACGCTCCACGAGATGATGAAGGAGGGTCCGCTCAAAACTGAGAGGAACCGGCATTGCCCGGAGGGTTTCGGCAGCACTGCCGGTCTGTGCATATATTCGTCGTGCTGCTGCGGCATCCGGGGATTCGCCTTCGTATTCAAGGGCGATATATGCTTCAACGGCTCCCTGATAATCGTCCTGCAGGATATGTCTCCCGACCACGTGGGTCACCGGCCGCTGGACACCGAATCGCTGAAGACCGAAGTAGTTGGGAACCCCTGCTCCCAGCTCGTCCGTCGTTGTTTCGACCTTTTTTCGAAGTTCGTCTCCGGCAGGTTCGGTGTCACGTATGGTAATTGCGAATGCGTTTCCTTCCAGATCACCAAGTGAAAGCTGTCGTGATGACTGGCCCAGGTAGTCAAGCCGGATGTCCTTGAGATGGACGGTCGCAAGATCCTCTTCGCTTATGTCATAGATGGCAATAAGCTGGTCGGTGACGGCGTTTCTGTCCTTTGTTCCGGCCCAGGATATTCTGCGATGACTGATACCGAGTGATTTTGCGATTTCCTTTACCGCCCGCTGATGCTCCCATTTACGCTTGGTCAGGCGACAGATCAGATATTTGCCATTCTCCGGAAAGGCGGCCGGGAGTTCATGGACGATAAAATCCTCCGGGAGAGTCCTGAGTTTCCCGCCGATTCCCGGGGTGTCCGTTCCGTAATATTCCATTCCCAGTTCCTGTTCAAGGAGATAGGAGGACGATTTCATAATAACTGGAGATCTCCCGTGATTCTGTCGAGATCCTGTGAGGGGGCGGGACCGAGGCCCAAGGCCGTAACGGTTCCCGGTGCAATCTCGGTCATGCCGGCGTCGGTGATGAGGGAGGTGGATATGCCTGCTGCCTCTGCGATGGATTTGAGTTCGTAGAGATCCCTGAGTGAATTGGCCTTGAGGGCAACCTTCTTCATGCCCTCGTCGAACCACTTTTTCCTGGTGATTTTATCGGTTTTTTCATAGGCCCCCACAGCCGCATGTGCGAGTTGTGCACATTTTTTTCCGCAGGTCATTTTGATGTCATTGCGGATAATGAGACATTGTTTATATTTGAATTCGGGTTCGGGAGTCATTGCACTCAGATGTTGCATGGACAGGGAAAAATAGTTGATGTTCGTTCTCCTGGGACGGGTCCCGTGCCGCATGCTGCTCCGAATGCGAGATTCTATGTTTTCAGACTCCAACGTATTCAGAAGAGATGTATGACGTCGTTGTCGTCGGTGCGGGGCCTGCCGGGTCCGCTGCTGCACGCCGCTGTGCCGGGTACGGGTTAAAGACCCTCATGGTGGAGGAGCACGCCGCTCTCGGCTATCCGGTCCAGTGCGCCGGTCTTCTTAGCAGGGCGGCATTTCAGGAGTGCGGCGTCTCCAGCGATGCGATAGTACGGGAGGTAACCGGTGCCTCGGTGATCTCCTCCATGGGTTCGGTTTTGAATTTTGATGCAGGAGTCACCAAGGCCCATGTCGTCAACCGGGGTCTTCTCGACCGCGAAATGGCACAACGGGCGATGGATGAGGGTGCCGAGCTCCGGCTGAAGACCTACGCATATGCTCTCAGGGACGGTGTTCTTTGCACCAAAGGCGTGCGTGGCCATGAAGAAGTGCGGTACCGGCTGCTGATTGCGGCCGACGGTCCGCGAAGCCCCGTCTCGCGAATGCTGGGGATGCGCCGCCCCCCCGTGTACCTCTCCGGCATTCAGGCGGAAGTGCCGTATTCGATGGAGGGGAGTCATGTCGAGATCTATCCCGATGCCTCTCCTGATTTTTTTGGCTATGCCATCCCGGTGGAAGAAGGGCGGGCCCGGGTCGGCCTCTGCGGCATGAGAGATGTTCCTGCCCGATTTGCGTCATTTGCATCGCAATTTGGGGACAGCTGCATGCACCTGGTCACCGGTACGATTCCCCTCGGGCAGATGCCCTGCTCCTATGGGCAGCGCACCCTGTTTGTTGGGGATGCAGCCGGCCTTGCAAAACCGACATCGGGGGGAGGGGTGTATACCGGGGTAAGGTCAGGATATCATGCCGCCGATACCGCGGTGGAATGCTGCGAAAACGACGCATTCAGTGATGCGGCTCTCTTCCGGTACGAACAGGGCTGGAAGGATGATTTTGGCAGGGAACTTGACCTCGGAATGCGTTTTTTTAGCCTGCGGCCCAGGATTACCCCCGAGCACGTGGATGAGGTGTGCAGGGCCCTGGATACTCCAAAGATGAAGGATCTCATCGTCAGGTACGGGGATATGGACCGGCCTGCCGCACTCCTGGGGCACCTGTTGAAAAATCCTGCAATGTTCAGGGTCATACGGTCGATAGCCCGGTCTGAGTTGTGGCGAATTATTAATTAATTATGTTTGACAAATCGCAAATGCAAAACAAATATATTGATCTATTTGCAAGTATGATTGGCAATTCACAAAAAGGACTGACCACCCTTTTGGTGGGTTTGCTATGTCTGCGCTCACGGGGTATCCGGGAAATTATACCTGCAGTTGTCTGCGCACGCATCTTCATACACCGGCCAGTAGGTACCCAATACCTTGGTACAATCATGAAGCAGGAGGCTGACCACCTTTCTGTTCCTTTTCATAATTTTTTTCTCGTTTCACGTCTATTGGCACGTATGGAGAGCACTTTTGGAAGAGGATTTATCACGAATATCATGCTGGTCACTAAACATTTTGCCCTTTCACCGGAGAAAGCATGGCCCGGGGCATCCGACCACCTGCTGGAACTGGAGGTCCCGGAAATGTTCGTCGGCACTGAAGTGGAAGAACTCGTTACCATGCTCCGGAAAAATATTATGTGGCACCAGAATGGGCAGATGGACGACAAGGATGCCGAGGCGGTGATGCGGATTCTTAGGCGCCTTGTCCTTGCCATTGACCGTCAGCTGGGAATACCGGACCCACAGATCGGCAAGTATGACTGAGACCCAATTTTTCTTTTATAGAAATCCTATAAATGCGATTATAACCTAATAATATTGTAGGAACCAAGGAGTATTTTTTCTTCTTTGCATTTGTGCGAAATAGAGGTAATTATGAACGAAACTGAAGTGTATTCTTATGATTCCTTGTTCTTCGGAAGTGGTTGATATGACGGGGGAAAACAATTATTCCGGAAAAAATATTAAAGTGCTGGAAGGCCTTGAAGCCGTTCGCCAGCGTCCTGCAATGTACATCGGAAGTACCGATATCCGCGGACTTCATCACCTGGTGTATGAGATCGTGGACAATTCGATAGATGAAGCATTGGCGGGATATTGTTCAAACATCGAAATTACGCTCAATTCCGATGGTTCGTGCCAGATTAATGATGACGGCCGCGGTATTCCCGTGGATGCCATGTCCGGACAGAAAGGGAAGAGTGCTCTTGAGGTGGTCCTGACCGTTCTGCACGCCGGAGGGAAATTTGATAAGGATACCTATCAGGTATCCGGCGGTCTGCATGGTGTGGGTGTGTCAGTCGTCAATGCACTCTCGACGTTTCTTCATGCCGAAGTCTACCGTGAAGGGACCATCTATGAGATGGATTTTGAGCGTGGCGCGGTGACCCAGCCCCTGACATCCCGGGTCAATGCGACCACAAAGAAACACGGGACCATCATCACATTCACACCCGACCCCAAGATCTTTGACTCCGTGGTCTTTGATTACGATATTCTTCTGCACCGCATGAGGGAGCTTGCGTTTCTCAACAGCGGCATTTCAATCACGCTGAAAGACGAACGCAGCGGAGATACCGATTCGTTCTGTTATGAAGGTGGTATTGAGGAATTTGTCAGTTACCTGACCAAGGAAAAAAGTCCGATTCACCCTGACGTCATTTATCTCAATGCCCAGGATGGTGAAAACAAGGTTGAGGTCGAGGTGGGCCTGCAGTATACGTCGGCGTACACGGAAACGATGCTTACATTCGTCAATTCGGTCAATACAAGAGAGGGCGGCACGCACCTTGAGGGGTTCCGGTCCGCACTCACCCGGACTATCAATACCACTGCACGGAAAAACAATCTCATCAAAGACCCGAAGTTTTCCCTTCAGGGCAATGATGTACGAGAGGGCCTCAATGCCGTCATCAGCATCAAAATTGCCGAACCGCAGTTCGAGGGTCAGACCAAGATGCGGCTGGGAAACAGCAATGTGAAAGGTATTGTTGATTCTCTCGTCTACCAGTCGCTATCGGAATACTTTGAAGAGCATCCGAAGGTGATCCGGGCAATTGTAGAAAAGGCGGTCGGTGCGGCAAAGGCCCGTGAGGCGGCACGAAAGGCGAGAGAGCTTGCACGACGAAAAGGGACGCTTGATTCAGGGGGCCTGCCGGGTAAGCTGGCGGACTGTTCGGAGAAGGACCCGTCAAAATCGGAAATATACATCGTCGAGGGAGACTCTGCAGGCGGTTCTGCCAAGCAGGGGCGTTCCCGATTGTTCCAGGCCATCCTTCCCCTGAAGGGAAAGATCATCAATGTGGAAAAAGCGCGGCTGGACAAGGTCCTGAAAAATGAAGAAATTCAGACCCTCATCACCGCCATCGGTTCGGGTATCGGAGAGGAGTTCGATATCGAGCGGGCCAGGTACCACCGGATCATCATCATGACGGATGCCGATGTCGACGGTGCCCATATCTGTACCCTGATTCTCACCTTCTTCTTCCGGAATATGCCGGAACTGATCGAAAAGGGGTATATCTATATCGCCCAGCCGCCGCTGTATCGCGTTTCCCGTGGGAAAATGGAGCGGTACGCGTATACCGAGGAGGAAATGCGAAGTTATGTCGATGAGTTCGGTGAGAAGGGCATTCATGTTCAGCGCTACAAGGGTCTTGGTGAAATGAATGCAGACCAGCTCTGGAAGACGACGATGGACCCGAAAGGACGGGTCCTTAAGCAGGTGAGAATAGAGGACGCCGCCTATGCAAATGAAATCTTTGAAAAGCTCATGGGAGACAATGTCGATGCCCGCCGTGAGTTTATACGGCGCCATGCCACGGAGGTGACGAACCTTGACGTCTGAACTCCACAATAAAGATGTAAACATCGGCAAACTGATCCCGGTTTCCATCGAAGAGGAGATGAAGACCTCCTATCTGGCCTATGCAATGAGCGTCATCATCGGGCGTGCCATCCCTGATGTCCGTGACGGTCTCAAACCCGTGCACCGCCGTTCCCTGTTTTCCATGGGGGAGATGGGAAATACCCATGACAAGCCGTACAAGAAGAGTGCCAGGGTGGTCGGAGACGTCATGGGTAAGTATCACCCCCATGGTGATTCGGCCATTTACGATACCATTGTCAAGATGGCCCAGGACTTCTCCTACCGGCACACGCTGGTCGACGGGCAGGGAAACTTCGGTTCCATTGACGGAGATTCCGCTGCGGCAATGCGTTATACCGAGGTCCGCCTCGACCCGCTCTCCGAGGATCTCTTGGCGGATATCAACAAAGACACGGTTGATTTCACGCCGAACTTCGACGAATCGCTGAAAGAACCGGTGGTGCTTCCCGGAAAGGTCCCGAATCTCCTGCTCAACGGTTCGAACGGCATCGCCGTCGGTATGGCAACCGACATCCCTCCGCATAATCTGCGCGAGGTTTGTTCTGCCGTCTGTGCCACCATCGACGATCCGGAGATTACCCTGAATGAGCTGATGACCTATATTCCCGGGCCCGACTATCCTACCGGAGGGATCATTCTCGGCCGTGAAGGAATTGTCCGCGGATACCGGGAAGGGCGCGGCGGTCGGGTAAAACTCCGGGGTGTCGCCACCATAGAGGACGGTAAAAAACCACGGATCATTATCACCGAAATTCCGTACCAGGTCAACAAGGCCGCCATGATCGAGCAGATGGCAACTCTCGTCCGGGAAAAGAAGATCGACGGGATATCCGATCTCAGGGATGAATCGGACAAGGACGGCATCCGGGTCATTGTCGAACTGAAACGCGGCGCAGTGCCCGATGTGGTTCTCAACCAGCTCTACAAGCACACCTACCTGGAAAAGACCCACAAGATCATCAATCTGGCCATCGTGGACGGGCAGCCAAAATTCCTCAACTTGAAACAGTTCATCACCGAATTCCTCCGTCACCGGATTGAGGTGATCACCCGGCGGACGAAGTTTGACCTGAAAAAGGCCGAAGACCGCCTTCACATCCTGCAGGGACTCCTGATTGCCCTCGACAATATTGACGAGGTGATCCATACCATTCGCTCGTCCCAGACAACGGATGAGGCAATGAAGAGGCTTGTGGAGAATTTTGCCCTCGATGAAATACAGGCCGATGCAATTCTCAAGATGCAGCTGAGAAGACTCGCCGCTCTCGAGCATCAGAAGATCATCGATGAGAAGAACAGTCTCCTGGAAGAGATCAAACGCCTGAACCTGATTATTTCGGATGAGGGCCACATTCTTGCCGAGATAAAAAGGGAGACCATCGAGATATCGGACAAGTACGGTGACGACCGAAGGACCCGCTTCATGGCAGATCCCGGCGAACTTGTTACCGAGGACCTCATCGAGAACAAACCGGTTCTCGTCTCGCTGACCTCACAGAACTATATCAAGCGTATGCCGCTTGATACCTACAAGGGTCAGCACCGGGGCGGTCGCGGCATCATCGGCATGTCCACCAAGGAAGATGATATTGTGGAAACAGTGTTCGTTGCCAATACCCACGATTATCTTCTCTGCTTCACCTCCGCAGGTCGTGCCCACTGGCTGAAGGTGTATACCATTCCCGAAAGTGCACGAACCGGGCGGGGAAAGGCCATCGTCAACCTGCTCAACCTCGATGACGAACGGGTAACGGCGATCATTCCGGTCTCGGAGTTCCGTGATGACCGGTACTTCGTCTTTGCCACGAAGGAAGGGATGGTCATACGGATATCACAGGACAAGTTCTCGCGGCCACGCACGAACGGGATCAATGCGATAACGCTGAGGGAGACCGACGAACTGATCGATGTCAAGACAACAGAGGGCGAAAACGACTTGATTCTCACCTCCCGCCACGGGCAGAGTCTCCGGTTCAGCGAGGATCTGATTCGTGCATCGGGGCGTAATGCCCTCGGGGTGAAGGGAATGAAGCTGCGCTTCGGCGACGAGCTTAAAAATATCGCTCTCGTTGAGAAGGACTGGCTGCTCACGATTACCGAAAATGGCTATGGGAAACGTACCGAATTCGACGAGTTCAGGGGGCATGGGCGCAGCACCATGGGGGTAAGAAATATCCAGACCACGATAGACGGCGGCGGTGTCGTCTCATCGAAAGCCGTATCCTCGGATGCGGAGATCATCCTGATGAGTTCATCCGGTATTGTGATGCGTACCGCGGTATCCGAGATCTCCATACAGAAGAGGGGGACACGCGGTGTCCGCATCATGAAACTGGATAACGGGGACCGGATCGTCGGATTTGCCATTCTCGAGGCGGGATTGTATGAAGATTCGGAAGGCCCGGAAGAAGCGGCAGAACCTGATGAACCGGAACTCCGGGATCTCACTGAAGAACCGGAAGAATAGAGAAAAGTTGCCGGGAAAAGTCCCGGAACGACTCCCTTATTTTTCATACCGGTATGTGCAGAGCAGTGATGCCCCAAGGATACCGATGAGAACAGGCACAAAGGAGAGAGGCGTTTCCGTTGGTTCCCCGTTCCCGCCCGCCGGGTACAGGTTTGCCGATATCTTTTCCTTCTCATCCACTCCGATCTCGATGTCTGCGACCCAGTCCTGATAGCCGTTAAGCCTGAGGGTGACCTGGTAGGTTTCTGGTGCAAGTTCCGGGACAATCAGGGGTGTCGTCCCCTGATAGTCACCATTGAAATAGACCTCTGCTCCCGACGGTGTCGACTGGATGTTGAGAGATCCTTCATAGGGCGTGCTACGCTGCACGAGCGTTGCAGTGACGATGATGGTTTTTCCCTTCAGCACCTGGACCTGTGAGACCCAGTCATTGTATCCGTCTTTTTTCAGGGTGATGTCGTGAACGCCGACGGGCTTGTCGCTGATGGTTGCGGGGGTGATGCCGTAATACCGGTCATCAAAATAGATTGATGCGCCCTGGGGGACGGAATCAATGGTTATCGACCCCGAATAGGGGATGAGGGTTGCCGTCACCGAGGTGGTCGTGCCGCTCTGTACGGCAAGGGATCCGCTCCATGAGACATAACCGTCTTTTCTGATCTCCAGCTGATAGGTGCCGGGTGCATACATCCCTGTCAGATCCAGCGGAGTGTCTCCCTTATACGAACCGGAAACATAGACCTGGGCCCCGGAGGGGGATGAGGTGATGGTAATCCCGCTCGGTGCCGCGGAGACCAGACCGGCGACCAGCGCCAGCAGGATGAAGAGGCTGATGCCTGTCTTTATCGTCAGTGAATTTCTGCCCATAATGTTTCCGGATACGATGTGGGGCATTAATATGTTTTCTGCGGGACAGTAGGATTTATAGAAATGGTTTCGGAAAGGTGAGGTGAAAAACGATGTTGCAGAGAGAGCTGGTTATCGAGACCCATGGTGAAGGGGATATCATCGACCTGAGTTCAGGGGTCCAGGATGTCGTTGCAAAGAGCGGGATACGGGACGGGCAGGTATCGGTCTTTGTCAAGGGGTCCACTGCCGCCGTAACGACCATAGAATATGAACCCGGGGTCCTCTCGGACCTGCGGCGCGCACTGGATGTGATTGCCCCGAAGGACGCATCCTACGAACATGACCGGGCATGGGGTGACGGCAACGGACGTTCACATGTCCGTGCGGCACTGATCGGTCCGTCGGTCACCATTCCCGTTCAGGAAGGAAAAATGCTCAACGGTACATGGCAACAGGTCGTGCTCATTGAGCTGGACAT
Source organism: Methanobacteriota archaeon (assembly GCA_016841485.1). Taxonomy (GTDB): domain Archaea; phylum Halobacteriota; class Methanomicrobia; order Methanomicrobiales; family Methanomicrobiaceae; genus Methanovulcanius. Next base: position 51,072 of record JAENZA010000004.1, read on the forward strand.
ACGTTCCCGGAGGACACGTTCTGTGATATGTACCGTGAATGGATAAACGAATGAAAAGAGATTTTGAAGAATCAATTCAGTCAAGCGGGACTGTTTCCAGCTGTGACACCAGTTCCCAGATGCGTGTCCTGGCATGAACCGGCATATTCGGGTCATTGCTGATCTCGTCGATTATTGAGATTGCAGATGCGGCACGCAGACCAAGGCCCTGCGAGTTATCCTGGAGAACTTTGCGTGTTTCATCAGCGACTCGGCGGATATTACGTGGAATTGTTCCGTCTTCAATCATTTGCTGGAGCATCATAATGCAGTTATTAATTGTAACTTCCGGGTCAGCCATTGTACCACCTTCGCAGTATACATTTTTGGTTAGAGCATATATAAGATACTTAACAAACCGGATGGTTCCCATGAAGACCGAAGATACGATAATGGCCGAATACCTTCTGAACGGAGGAAAAATGCTTTCGAAGACCTGTACAGAGTGTGGGGCACCGCTTTTTGAGACAAAAGACGGTATCTGCTGCGTGGTGTGCAAGGAGATCGGACCGCCGGAAACGAAGCCGTCTGAAGGTGGGGTGCGGACACCGCCCCGGGATGAAGAAAAAAACTCCGTGCAGCCGGAACGTCTCCACGCAGGTTCCTGTTCCGACCACGTGGAGGAGGAGATTGAAAAGGCGATTCTCGTCCTCTGTCGCCGCGTCGAGACGGAATCAAGAGCCGAGGACTGCTATCTTCTCATGAAGGGGATACGAAAGGGAGTCCAGGCCCTGCGCGACCTCTGAACCTTATTTTTTGTAGGGGCGCTGCATGAGCGCAACAATTGTTTCTGCTGTCTTTTTCCCGATTCCTTCGACCTGCATGAGGTGTTCTGCATCAGCGCAGAGGACATCCCGGAGGGTTCCGAAGTGCCGGAGCAGGAGCCGGGCATGGTGGACGCCGATTCCCGGAAATGACGAAAGGATGTACTCCTGCTGTTCGGTATCGGAATGGTAGGGTTTTCTTGAATGAAGGCTCGGGGGGGTGCTGCCGGTCTCCAGCCTGCGCGCAATGATATAGAGCATCTCTGCCGTTTCTTCCGGGGAGGATGTATAGAGTATCGTTACTCCCATGTCGATACCAATCGACGCAAGAACACCCCGTATGGCATTGGGAGCAATATTTCGCTGACTGAAGAGGTTCTCGCCCTCGATGATGAGGATGGGGCGACTCACCCGTGCAGAAAGGCGCCGGAGTTGTCCGAGGAGATCCCGGTCAACAAGACTGTCGGCAAAATCCTTCGTCGTCTTTCGTTCGACCAGTATCTGGTCCCCGATGGCATAGTCCCCGTCTTCAAGGCGCTGCACGGCGATGGCGACGCCTTTTGTGTGAAGACACTCGACGACACGGGACGACGTTTCCCTATCGTCGGCAATCACGGACGGCCGATCACTGAGAAATGCGTCGATACTCGTCTGGGTGTGGTCCGGCTCATGGTCCTGATTTCTGTGGGGTTCATCTTCTTTTTTACTGAAAATGCCCGGGCTTCGCCGCAGTGATGAGATCTCCTTGTGCATGGATTTCTCCTTGGACTGGCTGACCCAGCGGTAGGCCTCGTCGCTGGTCCCCTTGGTGACCAGGATGATGATGGTCCCGGCGCCATGCCGGCCGGTCCGCCCTTTGCGCTGGATGCTGCGGATTTCGGAGGGGACGGCTTCATAGAAGATGACGAGATCGGTTGAGGGAACGTCAAGACCCTCCTCGCCGACGGATGTTGCAACAAGGACCCGGAACTCCCCGTTCCTGAATCGTTCCATTGTTCTGAGCTGTTCCTTCTGTGAAAGGCCCCGTTCCGTATCCTTCGATGCCTGGCCGACAAATCTCTCGCAGTCAACCCCGTGGGCCTTCAGGTAATCGACGAGAATCTGGACCGTATCACGGAAGGTGGCAAATACGATGACGCGGCTTTTGGGATAGAGTTCGAGCTGGCGCTGCACCAGCTCGAGCACCATCTCCCGTTTCGGGTGGAGTTCGGTTTCCCAGGTCTGTGCCATCGCGTGGAGTTCGCAAAATATGCTGTCCCCCGCGAGGCGTTTGCTGGCTTTCGATGCGGTCGGGTCATCCCCCTCGCGGGTGAGCTTCTGCAGGTACCCCTTCAGGGCCTCGCTGCCCTGCCCTTCGGCAAGTGCCGTTGCATGGCGCAGTTTCATGCACTCCGCAAGAATGGAAGCCGCAATGAATCCTGAGGTATCTTTTTTCTTGATCCTTGACTGGATCTGTGCCTGAATAGCCTGGATGCCCTTCATCGTCAGTTTGTCGGGGGAGGGTACCCGAAACCCCAGTCCGGAGAGCGTCTGGAGACGGGATGCGAGCATGGATTCGAGTGACCGGACGGCAAATGCCAGTTCCGGCGGGAGATCGACCGAGATGTAGGTAAGTTCGCGTTCGTGGATGTAGGGTTTTACATCCGGGTCGGTTTCGGTTCGGCTTTCGACGGAATCAATGCCCATATTGATGCAGATGTCGTGGATCTTCTCCTCGTTGCTGCCGGGGGATGCGGTCATCGCAAGGACGAGGGGGTGTGTTGCCGTACGATGGTATTCACCCGCGATGAACACATACGAATAATTGCCGACCGCCCGGTGGCATTCGTCGATAATGAGAAGGGAAACATCGGAAAAATCGTATCTTCCGGCAAGGATATCGTTTTTTATCACCTGCGGCGTTGCAAAGATGTACCGGCTTTTTTTCCAGATCTCCGTGCGCTTTGCGGTCGGGGTTTCACCGGTAAACATGGCAGAACCCACAACATCGTCTGACGGGGATGGAGGTTCCAGCAGGTACTGCGAAAAGAAGCGGAAATGCTGTTCCACGAGGGGCTTTGTCGGGGCCATCATGAGCAGTTTTCCGCCGAAATTTTTCATTCTCGATGCGGCGACAATGAGCCCGATGGCGGTCTTTCCAAGACCCGTCGGGAGAACGACCATCGTATTTCCCAGGAGTGCCGTTGCGGCTATGGAAAGCTGATACTCGCGTTCTTCAATATGTTCCGGCAGAATAAGGGGGTGAGTGAGGTAGTTCATTCTTCATTCTTCAGATCGGCAAACCGGGTGCGGCCACTGATAAGCCCCTCGAGTGTTGCATATAATGCGTCGGTGGGGATGCGTACCTGTTCCATGCTGTCCCTGTCACGAAGGGTAGCTGTGTGATCTTCCAGGGTGTCGTAGTCAACTGTTATGGCATAGGGGGTGCCGATCTCGTCCTGCCGGCGATATCTTCTCCCGATTGCACCGTTGTCATCATACTGGGTAAGAATGTTGTGGGTCGTCAGATCCTCCGTCACCGAACGGGCGATTCCCTCAAGGCCGTCACGGTTCACAAGAGGAAAGACTGCCACCTGGACTGGTGCGATGGGGGGAGGGAAATGGAGGATCCTCCGTATTTCGCCTTCGACCTCTTCCTCGTCATAGGCATGCTCGAGGGCACAGTAGAGAATGCGGTCGATGCCGTAGGAGGGTTCGATGACATGGGGCATGATCTCTTCGCCCCGGACTTCGACGGTCTCTTCCCGGATTTCGAAGAGTTCCGAGGGGATGAAGTACTCCTTGCCATCGACAACCACGGTTGCGCCTTTCTCCGTCGGTTCGGCCGAGGAGAGGGCGTCGGCGATGGCCTTTGCCTTTCCCCGGTACTTCGGGCCGAGTGCGCCCATGTCGGGCAGGATGCGCCTGCGCTCCTCCGTGCGGACCTCGGTGAAGGGGATAAAGACGGTGAAGGCATCGCCGCTCTCTGCAGCATGGGCCTTAAGGTCATAGTCCGTCCGATCCGCGATGCCGACGGTTTCGACCCATCCGAACCGTTCGGAATATATCTCCGCATCCCAGCAGTCGAGCGCGTAATGGGCGCATTCGGTCGGGAGGTGCTGACGGAACCGGAGTCTGTCCGGGCGGATACCCACAGACATCAGAATTTCATGGGTCAGTGCGATGTAGTACGCCACATATTCGTTTGCCACCAGTCCCGAATCAACGGCGCCCCGCATCGATGTAGTCACGGGAGCGTCGCCTGCCATCTGCTGCGTTTGTCCCCAGAGCGGGATGACATAGTCGGCATACCGTGAGAAGGCAGGGTGGGTCTTGTGTTCCGGGTGGATGAAGATCTCGGCTTCGGCCTGGGTAAATTCACGGAGACGGATCATCCCCTGTCGTGGAGATATTTCATTGCGATAGGACTTTCCAATCTGTACTGCGCCGAATGGAAGTTTTTCCCGGTAAAAACGTGACAGACGGTTGAAATCGGTAAAGATGCCCTGGGCGGTTTCGGGGCGGAGGTATCCAGTGCGCTGGGCGCCGGGACCGATGCCGGTCTTAAACATCAGATTGAAATGGAATACCTCCACCTCACCCATCGATTCGCCGCAGGAAGGGCAGGGAAGACCCGCAATGCAATCCTTCAGGCCTTCGATGCTCAGGGCATCGGCGCCCGGGGTGCCGTGTTCCTCGGCAATGTGATCGGCACGGTGATATTCCTTGCAGTGGGGGCACTGGCACATCTTATCTGCAAAGCCCTTGACATGACCCGAAGCGATGTAGATGGATTCAACGCCGATTGTTGGGGCTTCGATCTCATAATAGCCCTCCTGGATAATGTAAAAATTTCTCCAGAGGTTTTCGATCTTCCTTTTGAGCATCGCCCCCAGTGGACCATAATCAATAAATCCCGCCACGGATCCGTAGCATTCTGACGAGGGCCAGACAAATCCCCTTCTTCGTGCGAGTTCAATAACGTTATCGTAAATATCGGCCATTTGAATTCCCTGAAGTTGATAGTACTTTTACCCCGTGATTATAAAACATATTTTAAAAGACCGAATTTTCCCCCATGCACACAAGAAAACTATTATATCAAATCGTGGACATTATAAACCAGATTAAAGGGGTGCGAGCCTATGCGGGAAAGTAAAAATAAAAAGAAGGTACGGATGAATCAGAGGAAGCAGGAACTTCTTGATCTCTTTACCAACATTACCAGCAAGACCACTATTGTGGAGCCGATGCGAAAAATTCACGGTACACTCAGGGACAAAGAGGCCATTGAGCGTGAAGTTACCCTCATCATGCGTGAGGTCCTGGACCAGGGGTATTTCAAGACCAAACTTGCACCCCGGCAGCTGGCCCAGCTGGTCTGTTCGTATTATGACGGGAAGAACGATACCGAGATCGCCCGGGCACTTGGGGACGAGAAATTGTCCAAGACGGTGGCACGTGCCCGTGTGCGCCTGAAGCTCTTCCGGGATCTGGATTTCAAGATGCCGTTTGACCCAGAGCAGATGGAGGTCCTCCTTGATTCCGGCAAGACCATGAAGGAGATCAGCGAGGAACTCGGCATCAGTCCCTCCACTCTCAGGGAATACCGGCATGTGATCGAATCCCAGAGGGACCCTACCCTGGACCCCTTCCTTGAGCGGATTCGTGACGTGATGGAGGACCGTGACCTCACCGAGTCCATGACGGGCGGTCTTGTAAACGACGGTCTCTCAGAGGCCATTGATATCACTGAAGCGGAACTTGCTGACCTCTCCTGATATCAACACTTCTTTCCCCGTTTTTACCGTCTGATTTTTCATTCAGGAGATCCATCTTTTTCTATGAAGATCACGTGGCTCGGACATTCGTGCTTTTCCCTTGAAGGGACAAAAAAAGTATTGATAGATCCGTTTGTTCCCGGGGGCGGGGTTCCGGAAGACGCGGATATGATTGCACTCACTCATGGCCATGCCGATCATGTGGGTGAGACGGTACGGCTCGGCAGGAAGACCGTCGCCATCAATGAAATCGGGAAGTACCTCGCAACCCTCGGCCTGGAGACCGAGTGCATGAACCTCGGGGGAACCATCGAAGTGGATGGGGTACGGTTCACGATGACCCCTGCACTCCATTCGGGATGGATGGAGATGGCAGGGCCGGGATTCTACGGCGGCGGTGCTGCAGGATTTGTCATTACGATGGACGGCGTCTCCGTCTATCATGCGGGTGATACCGCGCTCTTTTCAGATATGAAGCTCATAGGGGAGCTCTATCACCCGGATGTCGCCTGCCTGCCCATCGGCGGACGATATACGATGGGGCCTGCCGAGGCCATGATGGCCGCGGAGTTTGTGGGGGCCCCGGTGGTCATACCGATGCATTACAACACGTTCGATGTGATCCGGCAGGACGTGGATGCATTCAAAACGGCGGTGGAGCGGACGACCGATGTAACGGTGCAGGTCCTCTCCCCCGGAGAGTCGCTGGAACTCTAAAAAAAATATTTTTGATTACCGGATCATTTCCAGGGCTCGAGGCCCTGGTCCTTGCGGTAGAAATTGATTGCCCTGCGGATGGCGTCTTCGGCGATAACGGAACAGTGTATCTTCGGTTCGGGCAGGCCGCCCAGCGCCTCCACCACATCCATATTGGTGAGGTTCCATGCCTCTTCAATGGTCTTGCCCTTGATCATCTCGGTTGCCTGGCTGCTCGATGCAATGGCGGCGGCACAGCCAAGCGTCTTGAACGAGACATCGACGATGACATCGTCCTCGATCTTCAGGTAGAGTTTCATGCGGTCGCCGCACTCGGAGCTTCCGACTTCCACGACCACGGTTGGGTCTTCCATCTCCCCGACATTGCGGGGGTGTTCAAAGTGATCCATCACGGTTTCATTGTACATCTCTTCACACTCTCCTCTCAGAAGGATCCCATTTCCCTCAACCGTTCAATCACCTGAGGTAGAACGTCCAGTACATATTTGACCTCTTCCTTTGTATTATCATCCCCGAGTGTCAGGCGGAGCGATGAACGTCCGTGTGCCGGTGGCACCCCTATCGCACGGAGCACATGAGACATGTCCTCACTGCCTGAACTGCAGGCGCTGCCGATGGAGGCGTAGATGCCCTTACTGTTGAGCAGTAGCAGTAACGCCTCCCCATCAAGTCCCGGAAATGAAAAGTGGGCGTTGTTTACGAGCCGTTCTTCGGGATGGCCATTATAATGGCTGTCGGGGATGCGTTCGGCGATGCCCTGTGCCAGCATGTCGCGAAGAGCGCCCACCTTTTGCCGGTGGCCGGTGATATCCGCGGTGACCCGCTCGATAGCAGCGCCGAGACCAACGATGCCGGGAACATTCTCCGTGCCTGCACGGTGTCCCTTCTCCTGGCCGCCCCCGTGGATCAGGTTATCGAGCCGGATGCCGTCACGGATGTAGAGTGCTCCGGTTCCTTTCGGCCCGAAGAACTTGTGCCCTGACAGTGAGAGGAGGTCGATATTCATGGCCTTGACATCGATTGGCATATGCCCGATTGCCTGAACGGCATCGGTATGAAAGCAGATGTCGTGATCATGGGCAATTGCCCCGATTTCCCGTACCGGCTGAATGGTGCCGACCTCGTTATTGGCCATCATGACGGAGATGAGCGTCGTTTCCGGGGTGATGGCAGCCTCAACATCGCCGGGGTCGACAAGCCCGTGCTGGTCGACCGGGAGATAGGTGACCGTCCATCCCTGTGTTTCGAGATATTCACAGGTATGGAGAATTGCATGATGTTCGATGGAGGAGGTGATGATATGGTTTCCGTCCTGGTGCCGGGCAGATGCCATCCCCTTGAGAGCCCAGTTGTCCGATTCGGTCCCGCCCGCGGTAAAAAATATCTCATGATCACTGCACCCGAGTGCAGCGGCGACCTGTCCACGAGCGGCTGCAATGGCCGCTCTGCTTGCATCGGAGAGGCGGTACAGTGAGGAGGGGTTGCCGAAATTTTTCGTAAAGAACGGGAGCATTGCACGAACGACGTCAGGATGTGTCGGTGTCGTAGCAGAATGGTCAAGATAGACGGTCGGGACGTCCGGTGAGTGGGATTGGTTCATAAAATCGCATTTGGATTCTCTAATTCTGGAACCTTATGCTTTTCGGGAAATGCAAATTGAAAAGAAAAATCCTGCATTCCCGAGAGGATGTAGTCAAGGGAGTAGACCCAGGCGCGACCCGACGAGGCGTCGCGCCGACCCTGCGAAGCAGGTTGGGATATATCCCATCCTGAGGCCGAAGGCCGAATCTCTCTTGGCTGATATAGACTAACTCACACAGAGGCAGTAGGGGCACCGTCATTAACCAAACTTTTGAGAGAAGTCCAGAGGGATCAACACCTACGGAAATACTCAAAAATCGTCTGGCAGTATGTGACCTATCTCAAGCAGATAGAGAAGGCCTGCTTCATCATCTCAGGATATGATCTCCAGGAGAACCGGAGTGCAACCAATGTAGGGAGCTACATCCACAGATGGACCGAGGTCTACCGCAAGCGACAGCTCGCACGACTTTACAAGCTCGATGACTGGTGGAAGGAGAATAAAGGACCCGTGACAATGCTCACCCTCACCACCTACCAGGATGGAGAATATTCCAGGTCCATGAAGGGGGAGCTGGTATCCATCGAGGAAAGTTTTGAAATCCTCAAAGACGGATGGGACAAGCTCTCAAAGATTCTCAGGAAATACCTCCCTGGCATCCCGTATATCTGGGTGGTGGAACCGCACAAGACCGGATACCCTCACCGGCATGTTATCCTCTTTACCGCGGTCCCGGAAGACCTACAGGAAAAGATCAAACACCTGTGGTCGGAAAAATACTGTGCAGGGTCGATGGATCACGGGGTAGATTTTACCCTCACAACACCGGACGAGGATATTGATTGTATCCGTAACTACCTGATGAAATACATTGCAAAGGGATTCATCTCAACTGGTTCGAAGTTCACCGAAACACCGTGGACCAAACAAGAACTGGTCTATAACGCCATCATCTGGGACAAGAAGTACAGGACCTTCCAACCTTCACGGGCATTACAGAAAGTCATGAAGAAGGAAGAGAAGGAGAATGATGCGTTCTGGTGGTTCATGGGAGAATCAGAATATGAAGAACCAGGAACCGATGAACGGGTCAGATATCTGATGTGGGAACGGTTCTACATCCCGGAGTGGTTGCCATTTAGGTAAAATTAATATCTTTTTTGTTATTTTTTCTCACAAAATTTTATATTATAATAAGAAAGATAAAAATTTGTATTTATCAGGTCCTAAGGAGTAGATTCACATCATTGAGGAGTAAAAATGTGGGAAATTGAACAGCATCTTCAAACAGATGAGATTGTAGAATTTGTTGAAAATCCGGCATGGGTATGTTATTGGCCATGGTTTTTACTAGCCTTATTGTTTATCTGGACGATTTTCATCCCGGCCCTAATTATCTTCTATGTGGCATTACATAGAGAATCGTCAAAATGTATTATCACAAATAAACGAGTGGCTGCAAGAATTGGTATAGTATCTGAAAGATTCAAGGCACTACCTTATACCCATATAACTTCAGTTGGACTCAGACAAGGGATAATGGGGAAAATTTTCAATTATGGTGATATTCCCGTTGATACTTCGGGATCAGGAACGGGTATAGATATTGTATTTCGTTGCATGCCCGACCCACTTAAGATAAAGAAAATGATTGATAACCATATTCCATAATTTTGGTCTTTAATAAGGTTAGAATCAACCAACCTTCATGAGGGATAAGGAAGCGAAGAACGAATTAGTTACAATATCTATATCATATTATAATCAAATATGTATTACAATAATTGTAAATATATTGTATGATCGTCATTCTAAAAAAAAATTTACTTTTTTTTAGTAAATTTACTAAATTTTGTAGAACAAAAAAAAAGAGAATATTTGTTATTTTTTAGTAAATTAAAAAAATTAGTAAATTTAGAATTTTCTTAGAACGAAAAAAACAATATAATTTTAGCAGAAATGAATGGCCTACGGGCATCATATTCAAGGCTACATTATTGAATCTCGCGCGTTGTATATATATCATGTGAAACACAGAGATATTCATATACAGAATTAAATAGCTCCTTTTGGCAAAAGACGCGATTAAATACGATAGATATATGTAATTGGTAATAAAACAAAATTAACATTTTAATGAATTTAACTTTTTAAGGTACTAGTAATTTATATACTGTAAATATTTTACACTGATTGTAGAAAGGGGTCATACCCAAAGAAAAGAAAAATTGCTCAATAAGTGCTTTCAGCACTTAGCTAATAGAAAGAATGACTTGCACACTATATCTTCATTCTATCTATTTAGTTTTTGTTAGTATAATGAATAAATATTGACTGAATGATCCAAATGGATTCAAAAATTATGATATATGGGGCAATTGGTCTTGTTGCTGCATTTGCAGGAACATCGATAGGTCACTGTATCAAGGATGCAACAACGAGTTCATTACTGGAAGGAATTGGACAAGTGATAGGTGATATTCTAATAATCATCGGAAGTTCAATTCTAAAAGTATACGCGTTGATTGCAATTGTGTATATTGTCTATATGTTCATTCTGTATCTGCTTGATAATTGTTCAAATGGTGGATACTGGTGAATTAGACAATAACCTTAATTTAACCCTTTTTTTGAGGGTTTAGAACAATACAAAATATTTGAAATTTTTAAAAAAATAAAGATGATTTATAATGTATTTCAGAATATACATAATGACAGATTAAAAATCAGTCATAATTCTGAACTGATCGATCTCTTCGCTGTTGAGTTCTTCAAGGAATCCCTCGGCTGCATTGCAGATATTCTTGGACGCGGTGATGGCCCGTCCGACCACCAGGATGTCGGCGCCTGCCTTCAGTGCATCCTTTACCACGTGCTGGCGGATACCGCCTGCGGTTGCGACGAGGAGTTTGCCGCCCCCGGCCTTCTTGATAGCCGGGATGTCGCCCCAGTTGTATTCGTCGCCCTCGGCGTCGATGGCCCGGTGCATCTCGACGATGCTCGGGACGGCACCGCGCTTTGCAAGTTCTGCCACCAGTTCTGCGGGTTTTTCAACATTGAGCATGTCGATGACCGAGTAGATGCCGGTCTTCTTTGCCTCGATGATGAACTTCTCGATGGTGACGATGGGGGCAAGACCCGATACGACGACGGCGTCGGCAGATGCGTTTGCCGCCATCCGGGCCTCGAGGTTGCCGGTGTCAAGGGTCTTGAGGTCTGCGATGATGAACGCCTCGGGGCGGTATTTGCGGATCTCACCGATGACGCTCAGCCCGAACTGTTTGATGAGCGGGGTGCCGGCTTCAATGAGGATGTGGTCGTTTTCCGGGACATTACGAAGCACGCGTTCGACCGACTTCATGTCGACGAGGTCCATGGCCACCTGCAGGTAGGGGGGGTCCCAGAGGCGGTGAACCTTGAAGCCCATGACAGCGTGACCGGCACGGTCCTTCTCGTGAATGAGCGTCTTTTTGTCCGGGAATCCTGCAACTGCACGCTGGATTGCCTGTTTGGTGGCGCCGTAGTTGTAGCGGTAGATGCGGTTGTAGTCCTGTGCCGTGGGGTGGAGGAAGACGCTTGCAAGAATAACGGTCTCCTCGAGGTCCATATCATCAAAGATGCCTTCTTCGACCGAGTCCGCGACCGCCTTAGCGACAGCCGCCTGGACGGCGCCGAATATTGCATTGACCTGCTCTTCCTTTTTCAGGGTCACTTTCGGTATGATAAGCGTTGCCGGTTTGGTCAGCAGATTGGGGCGGATGACCGCAAGAAGCGGGGTATGGCCGGCGGAGAGCTGTGATGCCGCATTTGCAAAGGCCATCCCGACGGGGCCGTTTTTATCACCGATCATCAGATCGATGTGGGCGAGTTCTGCTCCCTCGCCTTCGAGATATTCTCCTATTAGAAACATGGTTAATTCCTGCGTTATTATGGGGGTTCTCTGTACATAAATCCACGTGTCGGGTTTGATTTGCACAGAGAATTGTCGAAGAATGGTTCGTCGGTTCCTGTCATTCAAATAGCCCCTCACGACCGGATAGGACGGTGAGGAAATGCTGTATGTCGTCTCCGAGGCCCTCGGAGGTGTGCCCATCCCCGACCTGCCGGTTGCGGCTGCCGCTCCCGAGTATATGGAACAAAAGGCAACGATCGATGCAATATTTGCCCTTGCCTTCGGGCTCTACACCTATGTAAACCCTGTCCCGACCGTGGCCGGGGCCCCGAATCTGGTACAGCTGCTGACCTCGGATCTGAAGGATATTACCGGGGGTGTCCTGAGTGTCGAACGGGATACGGTGAAGGCTGCTGAAGGAATAGCCGACCATATCGAAGGCAGGATAACAAAGCTCGGGCTCTAAAAAGACTAAAATACACCATTTTGAAAAGTGGGGTCGGTGAGATTTGAACTCACGATCGACGGGTCTCTCCGACATGCGAGAGAGCACTGATTGCGTCAGTGCTCCAACGGGTCATCATCCAAATAGTCAGGAGACCCATTGTTCATCATTCGCAAAGACCGCTGGAGCCCGTCGCCATGCCGGACTAGGCCACGACCCCTCCAAAGGTGCACTACAACTATGCAAGCGTGAAACTTAAGAATTGTGTTCTTGATCGCGAGAGATAAGTATCCCGGATTCATATAGAAATGGGATGGTTCAGCCAAGTTATGCAAGCGGTATTTCAAACATTCCCCTGATGGGAATGACAATAGGTGAGATGCTGGACAATACGGTCAGGCAATATCCTGATAACGAAGCTGTGGTCGCAGTGGAACAGGATATCCGCTGGACCTACCGTGAGTTCAATGAACGTGTTGAAAAGCTTGGCAGAAGCCTCATGGCCCTCGGTGTTCGAAAAGGCGACCGGGTCGCAATATGGGCGATGAACTATGCCGAATGGCTCCTGGTCCAGTTCGCAACCGCCAAAATAGGTGCGATCATGGTGAATATCAATCCGGCCTACCGTACCTTCGAGCTTGAATACACACTGAAACAGGCTGAAATCCATACCCTTCTTGTCCAGGGAAGGTTCAAAAGCTCGGATTATGTCGGCATGTTCTATGAGGCCTGCCCCGAGGCGATTGAGTCTCGGCCGGGAAAAATATCCAGCGAGAAGTTTCCGTTCCTCAAAAACGTGGTCTTCATTGGTGATATCCCGTATAACGGGATGTTTACCTGGGACGAGATTCACGAAATGGGGGAGAATATCAGCCGCGATGAGCTCCAGGAACGTAAGGAATCGCTCTCCTTTGACGATCCCATCAACATCCAGTACACGTCGGGCACCACAGGATACCCGAAGGGCGTGGTGCTGACCCATCACAATGTCATGAACAACGGCTTTACCATCGGCGAAGGGATGTCCTTCACCGAGAAGGATCGCCTCTGTATCCCGGTGCCGTTCTACCACTGTTTCGGGATGGTGCTCTCCAACATGGCCTGTGTCACCCACGGGTCAACCATGGTTCTCCCGTCCCCCGCGTTCGATGCGGAGAAGGTGCTCCAGACGGTGCAAAATGAGAGATGCACAGCCGTGCACGGAGTGCCAACCATGTTCATCGCCGAACTCAAGCACCCTAACTTCAAGAAATACAAATACGATACGCTCAGAACCGGGATTATGGCCGGTTCCCCCTGTCCCATCGAGTACATGCGGCAGGTGGCCGACAAGATGAACATGACGGAGATAGTGATTGTCTACGGCCAGACCGAGACCTCGCCGGGGGTCACCATGACGACCACTTCCGATCCCCTTGAGCGCAGGGTGTCGACCGTGGGGAAGGCCTTTCCGAATGTCGAGCTGAAGATCATCGATCCCCAGACTCAGAAGATCGTTCCCCGGGGGATGCCGGGCGAGATCTGTGCCCGCGGGTATGTGGTGATGAAATGCTACTACAACAACCCCAGTGCAACCCGCAGCACCATCGATGCCGACCGGTGGAACCATACTGGTGACCTGGGCGTCATGGACGAAGACGGGTATGTCAGGATCGTCGGGAGAATCAAGGAGATGGTCATTCGCGGCGGAGAGAATATCTATCCCCGTGAAATCGAGGAATTCTTCCATACCAATCCGAAGATCGAGGATGCCTACATCATCGGCGTTCCCGATGAGAAGTATGGCGAGGAGCTGATGGCCTGGGTAAAACTCCACGACGGGTTTGAGATGACCGCCGAAGAGGTAAAGGAATACTGTGAAGGACGGATAGCCCGGTACAAGACCCCGCGGTATGTCAAGTTCGTCGACAGTTTCCCCATTACGGTCTCGGGGAAAATCAGGAAAGTCGAAATGCGCGAGATCTCAATAAAGGAACTTGGCCTGGAGGACGAGGCCAGTATCGAGACTGCATGAGTTAGTCCGGGAAATCCGCCCATAAGTCCCGCCCCCGTTCGGTCTCCTCTGGCGGGTACTCCATGAGTGCGTCCGGGTAGGGGGCAAAGAATGTCTGTTCATTCAGGTATTTGTCCCCGAACCGTGCGATCCAGGATTTCAGGATATTTTTAGGCCCGGCAAGCGTGCCGTTTCCTGCCCGGTAACTCTCGAGTGCATCGAGAAATACTGCCTTTTCTTCGTGGTTCAGCTGGTGTTTGAACCGTCCTTCGCTGTGCAGCATCACATTGATATTCTGGGCATAGGTCGGCGCCTTTGCAATGGTGGGGAGGAGGAGCGCCCGGTACCGGGCAATCAGGTCGCCTGCAGGGGCCTTTCGTTTATGGGAACCGACAAGCCGGCCGAGTTCTTCGTATCCTTTCCGGGTGTGAGCCATTAGAAGGAGTTTATTGTGGGAGTGAAACTCTACCAGTCCTGAAAATGTCTGGTGCTCCTCGACGATACGATAATCGGCGAGGGTGTATATCCGGGTGAGGAAATGATCGAGTATCCGGTGATTTTTGATTCGTCCTTCGTCTTCGATGGGGTATGAGGGATACCGCCGCAAGACTTCTCCCCCGAAAAATCCCGGTCCGTGGGCAATCGGTGCCGACGGCTGTGCCGACGGGTAGACCCGGACGCCGTTGATCCCTGAGGTCGGGGAGCGGTTCTTGAGGATGAACCCGTCGACAGGGGGAATTTCATCGAGGAACCGGGTACAGAAGGTCTTCATCTCTTCTGTTACATCCCTTCCCGTCGATGGCTGGATGAGATGATCGACGCCGTCCGTCCGGACGATGCGTATGGTCTCCCGTGGTATGCCGAGGCCGATTTCGACCTCCGGACAGACGGGAATAAAATCAATGAACGGTTTTAGCCGGGCAACTTCCCTGCTGGGAATCATGTCCCCGTTGTAACGGACCGGTTCGAATTCGATGCATTTGCTGACCACCACCCGCGGCTCTGCAAACTGACGTTTCCTGCTCTCCTGCGTCATGATGCAGAATACATGAAGGAAATGATAAACGTATCGCAGAAAAAAAAGGGGTCGCCTCTCTAGGAAGAGGACTGGGCAACCAGGTCATCGGCACATTCCTGTGCACGGATAAGAATGTCCTCTTCTCCGGGAATGACCTTCTCGAACATCAGGGCGGTTCCGTTGCAGAACACGGTAGATACGGCGGCACCTGATGCGGCGTAGACGATATTCGAGTCTGCATTATGGAGGGGAACCATTGACGGGGTACGGGTATCGAGAAGAATGATGTCAGCGGCAGAACCGGGTGCTATGACCCCGCCACCGGTCCGGAGTGCACGAGCTCCGGCGGACGTCGCAAGCGTGAGCGCCTCGTGGGCCGGAAGGAGGACGCTCGAATTCCAGGCATACTTCTGGAGGAGTGCGGCAAACTTCATCTCCTCGATAAGGTCCAGGTTGTTGTTCGAGGAGCATCCGTCGGTCCCCAGGCTGACCCGGGCGCCTGCGTCTTTCAGCCAGTGATAGGGCATCGCCCGGCCGACGGCAAGTTTCATGTTTGAGGCAGGGTTGTGGGAGACCGTCACCCCACGCTCAGCGATGAGCCGGGATTCGTCCTCGTTCAGCCAGCAGCAGTGCGCCGCGACGGTGCGGTCCGTCAGGCAGCCGCACTGGTCGAGGAGGGCGGCCGGACGCATGCCGTGCTGACGGGTGCAGTCACTGACCTCCTGTTCCGTTTCTGCCAGGTGGATGTGGAGGCCGATGTCGTTGTCCCGGCTGAATCCTGCGCACCATTCCAGTCCTTCCGGTGAGACGGTATACGGGGCATGGGGGCCGACGGCGACCTGAAGCCGCGGATTGTTCATGGTGGAAACTGCCGCATACAACTCCTTTGTTGCGGCAATTTCCGCTTCGCGTTTCTCGTCGTTGCCCAGGTCAATGAATCCGTGGGCAAACGTTCCTTTTATTCCGGCATCGGCAGTGGCACGGGCCGCCTCGTCCATGAAAAAATACATGTCATTGAAGGCGATGGTGCCGGAGCGGATCATCTCGAGGCATGCAAGACGCGTTCCCCAGTAGACATCGTTGCCGGTGAGATGGGCTTCGAGCGGCCAGATCTTCTCGCTGAGCCATTCCTGCAGGTTCATGTCATCCGCATATCCCCGGAGGAGCGTCATTGCTGCGTGGGTATGGGTGTTGACGAGGCCGGGGAGGGCAATCGTTCCGGAGGCGTCGACGAGGAAATCCGCTTCCCTGCGGTACTCGCCAGCAATGTCACTACCGACCGCGCCGATGATGCCGTCGCGCCCGATATAGATGTCCTGCGGTGTTCCGTCGATGCGTGCGCCGGTGATGAATTTCGAGGTATTGGGGGCAAAAAAATCTTCTTCAGATGTCATTCATTCTCTCCGAGGGTGGTGATGATCGACTCAACGATCGTTTCGGTGCGTTTGGTATTCGCCTTTGCCATGGCCAGAATGTGGTCATACGACAGGATATCCTCCGTGACCCCGTGGGCGTAGTTGTCCACCATGCAGACGGCGGCAAACCGAATGCCGAGTTCATTGCAGAGGGTCGCTTCGGAGGCGACTGTCATCCCGACCACATCGGCGATCTTTGCAAGGGCGGCAATCTCCGCCCGCGTCTCGATCCGGGGTCCGGCGGTCTGGGTATAGACACCGCCGTTGTGTGCGTCCGGGATGATCTCTGCCAGGCGGGTGCGCAGTCCGGTATCGATCTCGGGCATCACATGCTGCTGGGTATGATTGTGGATACTGGGAACCTGTGCCATGGAGAGGTAATCGTCCGGAAGAAGGATGGTTCCCGGCGGATGGGCGGTCCGAAGCGATCCGACGGAGCCGAGGGCAACGACCCGGTCGACGCCGTCAAGTGCAAGGGCCGAGGCCATTGCCCGGAAGTTGATCCGGTGCGGCGGCCGGTTAAACTGGTGCCGGAGCAGGAGGGCCACCTCTCCGAGGTAGAGTTCTGCCGGTCCGTACGGGGTATTCGTCACTGTCCGGGTAAGGTCCGGAAGGTTTGCGTGAAAGAGACTGGTCCCACCGATTATGGCAAGCATCGTCCCGTCACCTCCGCCTCTCTGATGGACATGATTGTATGTATCCGCACGATGGATTCCATGCATATCATATTTTTGTTCTTCCACTTAAGATGTGGGACAAGTATGAGAATCCATATGTTTATCCGGCCAGAATCTGACCAATGACAATGGACAGATTCGGTATTGTCGACGATGAGACGATAACTGAAGGGAAATGCACAGATATCTATTTTGACCGGACGATGTCGGCACTTATGCAGGATGGGAAAAATCCGGTGGTGACGGCAGAAATTACCGCATCCTCGCTTCCCGGCGAGTGGGGAGTGTTCTGCGGCCTCAACGATGTGATGACCCTCCTTGCGGGCAGAAACGTGAGTGCCAGCACACTCCCGGAAGGGAGCATCTTCTATCCCGGTGAACCCGTCATCAGGATTCAGGGCCCGTATCTTGAATTCTGCCTCCTTGAGACGGCACTCCTCGGGTTCATCTGCCATGCGTCGGGGATTGCCACCGCCGCGGCGCAGATAAAGGCTGCAGCGGGCGGCCGGCAGATCCTCTCGTTCGGGTCACGGCGGCAGCACCCGGCAATCTCACGGATGATCGAACGTGCGGCGTGGATTGGAGGCGCCGATGCCGTGAGCAATACCTGTGCGCCTGAGGGGATCCCGGTGGCGGGCACCATCCCGCATGCGCTCATCATGTGCTATGGCAACCCGGAGGAGGCATGGGCGTCCTTCGACCGGACGGCGCCGCCGGATGTGCCCCGGGTCTACCTCTGCGATACCTACTGCGATGAGAAGCGGGAGGTGCTTGCTGCCGCCCGGGCGGGGGCCACCGCCGTTCGTCTCGACACCCCGAGATCAAGGCGGGGGGATATGCAGGCCATCCTCGAAGAAGTGCGGTGGGAACTGGATGTGCACGGGTTTGAGAATGTCGGCATCTTCCTCTCCGGCGGGCTTACCGTCGATGATGTCCGTGCCTACCGCGACATGGTGGAGGCCTTCGGTGTCGGCGGAGCAATTGCAAATGCACCGGTCATCGACTTCTCCCTCGACATCGTGGAGATAGAGGGGACGCCCGTATCCAAACGGGGGAAGAAGAGCGGTGTCAAGGATATCTATGCAGGACCCGGCATCCGTGTCGTCCGCCCGGCCGTCCTGACGGCCCCGGACGGGACGGTTCCCCTGCTCGAACCTCACATCGACGGCGGCGCATCTCTCAAAGAGTGCGATATGAACGCGGCACGAGCCAGAGTACTCGCCAGTATCGCCTCTTTTTCTGCGTCAGAAAAATAAGAGTTTTAACGTAGTAGGTGCAACATTAGCTGCACAACGGGCCGATAGATCAGGGGAAGATCGCTACCTTGGCATGGTAGAGGCCGCGGGTTCAATTCCCGCTCGGTCCATTTACTCAATACAAAGCTTTTTTCTTAATTTCTGTTGATTGAATATCAGGTGTTGTGTATGGGGATGCGAGACTGGATTATACCTCAGGATGATCAGTTCTTTGACCTGCTGGAACAATCTGCAAAGAATGTCCGGGCGGGAGCTGAGCATCTGGTCTATACGGTAGAGAACTTCGAGAATGTCAAGAATAAATGCCATAAGATGAAGGCGCTGGAGCACAAGGGGGATGAGATTACGCACCAGATCTACCAGCTCCTCAATAAGACGTTCATCACCCCCATCGAGCCGGAGGAGATCTCAAAACTGGCCGCGTCCCTTGATGATGTCCTTGATTTTATCGACGGGGCCACACGGATGATGTATCTGTATGGCATCGAGGAAACGGACAGGTATATGGTCGAACTGTCCAAACTGATCCTCGTTTCCACCGAAGAGCTTGAACAGGCGGTGAAGGGGATACGGGATCTGAAACATGCAAATGCCGTTGAAGAGCAGTGCATCGAGATCAATCGCCTGGAAAATCTCGGTGACGATCTTCTGGGTGATGCGATAAAGGAGATATTCACCTGTTCGGATGCCGTCAGGATTATTAAATACAAGGATATCTACGAGAAACTAGAGGGCGCAACGGATAGATGTGAAAATGCCGCGAATGTTCTCAGTGATATCGCTATCCGGCATTCCTGAAGGGTATTATGGACGTTCTGGTAATTGGGGTGGGAATTTTACTTGCCCTTGCATTTAACTTCGTCAACGGCCTGAATGATGCCGCAAATTCAATCGCAACCATCATTGCCACCCGTGCCCTCACCCCGCTCAAGGCCGTCGCTCTTGCATCCATCTTCAACCTCATCGGCCCCCTTGTCTTTACCACCGCCATTGCCGCAACTATCGGCAAAGGGATCGTCGATCCTGGATTTCTTACGACACACATGCTTCTTGCCGGGATGTTCGGTGCGGTTCTCTGGGTCTTCATCACATCGATGCTTGGCATTCCCGTCTCCAGTTCTCATGCACTTATTGGGGGGCTTCTCGGGGCAGGTATTGCCGGTGCGGGATTCGGGGCCATCCTCTGGCCGGCGGCGGATCTGGTAAGAAACGTGATCATCTACGTCATCCTCGGCGGGACGTCTGCCACCCTTCTCTATGCAGGGGTATGCTATTTTCGCAATGATGAGTGGAGGACAAGAGCACCTCTGGCATTTATGATGGGCATCACCATTACCATCCCTGCGTTGATTATTCTCGGTATCCTGAAGATCTCCGGCATTCTTGCTGTTGTGTTGTTCATTGTCATATCACCGATGTTGGGGATGCTTGCTTCATTCGGATTGGGGATGATCACCCTGCGACTGGGAAGAAGTCAGAACCCGACCAAACTCAACACGGCCTTCAGGCCGCTGCAGATAGTGGCAGCTTCATTCCAGGCCATCGGACACGGGGCGAACGATGCACAGAATGCGATGGGTGTGATTACCGCCATCCTCGTCGCAGGGGGCGTCCTCTCGGAGTTTGTCGTCCCGCTCTGGGTTATTCTTGCGTCATGTTTTGCCATCTCGATGGGAACGCTCCTCGGCGGGTGGCGGGTCATCGACAAGATGGCCAATAAGATTACGAAGATCCGTCCGTACCAGGGATTTTCCGCCTCGGCGGCCGGCGGTTTTGTTCTCTCGATGATGACATCCCTCGGGGTTCCCGTATCCACGACCCATGCGATGAGCGGGGCAATCATGGGTGCCGGGGCAACGCGTGGGTATACATCGGCGGTGAAATGGGGAATTGTCCGGGAGATCGTCGCCGCGTGGATACTGACCATCCCGGCGACCGCGGTGGTCGCATGGGTTGTGTATATCTTCTATGAATTCCTCTTCCTCTGAGCATTCCTTTTTTATTTTTCGATTCTGAACGCGCAGCGGCAGCGATCGGCGACGATGCATTCGCCGCACTTCGGGCGACGTGCCGTGCATACCCGCCGGCTGTGTGAGATGAGCACAAAATTGAGATATTTCCATACGGACGAGGGGAACAGGGCGAGGAGATCCTGTTCGATATGTACCGGGTCTATATGATCAGTAAATCCCAGCCGCCAGGAGAGGCGTTTGACGTGTGTATCGACGGCAATGCCGTCATGCACTCCGTAGGCATGATGGAGGACGATGTTTGCGGTCTTTCGTCCCACACCCGGCAGGGTGAGGAGATCGTTCATGGTATCGGGAACCCTGCCGCCGAACCGGTCGATGAGCGCAAGGGATGTGGCGATGATGTTGCGTGCCTTGGTGTGGTAGAATCCTGTCGGGCGGATGATCGCCTCGACCTCTTCGACCGACGCTCCGGCAAGAGCCTGCGCATCCGGGTAACAATCGAAGAGATGGTCACGGATGCCGTTGACCGTCACATCCGTCGTCTGTGCGGAGAGGATGGTCAGGATCAGAATTTCAAAGGGGTTTTCAAACTCAAGAAAACACAAACGGGTGTCTTCCGAGACATATTCCCGGTAGAGATGAGAAAAGATTTCACAGGCATATTCCCGTTGCATAGGATGGGGCAGGGCAGATTCGAACTGCCGTCAAAGCGTCCCAAACGCTCTAGGATGGACCAGGCTACCCTACTGCCCCGTGTAGCCAGTAATATTGTTCACGGGATCAAAAAAAGTTACCGATAGGATTCTATTTGAGCGGGAGGACCGAATTGTTGTCTCCGCTGATCAGAGTGCCGGTAAAGATGCCGTCAAAGAGAGCGGCGGCGATATTGTCCGGGTGTTTTCCGTCGATCACCAGGAGGGGGATGGTATTTCGCTGCACGACCTTTGCTGCGACGATGTCAATGACGTTGTTTGCACCGGCGTCCATACGGCCGCCCTGTACGATTGCCAGAAGCTCCTCGGGTGAGAGGAGGTCCAGCTTTTTTGCATTGGGGTCTTTTTTCGGGTCCGCGGAATAAATCCCGTCAACAGATGTTGCATTGATGAGAAGGTCGGCCCCGGCCCGTTCGGCCAGTACTGCCGAGACGGCGTCCGTCGTCTGTCCCGGCGTCACTCCTCCCATGATCACGATTCTGCCGGATGTCGCCGCTTCCAGCGCCTCATAATGCGAGACCGGCACAACAGGGTATGCCACCTGTCCGAGTGCGGAAATGAGCATTGTCGCATTCAGCCGGGTTACCAGGATGCCGATCTCATCCGAGGTTGCCTCATCAATGGCAAGGGACCGCGCAGCAGAGATATACCTGCGTGCCTCTCCCCCTCCGCCAACCACAACGAACACCCTGAACTGTTGCGCAAGACGGGACAGCATGTCGGCATATGCTGCAATATTATTGGATTCAAGGGAAGGTACGAGCACTGAACCCCCCAGAGAAATTACTATTGTTTTCATCTCACCCATCTATTGGTTTGCACAGCATATAGTTTTTTGAGGTAGGAGGCTCCTTACCACCATGACAGAAGCGTTCGGGCCGGGTTGATTATGGAAGGGACAGAAAAGTTGCATGAAGCTGAGATGTATGCCAGAGAGGATGACGAAAGTGTGACCTGTGGCCTGTGCAGTCATCGATGTCATATACGGGAAGGCAAAAGGGGAATCTGCAGGGTCCGGGAGAACCGTGGCGGAACGCTGTACGCCCTGACCTATGGAAAAGTCAGTGCGGAGGCAATAGATCCGATTGAAAAAAAGCCCCTCTTTCATTATCTTCCGGGTACGACGACCTATTCGCTCGGGGGTATCGGATGCAACTTCCGCTGCAAGCACTGCCAGAACTGGCATATTTCGCAGTCGGATGATTTTGAGCACCTCGTCAGCCTGACGGTGGAGGATGCGGTGGCGCGGGCTCTTGCATCGGGGTGCCGGAGTATTGCATGGACCTATAACGAACCGACGATCTGGCACGAGTATACCCGTGAGATGGCGGTGCGTGCACGGGAGAAGAACCTGGGAACGATCTACGTCACCAATGGGTACATCACCCCTGAAGCTCTTGCGGACCTTGCCCCGTACCTTGAGGCCTATCGGGTTGATATCAAGGCATTCAATGACGACTTCTACCACAAAATCTGCGGTGCCCACCTTGACCCGGTCCTCACCTCCACGAAGCAGGCGTATGAGGCGGGGATGCATGTGGAGACGGTCACGCTTCTTATTCCCGGCATGAATGACGATGCCGATGAGATCCGTGCTCTCTGCCGCTGGGTGGTCCGGGAACTGGGGCCGGAGGTGCCGATGCACTTCACCGCATTTCACCCGGATTATCACATGCGCGATGTCTCGTCCACGCCTATCGGCGTTCTGGAACGGTCACATGCAATCGCCCGTGAGGAAGGGGTGTGGTATCCGTATATCGGCAATGTCTTCGAACATCCGGCACAGGATACGCACTGTCATGCATGCGGAGCGCTGCTGATTAAACGGGACGCCTTTCGCTCCCGGCACGTCGGGCTGGACAAGGACCGGTGCGCAGCATGCGGGGAACAGATTCCGGGAGTTTGGTAAAAAAAGTGGTATGAGTCAGTCCTGTATCCAGCCGATGGACCGGAGGTAGGAATATTCGGACGGCCATTCGTTGCGGTGCGCTGTTACCAGTGCCGTCATATGCTCTTTCATGACGGCATGAAATGCCTCCTGGTCGGGGTATGCAGCTGAGGTTGCAATGGCGCCTGCCAGGGTGGTGCCAATTGCACGGGACTCCTCAACGGCTGCCGCAAAGCGCTCCTCCCCTTCGGCCATGACGGCGGCGGTCCCTCCGATCACATCCGCACCGAATACCTGCCATGCGTTTCCCAGATAATCAAGGACGCAGTCCGTGCCTCCGCCACCGCCGGTCGTTATAAACGCAGCATATTTGCCCCGGAATTTCTGGCAATGGACAACATCCGCCATCCGGTCGATAAGGGTCTTGAGCTGGGCGGTGATGGCATTGATATACACCGGGGAGGCAACGAGAAATCCGTCCGCCTCCAGCATTGCCCCGAGGATCTCGTCATAGTCATCCTCGAAGATGCAGCTGCCGGTTTCATAGCATTTCGCACATCCGATGCAGAACCGGATGTCCTGTCGGGTGATATCATAATACTCTACATCCGCCCCTGCCGCAGCCGCCCCCTCCATTGCCGCTTCCAGAAGACGCAGAGTGTTGCTGCCCGTACCGCGTGGACTCCCATTGAGTGCAACTATGTTCATACCCGGATATCAGTGGGAAAAAATAGATATTTTCCGGTCAGTCCACGAACGTCTCTACCCTGATGGTATATTTGCCGTCACATTCCCCGTGCAGTTGTACTACAAAGGTGAAGGTGTCGTTCTCGCTTACTCTCTGAAATGTTTTCGAGGTGGTATCAACCGTTGTTCCGGATTCGATATCTATGAGGGAGGAACGGAGGATCACATCATTTTCTGTCTCCACTCCGGTATTTTCCACCTGAATTCGTCCTTCCCAGTAACAGGTTCCTTCTGCCGTCCAGTACTGCCCGAACTCGGGGACGGTGATCCGAAGGGGCCCCTCCAGATAGGTGCCGGCATAGTCGGGGTACTCCGGACCTGCCGGAATGACGGAGATGTCCCCTTCGGTCAGGGGGGTATCATCCTGGGACAGGCATCCTGCCATACCGGCACATCCTGCACAGAGGAGGATCAGGACTGCCATCAGCCAAAACGGTTGGTTGCGCATACTGGAATTTAGCCCCGGGTATATGTATTTGTTCCTCTTCAACCCGGAAATGGCATCCATTCCGGTGAGCAGGCGGGATATTTGTGTGAGTTCAGGGATTGCCGGGGGCCGGCATGGCATTTAAATAGAATATAATGAATGTATTCAATGGTGATTATCGGTGATACGGGAAGCAGGATACTTTTTACTTTTTACCGCCCTTGCCGTGGTCCTGAACCGGGCAGCGTATTATTATCCCAGTCCTGAGATGCTGAAGCTCTCTCTCACCTTCCTCGCTATTGCACTGGTATACCTTGGATACGTCGTCATTGGATACGTTGTTACGTCTCTTATCGCCACAAAATATATTCAGGATAAAAAAACGAGGTATTCGCTGAACAAGGCGCTCTTTATCCTCTCCCTTCTGGCGGTTGTGATCATCGGCATAAGGATCTGGGTGGAGGAGACCCAGTCTCTTCTTATATCGTACGGGATTCTTGCGGCGGGCCTTGCAATTGCCCTCCAGGACGTTCTCCGGAATTTTGTCGGGGGAATATACATCATGCTCTCAGGCATGTTTCGTGTGGGGGACCGGATCAGCATCGGCGAGACGGCCGGTGACGTAATGGACGTGGGAATCATGAACAGCACGCTCATGGAAATCGGCAAGTGGGTGAACGGAGACCAGCCGACCGGCAGGATCGTGATTATTCCGAATGCCGTGGTCATCTCCGGGATTGTTCACAATTATACCAAAGATCACAATTTCATCTGGGACGAAATCACCCTTCCCCTTACCTATGACAGCGACTGGAAAGCAGCAATCCAGGTATTCTATGCAATCGTACTGGAGGAGACGAAAGAACTGACCTTCCAGGCAGAAGCAGAGATCGAAAGAATCGGGGAGAAATACTATCTCCCGAAAAAGGTCGTCGAACCGTCCGTGTACACCACCCTGACGGACAACTGGATACGCCTGGATATCCGGTATGTCACCGATACACGGCAAAGAAGACTATTGCGTGATAAAATTATGAAGAGGCTGATGGAGGCGGTGGATGCACATGCGGAGTTTACCATCGCAAGTGAATCGATGGAGATTCAGGGCACCCATGTTATCACCATGCGTGGCAATGCCGCCGGAGAAGAACAATGACGGAGGAGACAGACACCCAGGTCTCGACAAAGGCGGGACTCCCGCCGGGCACCCTTATTCATATCGGGAAGTTACGCACCGAAACCACCGAGATCTCGATTACCCGCTATGATACCGACGACTACCGTGAATTCTCTTCAGCCTCTGTCGATGACATCCCCGGCTGCATAGGGGATTCCGGAGTGACATGGATTAATATCACCGGTCTTGCCCGTACGGACATTATCGAAAAGGTAGGGAATATCTTTGAGGTGCATCCCCTCATCCTGGAAGATATCCTGAATACGCGGCAGCGCCCGAAGATCGAAGACTACGGGTCGTATATCTTCGTGGTCATGAATATGCTCTCGGTTGACCCCGAGGGGGGAATTGCATCAGAACAGGTGAGTTTTCTTCTGACGGAGAATGTCCTCATCTCCTTTCAGGAACAGCCGGGTGATGTCTTTGACAGTGTCCGAAAACGTATCCAGGCAAAGAAAGGGCGCATACGGCATTCCGGTGTCGACTACCTGCTGTACGCCCTCGTCGACTCGATTGTCGACAATTACTTTGTCGTCTTCGAATGGATTGGTGAGATAGTCGAGGAGATTGAGGATGAACTCATTCACAACCCGACCCCGGAGATCCTCGAGACCATCTATGCCCTCAAACGGGACCTCATCTATATCCGGAAGGTGATCTACCCGCTGCGTGAAGTGACCTCCCAACTGGAACGGGGTGATTCCGATCTGATTGACCCGTCCATCCTGGTCTATTTCCGGGATGTCTACGATCACGTCATCCAGCTGGCGGATTATGTGGAGACCTACCGGGATATGAGTTCCGGCATGCTTGACATCTATCTGTCGAGCGTCTCGAACCGGATGAACGAGGTGATGAAGGTGCTCACGATCATCGCGACCATCTTCATTCCCCTGACGTTCATCGCCGGCATTTACGGTATGAATTTTGCATACATGCCCGAGCTCGGCTGGAGATTGGGATATCCAGGCGCACTGGGGATAATGGCGGTGATTGTTGTGATAATGCTCATGTATTTCCACCGCAAACAGTGGATATGATGAGAAGGCGGG
This sequence comes from Methanobacteriota archaeon, assembly GCA_016841485.1. GTDB lineage: Archaea > Halobacteriota > Methanomicrobia > Methanomicrobiales > Methanomicrobiaceae > Methanovulcanius. The sequence goes on from JAENZA010000004.1 coordinate 77,607, forward strand.
TCACCTGCAGAGGCGCCTCTCTTTTCTGTACAGGTATATCGTGTTCCTGTGAGGACCAGAGGCAATGAAAGACGTTATCAAGGCAGATGGGACAAGACAGCCCTATGACCGGCACAAGGTGATGCGGACCGCCCGCAATTACGGGGTTCCGGAAGAATATATCGTAGAAGTTGCTGCAGAGATCGACCGGCACCTCTACGACGGGATACGGACACGGGAGATATTGCGCCTTATTCATACGGTTGCACGCAGGTATCAGCCGGCCGTTGAGGACCGGACAAATGTGCGAAGGGCAATAGGCCTCTTCAGGCCGAAGCCGGACTTTGAACTCTATGTACAGGCCCTTCTTGCAGGCTCCGGGTACGAGGTGGGAGAAGGCAGGATACTGCAGGGACGATGTGGCGAGCATGAGGTGGATGCGATAGCCAGAAAGGACGGGATCACGTATTTTGTCGAGGTGAAGCATCATCACAACCATCACCGCATGACCGGCCTGGATGAAGGGCGCATTGCCCGGGCCATCGTCGAGGATGTGCAGGAAGGGTACAAGGCGGGACGAAATCATTTCACCGTTGACAAGGCGATGATCGTAAGCAACACCAAACTCTCCTCCCACGCAAAACGGTATGCGGCCTGCTGGGATATCAAGCATATCGGATGGGACAATCCGGCGGAGGAGAATATCGCCTCCATGGTTGCCGACAAGAAGCTCTGCCCGATCACCCTGATCAAAGGGGTCAATACCAGTATGCGAAAGAACCTGGTGCATGCGGGGATTGTGACGGTGGGGCATCTGTTGGAACACTCGCCCCGACAGCTTGCGGAGATGACGGGAGAGGCCGAGAGGGATATGGTGGTGATTGTGAACCGGGCAGGAAAAATTACCGAATAACCCAATGAATAATCGTCAAAAAAATTTGAGAGAATTATCGAAAAAGAGTGCTGCTATGGGGATTCGAACCCCAGTCGCCGGCGTGAAAGGCCGGCATGATTGGCCCCTACACTATAGCAGCAAACGCACAGTTTGTGCCTAATTTTATAGGCTTGAATTTGTTATATACGTTTTGGAATGGTCCTAAAAAAGATGCGGATGGGGTCGGACACGGGTTCAGAGGGGCGTCCCTTCTGTCTCGGTCCGCCGCTTGAATGCCTCCGCCAGCTGTTTGAAGACGGGGCCGGGTTTGCCGGTGCCGACGGTCCGGCCGTCGATGAGGACGACGGGGGCCACTTCCGCTGCCGAACCTGACACGAGGAATTCATCTGCGGTATAGAGGTCATAGTACCCAAGGTTTCGTTCCTCGACGGCGATGCCCATCTCTTCTGCGAGTTCGAGAAGCACCATGCGGGTGATGCCACGCAGGTTGTTCAGGGTAGGGGGGGTGACGATCGTCCCGTTTTTCACGATATAGATGTTATCGCCCGAGCCTTCGGCGACATAGCCGTTGGTATCAAAGAAGATCGCCTCGTCCCCTCCCTTGTAGTTCGCCTCAATCTTTGCCATGATATTGTTGAGGTAATTGAGACTCTTCACATTGGGCGGGAGCGCCTCTGCCGGGTTTCTCCGGATGGAACAGGTGATGGCCTTCAGGCCCTTCTCGTAGAGGTCGCCGTACATCGCACCCCATCCGGTGGCAATAACGATGACCGTTGCCACCGGGCATTTGTTGGGGTCAAGGCCGAGGTCGCCGACGCCGCGGGTGACGAGCGGGCGGATGTAGGCGTCCTTCAGGTTGTTCTTCCGGAGCGTCTCGCAGATGACGTCTGCAAATTCTTTCTTTGTCAGAGGGATCTTCAGATCGATGGTCTTCGCGGAATCATACATCCGGTCGATGTGCTCTTCCAGCCTGAATACCCGGCCATTGTATGCACGGATGCCCTCAAACACACCGTCTCCGTAGAGAAGACCGTGGTCAAAAACGGAAACCTTTGCCTCACTCTCAGGCACGAATTCCCCGTTCAGGTAAATCAGCATACTACATCTATTCAGACTGTACTTTCAAATTGCTTCCGATCAGAATGCCGGATTTTTAGTCCTGCATCCTGCATTCCCTGACAAAGTTCTCAAACATGCCGCGGCTTGCGGTGGGATGGAGGTGGGTATAACTTGCCTGTGTCCGGTGGACAAGGGCGCCGTCGAGGTTATCACGGATGCCAAGCCCCCGGGAGAGACGGTAGGCGTACCTGGTATCCTTCAGCAGAGTGACATCCGTATGATGGAATTCATGGCCGGCAAACGATGCCGCCCCGAGAGGGCTGTCTGCAGTGGACGTTCCACGTACGTAGCCTATCACCCGCCGGGCCGGCATACGCGTGATGCCGTCAAAGACGCCTGCCATTGCGTAGGAACGATCGGCTACCTCGTTATTCCATTCCTTTCTGAGGGTGACGCTCTTTGTCAGGTAAATAAGCCCGCCGCATTCCGCATAGACCGGGACATCGGACGCACAGACCTCCCGCACCGCTTCACGCATGGCGTCGTTTCCTTCCAGTTCTTCGGCAAAGAGTTCGGGATACCCGCCGCCGAAGATGTACCCGTGCGCTTCCGGCAGCCGGTCATGGATGGGACTGAACGGCACCATCTCCGCGCCCCATGAGGGAAGCAGGTCGAAGAGGTCGTTGTAGTAAAAGTTGAAGGCCTCGTCGATGGCAACCCCGATGCGGACATCGGTCTCTTTTGCCGGTCGAAACAGTGCCGGCTGCTCCTGCGGGACGGCGGATGTTCCGGCAATCTCCAGCAGGCGGTCCATGTCCACGTGCTTTCCTATGACCTCCGTTACCGTCTCGATCTTCCTGAGGAAATCCTCCTTTCCCTTTCCTTCGAGATAGGGGACGAGCCCCAGGTGGCGCATCGTAAGCTGCATGGCATCGGTCTGGGGAATGGCGCCAAGCACGGGGATGCCGCAGAAATGTTCGATTGCCCGCCGGGCCTTCTCCTCGTGCTTGCTGCCCCGCACCTGGTTTAAAATGACGCCTTTAATGCACACCTCCGGGTCAAACGCCATGAACCCCTTCACCAGGGCTGCCGCGGACCGGGTGATGGACCGGGCATCGACGGCGAGGATCACATTGAGGCCAAGCTGTTTTGCGATGCTTGCGGTCGACCCCTCGTCGGTGATCGCATCAGAGCCTTCATAGAGTCCGCGGACACCCTCGACTATGGCGATGTCAGCACCCTTGCATCCATTGTCATAGACCGTGCGGACGAGTTCCGGGTTCATCACGAAACTGTCCAGGTTCCGGCAGGGCCTGCCGGTCACCCCGGTCAGGTAGGAGGGGTCGATGTAATCCATCGCCACCTTGAACGGCTGGACCTCATACTCTTTGGCAAGAAGCGCGGAGATGGCAAGCGTGATGCTGGTCTTTCCGCTCCCCGACCGATCGCCCGTGATGAGCAGGCTCTTCATCGCAGGCTCCGGACAACGGCGCCGAATTCGCTCTCGACGATCTCGCGGACACCGAGAGTCTTGGGGTGCAGGTCAATCTCCACCACCACATGCTCGTGCCCCAGGTCCTTCAGCGGCTCTACCTGCCGGGGGCCGTTTGTTATGGAGAATACCTCGATACCCTCCGTATATTCTGCAGGGATTGCATGCGGGACCCCGGCAATCACAGCGAAATCCGGGGACGTTTCCCGGAGAATTCTGCCGAAGGTATCGCCGGTGGCGCCGTATTCGTCCAGTGCACCGTGGAGTTCGGGGTCGACCCCGCCGCTCCTCAGTCCCTGCAGGATGCGTGCGGCGTCCCGGCGGACCTTGTCAAGACCGACATCCTCGAGGTTTGCAAAGTAGGTGATATCCGCATCCGGCCAGGTTTCGTGGAGGGCCAGAAGGACATCCGCAAACATATACGCGGTCTCCTTTTTCGCATTGAGGATGGCAATTCCCTTCTTTCCTTCCCCGATGCATTCCCGGAGGCGCGCGGCGACCACGTGTTTGAGATCCCCGCGTGACGGCTGGATATATGATTTGTATGCCGCTCCCCGGAGGCGTTCCACTTCATTTGCGGCGGCAAGCAGTCGTCGTTGCCGCTCGAGTTCGTCCTCGGATACCCATCCCGCCGCTGCTGCGGGAACGAGCGCCGCCATCACCCCCTGGATATTCTCCCTGAACCCGGCGTGTACCTCGATGGCTATTGTGGGGGTGGTGATGCCGGAGTCGCGGATGGCAGCTTCCATGTCTTCTCCTATGATGAGCGATACGCAGGTACCGACGACCGCCATTCTCGTTGGATGGAACCGTTCTTCGGCTTCGATGAGGACTTTTTCAAGAACGTCCTGGCCGCCGAGGATGATCTCAGTCTCGCCGAGCGATGTGGTAAGGACTCTCAGGCCGTCCTCTTCCAGGAGGCGTGCATGTTTGAAGGAACAGCCGGACGGTCCGTGGAGGATAGCAAGGTCGACACCAAGGTCGCGTGCCGTGTAGAGCGCTGCAACAATAGAACTCGGGCGGGGTTGAATGTACTGCATATTTATTATCTCCATGTTTTTACCGCAAGGACGATGGCACCCGTCCCCGCCTCTGACCGGGCCAGCGCAGCACCCTCGTCAAGGGTGGCGACGATGGCCAGCGGTGCGACCGGGAGATCATCGGTTCTGCAGGAGCGGTACTGGTCTCCCACAATGATGACCGTTTCCGGTGAGGTATTTTTTATCACTTCTGCTATATCAGCAAATGGAAATCCTTCACAGACAGTTGAGGACTCGGCTCCCACGACGAGGGTGAGCAGGCACGCAGGGCAATTGCGCCGTGCGAGTCCGACCGCATCGCATGTGGTGGCGAGGCATGCGCCGCTGTTTGCATTGTCGACGATTGTCCTGCCCCCTTCCTCTGTCACCTTCATCCGCGCTTCGAGAGCAGAAAACGTGGCAAGGGCCGCTGGGTCTTCGCCGAGGATGCAGAGGGCTGCCGCGGCTGTCATGAGGGGAATACGGTAGCCGGCAATCGAGAAGAGCGGGTGGTCGAAGGAACCACGGATATTGTCATATACATAGGAACAGCGGATGCCGTCGAGGGAGACGATTTCCTCCGTGGCAATTGAGCCCGGCATACGTTCCCGGATGCCGGGGGCAAGCAGCACCCGGCCGCATCCGGCAAGCATACGCTTCTTCTCGGCAAGAGCAGAACGTTTCCCCCCGGCAATGGCATAATCGATGTCTGAGGTCAGGATGCCAAGGTCTCCGGCCCCTGAAACACCGATGGACTCCTCTGCAATCAGCCAGCCGCCCGCGGATGCGGCCAGTCCGGCAGCGTCAATCAGTGATGCGGGGGTGATGCTTTTTTTCCAGAGGTTCTCTTTTCCCGGACAGTGGTAGGTGCCGGTGGAGGTATGGAGGATGCCCGTCCCCCGCATCCCGTGGGCAAGGGCGTGGGCGGTCGTCGTCTTTCCGCGGGTCCCGGTGATCTCGATGAACTGCTGAAGGTGCAGTGGGGCAAGAATCGTTGCGACGATCTCGTGATGGGTGGTATAGGCTGTACCTTCGATATGCATCAGGGGGTGGTCCGGGTCCAGGTGCACCGGGGCTGCGACCAGATCATAGCGCCGGGAGAGTGCCTCTTCGGATGAAATGCCCTCACTGCCACGGTAGACATCGACACAGTCGACCGTATGGCCGAGAGAAGAAAGGTGGCGGGCGATTTCCTTCCCGCCATGAATGGTGTCCAGCACCAGAATATTCATAGGAATGTCAGGCGTGTTCTTCGAGAACATTGTACGCATTTCTGATCATCATGTCGGCAAGGAGCGGGTCCGCACCGATCGGCTGGGCATAGAGGAGGGGAACAACGGTTCCGTCGGCAAGGGTGAACTCTCCCTTGTAGCTTCCCTCGGAAAGGCCGAGAATCCCCGGGATGTCCACGAGGATGTGGATGCCTTTTGCCAGAAAGAGCGGGACGACGATCATCTTTTCAATGTCTTCTGAACGGAATTCTTCCAGGACTTCCTGGACCGTGGGTTCGTTGATGCTCATGAATCCGGATTTTACCAGAAATCCGTCTTCTTTTGCGGCAACCATTGCCGCGGTGTTTTCGATGAGTTCCTTGTTATACGGCTTTTTGCTGCCATGTCCAACGAGTAAGAATCCTGTCTTTGCCATACATTACAATGTACTACGATACGCAATAAAATAATTAACGATGTGTTTTTGTTGTTCCCTCCGCAATGGTTATGTAATGAGTGATTTTGAGCGGGACATCGTCCATTGCCTGAACTCCTTCTTTGATGACTCCGGCGTCGGGGGCTTTGCCTACCGGCTCAAGCAGGCCCGCTTTAACACCCAGTACGTGGATGTGATCGTCGATTCCCTCGACCCCCGGTACTACCTTGCCATCGAATGCAAGTCCCTGAAAGGAAACAAGATTTATTTTACCCAGCACTTTCACAAGGACAAGAACGGGACCCACCAGGTCGATTCGATATCGGAGTTTCTCACGAGGACCGGCCGCCGGGGGTACCTTGCGGTGGAGTTTCGTGGGGGGTCGGGAAAACCCAATGAGGCATACCTGCTTCCCTGGCATACCATTACCACCGAATATGCCGCGTGCCCGGGCATTACCAGGGAGCAGTTTCGGGAAGGAATAGCGCTGACCCGTTCAAAGAGCGGCTATACCCTTGAGCAGTTATAAGAAAAGACCTTTGGTGTTGAAGGAAAACATATAGAGCACTTATGATGGACCCCTATGATCGTTATGAACTGATGGTCAATGGAGAAGTAATGAAGAGCCCTCTCGTTCTCTCCTCCATGGCCGGCATCGTCGATGCGCAGTATGTGAATGCCAGAAAGGATTTCGTCGGCATGGCCTGCATCGGGGGATATTCCATCGACCAGAAGACAATGGCTGCGAGCCGGGCGCTTGCAGAGGCAGGACGCGAGGAATTTTTGTATGACGACCCCGTGGCCGAACTCAGTTCCCAGATAGAACAGATGGCAGGGACCGGCATCATCTGTGCGCTGAACCTGCGGGGGTCGTCGCCTGCGTCCTACCGTGCCATTGCCGAGGCGATCGGTCCGTCTGTTGTGTATGAAATCGATGCGCACTGCCGGCAGGAGGCGATGATCGAGGCGGGGTGCGGCGAATACCTTTTGAAGCATCAGGACCAGCTCCATGCGACCATACGTGCGCTCAAGGAGGCCGGGGTGACGGTCTCGGTGAAGGTCCGGGCCGGGGTCGCGGAGGACGATCGTGCGCTGGCACGGGGCATCTGGGAGGCGGGGGCGGATATCCTCCATATTGATCTGATGGACTTCGGGCACACGAAACTCCGGCAGATACGAAACAGCTGCCCGCTGCAGATCATCGCCAACAACTCCATCAACTCCTTCTCCATCGCAAAGGACATGCTCGCCCACGGGGCGGACATGATCTCGCTTGCCCGGCAGGCGACCCCTGAGAATCTCAGGTCCCTCGATGCGTCCCTTGCCCGGTATGCCGATGAGACGGGGTGGTACAATGCCCCGAAACAGCTCTGCCGCGGCGGCGATATTCGGGCGCTTACCTTCTGCTGCATGCCGGTGAAGCAGTGTCCGCTCATCCCGACGCTCGAGCACCTCGATATCTCGAGAAATGAGTTCATGACCCTGAAGCTCGACCTCGTGAAGAACACCCCCCTTGCGGGGGGCGAGAACACCTGTTTCGGGAGCCTTGCCTGGTGCTGCAAGAGCTCGACGCCCTGCATGTTCAGGAACATGGCGCTGAAGGAACAGGGGCTGTCGTTGTATGATTACATGCGGTACAAACACCGCCTCTCCGACAAACTGATGCAGCGGGTGTTCGAAGGCGATGCATTCTATGCGACCGAGTGAACGGGCACAGCTCGCGATGGCGCTCGAGGTCTGCGCCGGCCCGAAGCCGGGCAACGTCGACCGCTGCCACGACTA